>CAXBVE010000007.1:0-44916 GCA_963979435.1 uncultured Candidatus Actinomarinales bacterium | reverse complement strand
AAACTACAATTTTAGAGATTCAAGAAACTGATGATACATCCACAACAACAAGTATAGAGGTTACACAACTGGAATCTTTTGATGGAGCCATTTACACAGTGAATAAAGAATTAAGTACAGTCAGCTACCTTGCGCCTAAACAATTTCTCAATGCTAATTTAGAGATAGTAGAGGGGATAACTAATGAAGTTTCTGGAGATTTCGAATTAACCCTAGGAGAGTGTGATTTAGCTGATTCTTGTTTACAGGTTAGAAACTTATCCATAACTGCCGATTTATCGACATTGAAAAGTAGTAGCAGTATACGAGATGGTGCCATCAAGACTAAATGGCTAGAGTCAAAAATCTTCCCAAATGCGGTTTATAGTGTTGATGAAATTGTATTACCAAATAATAATTTTGATTCCAAAATAGATGAGACAATAGTAGGCGTTCTCAGTATCAGAAATATTGAGATAAACGTACCTTTTTCAATAACAGCTTTTATGGAAGATGATAAGGTTTATGTTTCAGGTGTTACTGAAATTGATACAACCTGGTTTGGCTTTGATGCACCTACAAAATTTAATGCATGGGAAGTTTTGAACCCTATCGGTATAAAGATATCGATAGTAGCTGAAAAATAAGAATTGAAATCACACCTCGTATATGAAGAGTTAAAACTACCTTACAAAATACATGACGAGCCTTATGCAGCTGTCTCGATTTTAGTGTATAAAGAAAAAGAAGTTCTTTTTATTAAAAGATCAAATGACATGCCAACCCATAAAGGCCATATTGCTTTTCCTGGAGGAAAAAAAGAACAAAGAGATTTAAATATTGTAGAAACTGCTGTAAGGGAAGCATCTGAAGAACTATTAATTTTAAAAAATGATGTTGAACCTTTTGGTATCTTAGAACCAGTCGACACAATAGAATTTAAATACAATGTTTTTCCTATTATATGTAGGTTGCATAAAAAACCAGAATCCTTCAACAAGTCAGAAGTACAGGAAATTTTTTTCGTTTCTATTGATGAATTAAGTAATCAACAAAACTGGAGGTTTAGAGGAATATATCCCAATGATTGGATATTTAAAATCCGTAATGAGACTCTCTGGGGTGCAACAGCAAAAATGACACGGGAGTTACTTGGCTTGGCGTGAATTTGTGAGTTCATCTTTTACTGCTAGATAAAGAGAGATAAATATCATTGTCAATGTGACAAAAAATATATTACTTATAACTTCGTCTAGAAAAATGTATCCAACTATTATTCCAACAATTGGAACAATATAATCAACAAGAGTTGTAAACGTAGCGGAAAGTCTTTTGATGGTGTAAAAAAATAACGAGTAGTTGAAAATATCTATAAACACTAAACCAAGAAGCTTCAAAATCTCTAGCTGGGTTAAAAAGACCACTCTTCCACCAAGGAAATTGAATAATACTATTGAGATGAGGGTTGCAGCAATCCACTGTGTTAAGAGGTAAGTTTTTGCTGGAATAATTTGTGAATCTTTTTTATTTGTAATATTACTTATTGCTAGACCCTGAACCCCAATTAAGGCTAACAATCCACCAATTAAAAGACTACCTTCCTCAGACAGTCCTGTTACCCCAGACAAAAATAATGCAATTAATCCTAGTAGACCTATCACAACAGAAGAAATTTTTAATTTAGTAATTTTTTCTTCCTTGTAAAAAAAATATACCCAAAATACTGTAAACATAGGAATTGTTGAAATAAATATACTTTGTAATCCAGACGAGATATTTTTTAAAGCATATATAAAAGTCCATCCTGGAATAAATATCGCAAGAAAGCCGGTCCAACTACCTCTTAATAAGTAATTAAAATTTATTTCAGATTTAAATTCCCTAAAGCAGTAGAAAAAAAGAATCAGTGTAACAATCGTGATACGAGATGTGACAATATAAATTTCTTCCACACCATCAATAAGTAGACTTCTATTAAGTAAACCGTGAAAACCAAATAGTGAGCCAATTAATATAATATTCCTTAATCCTGAGTATGGAGACATCGTATATTCAGGTTTCATAAGCTACTCCAAATTGATTTAAGACATTAGAATAGCAGATATGAAAACTGTTTTTTCTGGCATACAGCCAACAGGAAAAGTTCACTTAGGAAACTTTTTGGGCGCAATAAAAAATTGGGTCCATCTATCAAATGAAGAAAATAAAAACTTTTTTTGTGTTGTAGATCTTCATTCCATTACAACACACCCAGACCCTAAGGAATTGAAATCCAATATTGAACAAACTCTTAAGTTGCTAATTGCTGCGGGTATAAATTTAGATAATTCAATTATTTATGCACAAAGTAGTGTCCCTCAACATGCATATTTATCCTGGATACTCTCAAGTTTTTGTCAAGTTGGAGAACTTCAAAGAATGACACAATACAAAGAAAAAGCTGACAGTCTTGGGAGTCATGCTGGGATTTTTACATATCCTGTGCTTATGGCATCTGATATATTAATTCATAAAGCGAATGAAGTACCCGTAGGAGATGATCAAACACAACACTTAGAGTTAACTAGAAATATTGCTGAAAGATTTAATAATAAATATGGAGAAGTCTTCCCTTTACCTGAAAAATCTTCTGGAAAATCTGGGGCTAGGTTAATGTCATTGAAACATCCTGATAGTAAAATGTCTAAAAGTTCAGATGATATCAATGGCACAATTTATTTTGATGATGATAAGGATACAATAATGAAAAAATTTAAATCATCTGTTACAGATTCAGACGATAGTATTCAATATAATTTAAGTGAAAAAAAGGGGATAAGCAATCTCATAGACATATATGCTTCTATAAATGAGATGTCTCATAAGGAAGTCGAAAAAACTTTTACAGATTCCCGTTATGGAGAATTTAAAATGGCAGTTGGTGAATGTGTGGCAGAATACTTAAACCCAATTAATCTTAAATTTACAGAGCTTGAAAAAGAAAATATTTCAGAAGTAGTCGAAATCAACCTTCAAGAGGCCCAAGCTTCTGCAGAATTAACGATACAAGAAGTAAATAATATTCTAGGTCTCTGAACTCATGGTTAATAATCTACCTATTCCAGAAGAGTGGAAGAGTTTAGTTAACGAAAAGCAAAAAGAAGCGATTGAATATACAGATGGACCATTACTTATAGTTGCTGGAGCGGGATCGGGTAAAACAAGGGTATTAACATATAGGTACGCACACTTAGTCATGAACTGTTCAATAAACTACTCAAATATATTAGCAATTACTTTCACCAATAAAGCAGCAAATGAAATGAAGGAAAGAATTAGTAAGCTCTTAGGTTTGGATGTTTCACCTAAATGGATTTCTACATTTCATAGTTCTTGTGTAAAAATTTTACGCACACATGGCCAGTTAATTGGATATAAAAATAATTTTACGATTTATGATCAATCAGATTCTTCAAAACTAATAAGGAATTGTATGAGAGAAAATAATGTGGATCTAAAACAATATTCACCTAGAAGATTTCAAGCGGCTATTTCTGGATTAAAAAATATGAGAACAACCCCAGGGGAAGCCATTGAATTTGCTGAAACTTTTTTTGATGTGAAAGTTGCTGAAATTTATACTTCTTATGAAAAAAAACTAATGTTAGCCAACTCAATGGATTTTGATGATTTGCTAATTAAAACAGTAGATTTACTCGAAACAAATGAAGAAGCATTAAATTTTTGGTCATCGAAGTTCCAATATATTATGGTCGATGAATATCAAGATACAAACCTGGTGCAGTATAAGTTAATAGAACTTTTATCTTCTAGGCACAAAAATTTGTGTGTAGTGGGGGATTCAGATCAAAGTATTTATGCGTTCAGAGGCGCAGATATAAGAAACATACAAGAATTTGAAAAAGATTTCCAAAATGCAAAAATTATTACCTTAGATAAAAACTACCGATCTTCTCAAAATATTTTAGATATTGCAAATGCAGTAATTTCAAACAATCCAAGAACCCAGGATAAAAAGTTATGGACTGACAATTCAAGCGGAATGGATGTAAATGTAGCAGAATTCAGCTCCGAAAGAGATGAGGCAAAATGGATTACTTCTGAAATACAAGATATTTTAAAAAAGGATAAAAAAATGGAAATTGCTATTTTTTATAGAACAAATAATCAATCAAGAATATTTGAAGAAGAGTTAAGACGAAATAGTGTTAATTATAAAATTGTTGGAAATGTAAGATTTTACGATAGAAAAGAAATAAAAGATATACTTTCTTATTTAAACTATTTAGTAAATCCTGACGACACAGTTTCCTTTGAAAGAGTTCTCAATGTTCCAAAAAGAGGGATAGGGGAATCTACTTTACAAAAATTAAGAGATTTCTCTAGTTCAAAAGAATTATCGGTTTCAAATGCACTAGATGATTTTGAAAGTTTAGATTTCTTATCGGCACGAATTCTTAATAAGCTTAAAGAATTTAAAGACCTAATAATAGATTTAAAAGGGCATGCAATAAAAGGTCCTTCAGAAGCAATTATTAAAACCTTAGAGCTAACGGGATACAAAAATCAGCTAATTAAAGATGGCACACTAGAATCCCAAATGAGAATTGAAAACCTTGATGAACTAATTAACTCAGCTTTCGAATTTGAAAACCTTTACGAAGAAGATGTTGATGATCCTTATATAGTTCTTAGAGATTATTTAGAATCTCTAGCTTTGTTTACAAACACTGACAGTATAGAAGACGAAGATAATGTTTTATTGATGACCTTACATAATGCAAAAGGGCTCGAATTTCCCTATGTTTTTATGACTGGTATGGAGGAAAATATTTTCCCTAGTCAAAAATCAGAAAGTGAATTTGAAGTACAAGAGGAGAGAAGATTATGTTATGTGGGAATGACCCGTGCTGAGCAAAAACTTTATTTAACCTACTCTCAAACAAGATCATTATGGGGAGGTACTACGTACAACTTAAAAAGCCGATTTTTAGAAGAATCAGAAAACTTTTTTAAAGAAATCAAAGTTAAAGATTTTAGCACCACTTCAGTAACTTCACCTGGGACTGGAAAAGTAGGAAATACTGTCACACATGAAAAATATGGAAAAGGAATAATTGAAGAAATTTCAGGCAATGAAATTACTATCAATTTTGGTGGTGAATGGGGTGTTAAATATCTAGATATAGAGTGGGCCCCAATAAAATTTGATTGAAATTCTTACCATGCATAAATTAATGAACTATATATAATTTGTAAGTTAAATTATGGATTTATTTGAATATCAGGGAAAATCACTTTATGCAAACTATGATATTGCACATCCAAATTCTTTTCTTGTAAATAAAATTGAAGATTTAGAACAGGGTTTTAATTTAAATTACCCTGTTGTTGTTAAAGCCCAAGTCCAAGTTGGGGGTAGGGGGAAAGCTGGTGGTATCAAATTAGCCACTAATAATGATGAACTCATTACGCACACTAATGAAATTCTTGGAATGGACATCAAAGGTCACACTGTTGAAAAAATCTTGATTGAAGAGGCTTCTGATATAAAAGAGGAGTACTACTTATCATTTACTCTTGATAGGTCAGAAAAAAAATATTTAATGATGTTAAGCGCAAAAGGTGGAATGGATATTGAGGCTGTTGCTGAAGAAAATCCAGACGATCTAACAATGATTCACATAGATCCATCTAAAGAATTAGATGAAGCCGTTTTAATTGACGCAATAACTAACTCCAAGTTAAACCAGGATTATCAATCTGATTTAGTGGCAATAATAACTAGATTATTTAAACTATTTATTTCTGGTGATTGTGACTTAGTAGAGGTAAATCCATTAGCTATAACTAGTAGCGGTGTAATGGCGTTAGATTCTAAAGTTTCATTGGATATGAATGCAAAATATAGGCACGAAAACTTTGATCAAATTGAAAAAGATATACCAATTCCTCCTTCAGAAAAGTCTGCTAAAGAAAAGGGCTTAAACTTTATTAAACTGGACGGCTCAGTAGGCATTATCGGCAATGGGGCAGGACTTGTTATGTCAACTCTTGATGTTGTAGCTGAATATGGCGGCAGTGCTGCTAACTTCCTAGACATAGGAGGTGGAGCAAAAGCAGAAACTGTGAGTGCTGCGCTTGAAGTTCTTGAAACAGATGACTCAGTATCCAGTGTTTTTATAAATATATTTGGTGGAATAACAAGATGTGATCTTGTTGCGCAAGGAATTGTAGAAGCAACTAAAGGAAAAGATCTTAAATGGCCAATAGTGATTCGACTCGATGGCACAAATGCTACAGAGGGATTAAAGATTCTCAGAGATAACCCTAATGAAAAAATAATTATTACTGAAACTATGAATGAAGCAGCTGAGTTATCCGTGAAAGGAAATAGATAATGGCAATACTCATAGATGAAAATTCAAAAGTGGTTGTTCAAGGAATAACTGGAAGAGAGGGTCAATTTCATGCTCTTAGAAATAGAGATTATGGAACAAAGATAGTCGCAGGAACACGTCCTGGCAAAGGCGGAGAGCAAGTAGAGTCAATCCCTATATTTAATACAGTACAAGAAGCAATTGACGAAACAGGTGCAAATGTTGCTCTAACTTTCGTACCACCAGCTTTTGCAAAAGATGCTGTTCTTGAAGCTGCTTATGCAGACTGCCAGTTAATTGTTTGTATAACCGAAGGAATTCCTGCCAAAGATGAAGCTGAAATGTACAATCTAATTAAAAACAATACAAAATCTAAATTGCTTGGACCCAATTGTCCTGGTTTAATTTCTCCTGGAAAATCAAACGTTGGTATTATGCCTCATGAAATTACACTCCCAGGAAACGTTGGAGTTGTATCGAGGTCAGGAACACTAACTTATCAAGCTGTACACGAACTAACTCAATTAAATATTGGCCAATCAACATGTATTGGGATTGGTGGAGATCCAGTTCCAGGAATGTCATTTATAGATATTCTTAAAGAATTTCAAGAAGATGATGAAACAAATGCCATAGTAATGATTGGTGAAATAGGAGGAACTGCTGAAGAGGAAGCGGCTGAGTATATTAAAAATAACATATCTAAGCCAGTAGTTTCATACATTGCAGGTGTAACAGCCCCTCCAGGTAAAAAAATGGGTCATGCGGGAGCAATTGTTTCAGGTAATAAAGGTACGGCAAAAGCCAAAATGGAATCATTAGAGGAAGCAGGCGTATTAGTTGTTAGCAATCCAACAAAGATTGGAAAAGCGGTAAAGGAAGTAATGTAATGGTTGAAAATTTAAATAGAAGTGAATTAAATATTGCAATTAATAAAACTAGAGAGTCTTTTGATACAGATAATCCAACGGTTCCATTTATAGAAGGTGATGGAATTGGAATAGATATATGGCCAGCATCACAATCAGTTTTTGATGCAGTTGTAGAAAAAGCTTACAATGGTGAAAGAAAAATTAATTGGATTGAAGTTTTAGCTGGGCAAAAAGCTTACGATACTGTATCAGAATGGTTACCTAAAAAGACATTAGATACTTTTGATGAACATGGAGTGGGAATAAAAGGTCCTTTAACAACTCCAGTAGGAGAAGGCATAAGATCAATAAATGTTGCAATAAGACAAGAACTGGACCTTTATGTATGTTTAAGGCCAATAAAGTACTTTAAGGGAATTGAAACACCAACTAAAAGTCCTCAAGATGTAGATATTGTTCTCTTCAGAGAAAATACAGAAGATGTTTACTCAGGTAAAGAGTTAGAAGAAGGTAGTGATGAAGTTTTAAAATTAAATAACTTTCTTGAAGATGAATTCGGTTGGAAAATTCGAAAAGATAGCGGCATCGGCATAAAGCCAATCTCCAACACCGGATCAGAAAGACTTATCAGAGCTGCAATCAATTTTGCTGCAGAAAATGGAAAGAAAAATCTTGCTATTGTTCATAAAGGCAACATTATGAAATTTACAGAAGGAGCTTTCAGAAAATGGGGCTATGAGTTAATAGAGCGAGAATTTTCAGATGTTGCCGTTTCATGGGAAGATTCAAATGGTAATCCAGGTGACAAAATATTGGTGCAAGATGTTATAGCTGATGCTTTCTTACAGCAGATATTGATTAAACCCCAAGAATTTGATGTTATTGCAACTACCAACTTAAACGGAGACTATGCTTCCGATGCATTAGCAGCACAAATAGGGGGAATAGGTATAAGTCCAGGTGGGAATATTAATTATGAAAATGGGAAAGCAGTTTTTGAGGCTACACATGGCACAGCTCCAAAATATGCTGGAATGAATAAAGCAAATCCTGGCTCATTAATTCTATCAGGTGAAATGATGTTCAGGTATATGGGATGGAATGAAGCTGCAGACTTAATAATATCTAGTATGGAAAAGTCAATTCTTGAAGGAAATGTTACTTATGATCTTGCAAGAGGAAGAGAAGATGCAACTATTCTATCAACCTCTGAATTTGCAGATTCTCTTGTCCGAAACATACAATAAGATTATTGAAAGGAAGTTGTGAAAAAAGTTACAGTAGTTGGCGCAGGTAAATATGGCTCAATGACAGCTTTACGGGTTGCAGAATACAATTTAGCAAGCGAAGTTGTAATGACAGATATAGTTGAGGGCTTACCCCAGGGGCTTGCTTTAGACATAAATCAGTCAAGATTCGTTGAGAAATTTGATACAAAGGTTTCTGGTACCAATGATTATAAAGAAACAGCTGAAAGTGATGTGGTTGTTATTACTGCAGGTTTGCCTCGAAAACCAGGTATGTCACGTATGGACTTATTAGAAGTAAATGCTGGAATTGTAACTGATGTTACTAAACAAATATTAGAGCATTCCGAAGATCCAATAATAATTGTAGTTACAAATCCTCTAGACCAGATGACAACTCTAACTGCTGAAGTTTCAAAACTCTCTAAAGGCAGAGTTATAGGTCAAGCGGGTATTCTTGACTCTTCTAGGTTTGCATACTTCATATCTGAAAAACTAAATGTCAAGATGAGTGACGTTTATGCTCTAACACTAGGTAGCCATGGTGAGACAATGGTCCCAGTACCATCTCTTTGCACAGTTAGTGGTGAGCCGCTAGTTGATATTTTATCTGAAAAAGATATTGATGAACTTGTGAAAAAAACTTCGGAAGGTGGAGCTGAAATAGTTGGGCTTCTAAAAACAGGAAGTGCTTATTTTGCCCCAGCATCCTCTGCAGCAACTATGGTAAAGTCAATAATCTCTGATTCAAATGAAGTTTTTCCAGTATGTGCATGGCTTGAAGGGGAGTATGGAATAAATGATGTTTATCTTGGAGTCCCTGCAAAACTTGGTAAAGGGGGAGTCACTGAAATTGTGGAGTACGACTTAACCTCAACTGAGCTAGATGCATTAAGAGAAGCTTCAAAAGCCGTAAAAGACAAGGTTTCCGAGCTTAATAGCATAAATAGTCAATAAAAGCAGCCTTTTAATAAAAAAAGCCATTAATTATTGAATAATAAGATAATTTATTTAAAAAAACTATAATTAACATATAGTAAAACGCAACAAGAAAGGCAAAACAGCTATGAATAAAGATCAATTAGCAAGCGTTGTAGCAGCAGAAGTAGGGTTGTCACAGACAGACGCTAAAGCAGCTGTGGAAGCAGTGTTTGGCGGAATAACAAACGGAATGAAAAATGGCGACAAAGTAAGTATTGCTGGTTTCGGACAGTTTGAATCAAGATACAGGGCTGCAAGACAAGGGAGAAATCCTGCGACAGGTGAAACAATCCAAATAGCTGCTAAAAATGCACCAGCATTTAAAGCTGCAAAAGGATTAAAAGATAGTCTAAACTAAGACATCTTAAAACCTTATTGAAAAGACGGCTTAGCCGTCTTTTCTTTTTTATTTGAGTAAATCTAAGTTACCCTTAATTTTAATTTTTTCATCGAACATCAAGTCTTCTGGATGCTTTACATTATCCCTAAGCTCAAAGAAAGTCGATTCTTCCATTTTTATTATTAAGCTATCTACATTGTTTTCTAAATTTGTGTTCTCCTCGAGAGTGCCTAAATTTATATTCCAAACATTATCTCGAGACGTTATTTGTAAATATATTAAATTTATATTTTCTTTTTTATTTAAGTTTAATCTTTGTGTAATAATTTCGAGATAGTTAGTTATTTCTTTGTTCAATTATTTAGTAGAGTTTCTCTTTTAACATCTTCAATTGCTTTTGTTACTTGTATGCCTCTTGGACATGCACTTGTACAATTAAAAGCAGTACGACATCTAAATGCCCCGTTAACATCTTTCATGATTTCTAGTCTTTGCTTAGATCCCTGGTCTCGTGAGTCCATTACGAATCTATGAGCATTAACAATTGCTGCTGGACCAATGTATGAGTCAGCAGTCCAAAAGACAGGACAGCTTGTAGTACAAGCAGCACAGAGAATGCATTTTGTTGTATCTTCAAATTTATCTCTATCTTCAGGTGATTGAAGTCTTTCTCTATCTCCGGGTTCATCATTATTAATTAAAAATGGCATAACCTTTTTGTAACTATCAAAAAATGGTTCCATATCTACTATTAAATCTTTTAGTACGGGTAAGCCCCTTATAGGTTCGATTTTAATCGGGTTGCTTACTTCCTTTACTAATACTTGACAGGCAAGCATGTTTTCACCATTTACTACCATTGCATCCGAACCACATACGCCATGAGCACAAGACTTTCTGAATGACAACGATCCATCTTCAAACCATTTTATTTTGTGGAGTAAATCAAGGATTCTTTCCTCTGGTTCAGCATCAACTTTGTAATATTCCCAATGTCCCTTTTTATCATTCTCGGGGTCATATCTTAATATTTTTAAATCAATTTCCATTAGTATTTTCTTTCCATTGGCTCATACTTTCCAAGTTCAACATCTTTATATTCAAGTTTTACAGAATCACCATTTTTAAATGCAAACGAGTGTTTCATAAACTTTGTGTCATCTCTATCTGGGTAATCTTCTCGTGAATGAGCTCCTCTTGATTCTTTTCTTGCTAAAGCACTAGCTACAGTTGTATCGGCCATATCTAGTAAGTAATCAAGCTCAATTGCTTCAAGGAGTTCACTGTTGAATACCTTGCTCTTATCTGAAATGGTAACATTTTTGTATCTTTCTCTTAGGTCAGACAGAATTTCTGTTTGATTATCTAAAGTCTCTTTAGATCTGAAAATTTTAGCATTTTCTTCCATTGAATCTTGTAGTTCTGATCGGATTTTTGCCACTGAAAATTCTGTAGTATGTTCTTTTTCCATAAATCCAGAAATTTTGTTTGATAAATCATCTGCAGCTGATTCATTAAGAGGGGAGGCCTTAGTACTAGATACGTAATCAACCATACTTTGTCCAGCTCTTTTTCCAAAAACAACAATATCTAATAAAGAGTTAGTTCCTAAACGATTTGCTCCATGAACACTAACACAAGCAGCTTCACCTGCTGCATAGACTCCCTCAATGACGCCACCTTTATGATCACTAAGAACTCTACCATTAACGTCGGTCGGAATACCTCCCATTGCATAGTGAGCTGTTGGTTGAACTGGAATAGGGTCATTTATTGGTTCTATCTTTACATACGTTCTAACAAAGTCTGTTATATCAGGAAGTTTTTTCATGATAGCTTCCTCACCTAAGTGGGTTAAGTCGAGGAATACATAGTCACTATTAGGACCTGCACCGTTACCTGCACTTATCTCAGTTGCTATTGCTCTTGAAACCATATCTCTTGGTGCTAAATCTTTAATAGAAGGTGCATATCTTTCCATAAATCTTTCACCATCCTTGTTTCGAAGAATACCTCCTTCACCTCTAGCAGCTTCAGATAACAGTATTCCAAGTCTGTAGATTCCTGTCGGGTGAAATTGATAAAATTCCATATCCTCAAGAGGAATACCTTTTTGATATAGCATGCCAGGTCCATCTCCAGTGAGAGAGTGTGCATTTGAGCTGACTTTGAAAATCTTACCAAATCCACCGGTTGCAAATGTTACTGCTCTTGCTTCAAAAACATGTAGATCACCAGTCGCGATTTCGTATGCTACTACACCTTTACAAACACCGTCTTCAATCTTTATATCTAAAACTTGAAATTCATCAAAAAACTCGACACCCATAGACACGCATTTCTGATACAAAGTTTGGAGGATCATATGTCCTGTCCTGTCAGCTGCATAACATGCCCTAAATGCAGGTGCAGCACCTTCTTTAATTGTATGACCACCAAATCTTCTTTGAGCAATCTTTCCGCTTTCTAATCTACTGAATGGGAGTCCCCAATGCTCTAATTCAACTACTGCATCAATAGCTTCTTTACATAAAATATCTACAGCTGGTTGGTCTGCTAAATAATCAGACCCCTTTACTGTGTCAAAAGCATGCCAATTCCAATTATCTTCTTCTACATTTGCTAAGGCTGCACTCATTCCACCTTGAGCTGCACCAGTATGAGATCTTGTAGGGTAGAGTTTGGTGATAACTGCAAGTTTCATTGTAGGCGCTGCTTCAATAGCAGCCCTAAGACCTGCTCCACCAGCTCCAACTATTATTCCATCAAAGGAATGTTTAACTATCTTCATAATTCACTCACAAAAGCCACAATAACATAAGTTCCTAAAATAAAGAAAACAGTGCTTGTCACATAAAGAGCTGATAAAGAGAGTTTCCTAACAGTTTGATCCGATATATTGTCATGAAGGACTACCCTCAGTCCATTTGTACCATGAAGAAGACTTAAGGCTAAAAGCAACCAGTCAAAAGCTCGCCAATAAGGTGTATCCCATCTTGCGGCAACAAATTCATAATCAAGGTTAAGAGTATCATTGAATACATGCATAATGAACATATGTCCAACTGCCAGAAGTACAAGCAGTAGTCCACTGACTCTCATAAAAAACCATGCATACAACTCGAAACTAGATCCTGCTAAAGGTGGTTGCCTTCGGCCCCAGTCTGTCCTTTGAGTTTTCATATCCCTACTTCCAATCCGGAATAGGTCTTACAATACAATCAGTTACGGTGGTTCCTGGTGAACTTTTCTCTAAACATAAATCAAAATATGAATCTACCATTTTGTATGTAGAGGGGACAAAAACACCGATAAAAATTACTAAAGATATTACATTAAGCTGTTTTTGATAATCAGAACCTTTTCTCCATAAGTCTACAGTAATTATTCTAAGACCATTTATCGCATGTGCTAACACTGCTCCAAATAAGCCTATTTCAGCTACTCTAAAATAAAAATTCTTGTATATTGCTTCAGCACCCTCATAAACCTCAGGTCCTAAAAGAATTAAAGCTGTTGATATGATATGCAGTAAAAGATATCCAAATAAAGCTACACCCGTAACTCTATGAAATATGTAGAGCCACATGCTTGTCTTACCTTTGTAAATTCCTCCAGAGGAAACTAATTTTTGATTAGGCATTATTTAATTATCCTACATATCTAAAATTACGCTAAATTAAATGAAGAATTAGCCCCTTGACAATTGTTGTAAAACTATATAGATTACACACATGTAATTTAGTTTTCTATATAAGGAGCAAGGGTGGAAAATTCAAAAATGGAAGATCTAATTGGAGGAATGCCTTCATGGACTGAGGAAGCAAATTGTAAGGGTGCAGACGCCGATATATTTTTCCCCGAGAGAGGTGCCTCAACAAGAAAAGCCAAGTCTATTTGTAGAGCCTGCAACGTCCAGGAAGATTGCCTAGAATTTGCCATAGAGCAATCTGAAAAGTTTGGTATATGGGGCGGACTCTCTGAAAGAGAACGTAGACGTATCAAAAGACAGAGAGTACAAAGTTTTGATATTAGAGAAGTTAGTTAAAAGCCAAAACTTTCTTTATATTCACTAAAGTCTCTCTCAACACCAATTTCATCACTTTTGATTATTTCAGTGATTACGTTATTTTCATCAGTTATGTAAGAGTACCTTAAAGAAATACCAGCTTTTTCATGGAAGCAACCAAATTTTTGTGAAACTTCTCCATGAGGCCAAAAATCTGCAAGGATTGGAAACTCAATACCATACTGTGCAGCCCATGCACTATTTGTTGGACTCGCACCTACTGTTATTAAAACAGTATCAGTTCCATTTTCTTCTAAAGATGCTTTATTATCTCTAAGTTCACAAATTTCTTTGTCACAGACACTGCTGAATGGAAATGGAAGGAAAACAAACATTGTTTTCTTACCTAAAAAATCTTTATCTTCATAGGCATTTTTATCGTAATTGTATAATTTAAATTCAGGTATTGTATCTCCAACTTGTAAGCTCATTTGTTTCTCCTTTTTTTTATATTTTAGTAATTTATCTTAAATAGGCGGTAAAGAAGTCCTTGCAGCCCAAGAGATTGGATCTTCAATCTCACTCCTGCTTGGTATTAATTCCTTATCCAAAAGCATGTCATCAATTGAGTATTGACTATTAGACGATACTAGGAAATCAAAGAAAAGTGATGTTGATTCGTCAAGCTCGTCTATACTTTTTTCAATTTCACCAAGAGGACTCTCACCAAGTGTAAAACTTAGATCCATCAGAAGGTCATAAGTAGTATTGTCTTGAATTAAATTTAAACTCTTAGCTTTTGATTTTATGACACCCCTATAAAAACTAAGTGGTGCAATAATCTCTTCAATTATTTTTGAAGAGTCAAATCCTTCAAGTCCTGAGAAATTTTGCAACATATCCTCAGGGTTTGCCATCTTTGAGGGATCTAAATCTAAGTCTTTAAAACCTTCCATCATCTCTTTACTTGCTTTTTCAAGATTCTCAATTATTTTTTCAAAAGGCGAGGTATATTTACCAAGACTTAATGCAACAACTTCCAAAGTCAGCAGTGAAAGAGCAAGTTCATTTATATCGGTTTCAAATTGTTCTATTCGTTCAAAATATTTATTTTTATTAATAGCGAGAATGTCTGATTGTGGAAGAATAATTCCAAACTGGCTAAGTCCCCACATATTCTTACTGATCATTCCAGCCAAGTTACCTAGTTGCATACCAATTATGGAAGATTGGATGTTTCCTATTTGTAGTCCTCCAGGAAGGTCACCAATACTAAATTTTGAAAAGTCAAAATGTTGTATTGAGTTCAAGAACCATTCACCATAAAGACTTGGCTCAAGTATTTGAATACTTGTTTGCTCTGAATCAAAATTACCTACATTATGAATATTTAACTCTAAGAACCTAAAGATTTCATTCAAATCTAGTTGATCATTAGAGAGTTCAAGAATTTCTTCCGAACTATCTTTGTTTAAATGTTTGTTAATTTGTTTTGAAAGCTCCCAATTAACATCTGAGTCATTGTTATTAAACAGATTAAAGAATTGAGAGAAAATATCCTCAGACATTAGACATCAGATGGTCTTAGGTCTAATAAGAATTCCAAAGTTATGGTTTGGCCATTTCTAATTATTTCAATAGAAATTTCATCTCCAGCTTTTTTGCCCCTCAAAAAACTTATCAATCCATCTAAGGTTTTAATATTTTTTCCATTAACTTTTTTAATAATATCACCAGGTAATGCCCCAGCTTTACCAATTGCATATATATCGTTAGCTGGTCCGTACAATTCCTGGATTTCGACTCCTGAGAAAATTCTTGCTCCATCTTCAGCTACTTCAAAGTGTTGTGCGCCTAATATTCCAAGGAATGAATGATAAACTTTTCCATCATCAATTAAGTCCTGGCTTATGTTTAAGGCTAAATTTATTGGCACTGCAAATCCGAGACCCTCGGCGCCGACATCAGCGGTAGCGATAGCAGTAGTAATACCAATCAATTCACCTCTTTGATTTAAAAGAGCCCCACCACTTGATCCTCTAGTTATAGGTGCATCAGTTTGTATGAGTCCAAATAAAGTAACCGACGAGTTCATGTCCTGTCCACCAACATCGAGTCTTCTCTCTAATGCGGAAACGATACCAGTAGTAACAGTTGGGGCTGCTCCTAGCGTAAGTGGATGACCAATAGCTACTGCCAAATCTCCAACAAGTAGTATGTCACTGTTTCCAATAACAATTGGTGTTAAGCTACTTGATTCAATTTTGACTAAACCAATGTCAGTAAGTTTATCTGAACCGATAATTTCAGCTTTATACATCCTTCCATCTTCAAAAATAACCCTAACAGAAGAAGCCTCATCAATTACATGATGATTTGTTATGATTAACCCCTCTGCCGATATAACTACTCCAGAACCACCACCTAAAGAAATGAATTCATCATTTTCGTTAACTTGCCCTACTTGAATTTGAACTATAGTTTTTGTAGCAATTTCAGCAATTGAAACAATTTCAGTTGAATCAATTCTTGGCATGATCACTTCTGTTTCAGTAACCGTTTCGGTGATAGTTACGGGGTCAGGAATGATAATTTCATTTTCATCAAATATTCCGTAAACATAGAGAAAAGATAAAACAATGATGCTTGTAAGTATTGAGCTTCCAAAAATTGTGTTTAGTGAAGATTTATTTTTTGGAGTTTTTTGCTCTAGTAAATCAGAAATATACTTTTCTTGCTTAAATAATTCTTGTTGCTCGAAATTTTCATTATCCATATACACCATCTTATATGTAGTTCAAATGTAATGATATTTATGCAGAAAGGAGATTATTTTGAAATTTGATGTCATGACTAAATCATAGATATTTGGTTTCTGTTTTTTTATTCATCTTTAATTTGAATTGTGAATTCAATAAATCATCAGTTAAAGTAATAAGGTACATGTTAGCTATTGAAAACCTAGAAGTAGTTTACCAAGATGTAATCCTCGTCTTAAGAGGAGTTTCTTTAGAGATTAAAAAAGGAGAAATTGTTGCATTACTCGGCAGCAACGGCGCAGGTAAAACTACAGTCATTCGATCAATTACTGGTCTTTTAGATGTTCAAAATGGTGATATAACAAAGGGATCAATTTCAGTAGACGGAGAGGACATTACAAACTTAGATCCCTCAAAAATTGTTGAAAAAGGTATAGCACAGGTTCTTGAGGGAAGAAGAATCTTTTCTGAGCTAACTGTTATTGAAAACTTAAGACTTGGTGGACATACAAATAGTAATGCCATTAAAGATAATATCGATAAAGTTCTAGATCTGTTTCCAATCCTTAAAGAGAGATCAAAAGGGAAAGCTGGCTACCTTTCTGGGGGAGAGCAGCAAATGTTGGCAATTGGACGAGCGTTAATGTCTGATCCGAGCTATCTTCTCTTAGATGAGCCAAGTCTCGGCTTAGCTCCAAAACTTGTCGATGAGGTTGCAGAATTGATTCAAGAAATAAACTCTCAAGGGGTAACAGTTCTACTTGTCGAACAGAATGCAAATATGGCCCTTAATATTTCCGATCATGGTTATATTATGGAAACGGGCAATGTCGTAATGGACAACAAAAGCAATATGTTGCTTAATGATGAGGATGTAAGAGAGTTTTATTTAGGTTTGAACGCTGAGGGAACAAAAAGAAAATCTTTCAAAGACGTAAAGCATTACAAGAGAAAGAAAAGGTGGTTGTCATAGAATCTTTAAAGTTTGAGAATGTGACATTAAAATTTGGTGGTATTACAGCATTGAATGAGATAAGTTTTGAGGTCAAGCCAAAAAAGCTATATTCAATAATAGGTCCAAATGGTGCTGGTAAAACCTCAATATTCAACTGCATAAGTGGCATATATAGACCAACCACCGGCACAGTAAAATATGGAGATAATAACATTAACGAACTAAGACCAGATGAAGTTGCTTCACTAGGGATCGCAAGAACTTTTCAGAATATAGAATTATTTGAAAATATGACTGTACTAGACAATATTCTAATTGGATGCCACAGACAATTAAATTATGGACCCGTATCAAGTTTGCTATTTAGTAAAAAGGTTAAGAAAAATGAAATTGAGGCAAGAAAAAATGCTGAAGAAATTATCGATTTTCTTGAAATAGAACAATTTAGATACTCTTATATCATGTCATTACCTTATGGTGTTCAAAAAAGAGTTGAATTGGGAAGGGCACTTGCAATGAATCCTGACTTACTTTTACTTGATGAGCCTGCTGCAGGAATGAATAATGAGGAAACTGAAGATATCGCAAGATTTATTATTGACATACATGAAGAAATGAAAAAGACCATAATTATGGTTGATCACGATATGAACATGATTATGGATATTGCAGAAGAGGTCATGGTATTAAATTTTGGAGAAAAATTAGCTGAAGGTGTTCCAAATGAAATTGTTAAAGATAAAAAAGTTATTGATGCATATTTGGGAGTGAGTTAGTTATGGCATTATCCATGGATCAAATTTATCAAGAAATCTTGAGGGATGGGGGAGAGACTCCATCTAAAAAAGTAAGAGAAACGGCTCAAAGATTTCCAGATATGATTGCAATGAGATATAAAGAATTTGGATTATGGCAGGAAACTACTTATGAAGACTTTTGGCTTAAGTCAAACTACTTAGGTATGGCACTTAGACACTTTGGAGTTGAGAAGGGAAATTCAGTAGCAATTCACTCTGAAAATAGACCAGAATGGTTTATTGCAGATATCGGAATTCAGTCAATGGGCTACGTAAGCGTTGGCTTGTATCCTTCAAATCCATCATCAGAAGTACAGTATTTACTTTCGCATTCTGAATCTAAAATATTATTCGCAGAAGATCAAGAACAAGTTGATAAAGCACTTGAAGTTATCGATGATTTACCTGGATTAGAAAAAATAATTTATTTTGAGGAAAGAGGTCTCTATAACTATGACCATCCAAAGTTAATGAAATTTGCTGAGTTTCTAGAAATTGGTAAAACTGAATATGACTCCCATCCAACTTGTGTAGATGAACATTTAGATGCCATAGAAGATGAAGACATTGCTTTTTTGGTGTACACATCAGGAACCACAGGTCCACCAAAAGGTTCTATGATTTCACATGGAAATATTAAATGGGTTGGCTCTCAAATCCCAAACTTCTCATTAGTAGAGTCAGTTACCGCAACTAATCCTCAATTCTTATCCTATCTGCCCTTATGCCACATATTTGGGAGACTTACAGACTTATTAATTGCTACTCATACTCACGCGACAATTAATTTTGCAGAGTCAATTGATACAGTTCAAATGGATTTAGTAGAAATACAGCCAACAATTTTTCCAGCAGTTCCAAGAATTCTTGAAAGGATGCATGCTGGTGCAATAGTACGAATGAAAGATGCTACCTTTCTTAAAAAACAATTATTTCAAATTTCAATGTACTTTGGGAATTTAGGTGCTGAACGTAAAATTGAAAAAGGTTTTAATGATAAAGTCGCACAAATTTATATTGGAATTGGATGGTTACTTGCATTTAGAACTTTAAAGAAAAAGTTAGGCCTTAGTAAAGCAGAAACAGCTATTTCTGGTGCAGCACCTATTGCTCCCGAAATACTTAAATTTTTCTTAGCGCTTGGTGTTCCAATTTTTGAAGGTTATGGTATGACGGAAAACTGCGCATATGCTTCGGGTAATAATGATAAAAAGATGAAATTAGGAACAGTAGGAGTTCCCAATCATGGAGTAGAGATAAAGCTAGCTGATGATGGTGAAATTTTAGTAAAATCACCAGCAGTCTTTAAGGGTTACTTTAAAGATGAAGCTGCTACAAAAGAATGTATAGATGAAGAAGGTTGGCTGTATACAGGTGATGTAGGTGTTTTTGATGGTGAGTTTCTTAAAATTGTTGACAGAAAAAAAGACATCATAATTACAAGTGGTGGAAAGAATGTTTCCCCACAAGAAATTGAAAATAAGATAAAGATATCACCTTTTATTAAAGATGCACTTGTAATTGGGGATAAACGAAAATTCTTATCAGTTTTAATCGCAATAGAGTTTGAGACTGTATCCAATTGGGCTCTTCGTAAAAATATTCCTCACACTACTTATAGAGATTTGTCTGAAAAAAAAGAAGTAAAAGATCTTGTGTGGAGTGAAATACTTAAGGCAAATGCCGAAACCTCTTCCTTAGAAATTAGAAAATTTCAAATGATTCCTAAAGAACTCGATCATGAAGATGGAGAGATGACAGCTACTCAAAAAATTAAAAGAAATGTTTTAATGGAGAAGTTTAGTGACCTAATAGAGGAGATGTACAGTTGATTATCTTTCTACAAGCTACAGTTGAGGGGCTATCGTTAGCAGCTATTTATTCACTAGTTGCTATAGGCTTTGTATTGATTTACAAAGCAATGGAAGTTTTAAGTTTTGCTCAACCAGCACTTGCAGTAGTAGGAGCGGGGATCATTAGTTCATTAGCTATAGATAGAGGTATCCCGTTTTGGCTAGCATTATTTTTAGGGGTTATTTTAACTGGAATTTTGGGACTACTTATAGAGAGAACCTTCTTAAGACCTATGGTGGGTGAACCTGTTTTTTCTGTTGCAGTTCTAACTATTGGAATTGATATTTTATTGAGAACTGTTCTTGATAGTTGGATTGGCATAAATCCAAAATACATGGGTGACCCATTTCCTAGCTATGGAAATTTTGGCGCCGTAAAACTTGGAGGTGTCAATATTAAATATCTTGAGTTGGCAGCACTTGTCACAGCAATATTGTTGATTATCCTTTTAACAATTTTCTTCAGAAAGTCAAAATATGGAATTGCAATGAGAGCAACTTCCTATGATCAAGAAGCAGCAATGGCTCAAGGGATTAATGTTGGTAGAATATTTGGTCTTGTTTGGATGATAGCGGGAATATTAGCCGCCTTTGCTGGTTTTTTCATCACCGGAGGATTCAATACCTTATCACAATTTAGTTTCATATCAGCATTAAGAGCATTGCCAGCAGTAGTAATTGGAGGCTTAGATTCAATACCTGGAGCAGTAGTTGGATCAATCATCATCGGTCTAACTCAGGGATATGTGGCCTACTATCAGCTAAGCTTTGAAAGTCTCATTGGCTTTTCATTTGGAAATGGTTTTTCTGTAGTTGCTCCATATCTGATTATGTTTGTAATTTTAATTTTTAAACCTGATGGATTATTTGGTACTGAGGAGGTTGAAAGAGTATGAGAGGTAGGCCAAATCTTTATATTGACTACCAAAAGGAATCATCCATATTCTCTAATAATACACAAAAAAGTTGGTTTGGATTATTAGTCATTTTGTCTGTTGCTTTTTGTTTTCTAGCAAGCGATTACTGGATACTTCTTTTAACGACTTCTTTTTTGATAGCTATTGCTGGTTGGGGTTTGAATATTGTCTCAGGATTAGCGGGTCAAATTAACCTCGCACACGGAGTATTCATTGGAGTTGGAACTTATGCTTCTGCTGTAATCGGGGGAATTTCTACTTCGAGTGTAGTTGGTTTCGATTTAGATATGATTTTTTGGTTACCATTAGCTGGCGTAGCTGCTGCCATCGTTGGTTTATTAATTGCCCCAATTACCGTCAAGCTAAAAGGTCTTAATCTTGCTTTAGTAACACTTGCCCTAGTATTTATAGGCTCTCATTTATTTTCAAACTTTAAATCTGTTACTGGTGGAGCAGGTCTAGGACGAAAGGTAGCAACTCTAAAACTATTTGGTGTCAATCTAGAAAAAGGAATTGAAATTGGAACTTTTTATTTACAAAAAAACCAAATTCTTTATCTGTTCTGTCTACTTACATGTGTTCTTGCTGGTTTAGGTTTTAAAAATCTAGTCAGATCAAGAGCTGGCAGAGCTTACTCCGCAATTCGTGACGGAGATATTGCTGCAGAGGCACTGGGTATTAATCTGTTTAGATATAAAGCATCAGCATTCGCTTTATCAAGTTTTTATGGTGGTATAAGTGGGGCACTCTTTTTTACAGTCTCTGGAGGAGTTGAACCAGGTACTTTTAGTCTTTTGTACTCTATTACTTTTGTAGCAATAGTGGTTATTGGCGGGGCAGGAACAGTACTGGGACCTTTATTCGGGGCTCTGTTTTATACCTTATTTCCTGCTTTGATACAGTTGTTACTTCATACTTTTGAGATTGGAGAACAATCACTACCTTTAAATCTTGGTCAGCTTGAAAGACTATTGTTTGGTTTATTCATCATTCTTTTCTTAATTTTTGAACCCAGAGGCCTATGGGGCATTTGGTTTAGGTTACGTAATTATTTTAAAGCCTGGCCATTTTCCTACTAACTTGATGAAAACCTAGTAACCTAAATTTATTAGTACTAATTATAAAAGGGGGAATAATGAAACCATTGCGTAAGCAGGGAATCATTCTTTTTACAGTTCTAGCCCTTGTCTTAGTAGCTTGCGGCGGAGCCGCTGAAGAAACAGTAGAGGAAACAACTCCTGAAGTTGTTGAATCTCTGGAATCTCCAGCTGTTACCACTGCCAGTACTGTAGACACAGGTGTTGGAGTTACAGCAGAGCCATGTCCTGAAGCAATAGGCGGAGTACCAACAGGTGCTGATCCTACAAAAGGTTGTATATATCTTGGTTTACTCAATGATTATACAGGACCATACGGTCCCCTTGGACCTGCTTTAGAAACAGGCCAAAGAGCTTTTTGGCTCTGGGCAAACCAAACAGGTGGAGTTGGAGACTATAGTGTCGCAATCGTTGAAGGTTTTGATACAGGTTACAATCCTCAAAAACATCTAGAAGGATATAACGCGCAACGCGATAGTGTTGCAGCTTTAGCTATGTCACTTGGTACGCCACAAACAGTATTTATCCTTGATAATATGGACACAGACAACATGATTGCAGCTCCTATGAGTTGGTACTCAGGTTGGTCTTATAAGTCTGTTGATAGAGGATTGGTAATTGAATTCGGTTCAGCATATTGTGCTGATGGTATGAATGCAGTTGATTGGGCGTTAGCTAACTATCCAGTAGATGTTAAAACTATTGGAATTATGGGATACGCTGGTGACTACGGTGGCGATTATGCCAAGGGTGTACAAGCTGCTGCAGAAGCAAACGGTCTTACTGTTGCTTGGGAATACATTGTTCCAAGTCCAGAGTTTGACGTTGCTCAAGCAGTTGGTCTAATGGTTACAAAACCAGTAGATGCATACTTTCCAGCAATAGGGCCTACTCATATGGCACAAGTAGCTGGTGGAGCTTTCCAACAAGGATTGACACCACTATCTATGATGGCTGCACCATCTTTCAATGATGCATTCGTTAGAGAAGGTTTTGCATTGGCACCATTATTTACTTCTGGTTCAATGTACCTTATGGCCTTCGTTGCTCCGTATGAAGCTGAAACAGCTGGTCATGCAACTATGAGAGCTACATTTACAGCAATGGGAATTGATTCAGCGAATACATTCTTAGTTGCTGGTTGGTCTTCACAACATCACTTAAAAGGTGTTCTTGAAGCTGCCAACAAAGGTGGAGATCTAACAAGAGCAGGTATCAGAAGAGCTGCTGGTAGCGTTTATGTTGACTCTGATGGCATGATGCCACAAAGAGAACTTGGACAAAACAGAGCAGATGCTGAGAGCTTCATTGCTGTTCCAGATGGAACAATTGCTAGTGGAGTTAAATTATTGGCAGGAAACTATGTTGGTCCATCAGCCGGTGGATACGACTGGGAATCTGGTCCATGTAGTTAATTTTTATTAACTTAGTTATTTAAAGAGCCGACTTTTGTCGGCTCTTTATTTATTTAGATAACCTAAAATTTTATTGTGAAAAAATTATCTACATTTGAGAAAAAAAGACTCCTAGTTATTTTATTAATAACTTCTTCTCTATCTTATTTCGGCCTGTTTGTAGATACAGAATATTACTATATGTCACCTGGTCCTCCATATGAGTGGGATATAAATATCGAAGCTGCTGAGCAATATGAATCTGATGGAAATCTTTACCAATTAACTGTTCGAAGAGATGTTGCTAATTATTTTTTATATTCTTGGGCTTATTTAAGTGATTCTGTTGATTTATACCCAAAAGAAGTGATATTACCAAAGGGTGTTACACCCAGTGAGCTTAGTGAAATAAGTCTTCAAAATATGCGAACGTCCGAAAATGTTGCGATTGCTGTAGCTTTGAATTCTCTTGGTTACGATGTACAGTCTGAGGGAGACGGTGTTTTAGTAGTTGGGATACTAGATGACTCTCCAGTAAAAGATAAACTCTTAAAAGATGATTTGATAACCTCTATTAGTGGAGAGGATAAAATAACTTACAGTATTAATTCATCAACACAATTTATTTCTTTACTAAGAACCTTTTCTATTGGAGAGACCGTTTATATTGGTGTTCAACGAAATGACAAAGAAGTTCAAATTGAGACACAATTAATAGAACATATTGAGTACAAGAATGAGCCAATGGTCGGCTTCCTGGCATCGACACCAAATCAAAGGTTTGTCTTTCCGATAAATGTAGATATTGATACAGGAAGTGTTGGCGGCCCTTCTGCTGGTTTAATGATGGCTCTAAATGTTTATAATAAATTAACGGAAGCTGATATAACAAATAGCACAGTCATTGCCGGTACTGGAACTATTGAGATCGACGGTTCAGTTGGACCAGTCGGTGGAGTTAAACAAAAAGTAATAGCAGCCAAAAAAGCAGGAGCGACCCTGATATTAGTTCCTACCGCTAACTATCAAGATGCAAAACCTTACGAAGATAATGAAACTTTAATTGTGGCTGTTGAAACCTTTGACAATGCATTAAAAGTAATTTCTGAGTATAGTTCACGTTAAACGCAGGACATAAATACAATATATTTAGATGGTAAACATAGGAAATGTTAACAACGCAGGTTCAGAGAGACGAGGACTTTCTTTTCTTGTCTTTATAGGAATAATTGGATTTTCCGTAGCAAGAGGGATTGCAACTTTTTTTACAAATTATCTTTGGTTTGATTCAGTAAACCTCAATGAAGTATGGGTAAAGATACTATTAACCCGACTAGGGCTTGTTGGAGCAACAACGACAATTGCTTTCGCTTTTATATTTATCAACCTAAGATTGGCTACACGTGCAACCCCAGTTATAGATATATTTGAAGCTTTCGACACGCAAGATCCTCTAGCTCGATTTAGGAGTTGGGTAAGCGAGAGGTTTGCTAGATTTAGACTTACAGGCGCACTTGCTTTATCTCTATTTTTGGGTGCGGGGTCTTCAACTCTTTGGGAGCAAGTTTTATTATTCATTAATCAGGAAAATTTTAATATCACAGATCCAGTTTTTAATAATGACATATCAAATTACATTTTTGGTCTACCTCTTTACAGACTTTTTGTTTCATGGGGTTTTCAATTAATAACTTTAACTTCAATAGTGGTTGTTCTTTATTTCATTGCCACAGGAGCTATGCAACTTCGTCCACAAAAACTTCCTGAGGTAAGTAGTGGAGGGAAAGCACATTTATCAGTTCTTTTAGCATTTGTTGCTATATTAAAAGCTGTTGCTTACCGCTTAGATGCCATGGAGCTACTTTATTCACCAAGGGGTAAAGTTTTTGGAGCAAGCTACACGGATGTAACTGCTCATCTCCCGGCACTTCAGTTACTAGTCTTAATTTCATTATTTGGTGCAGGACTGTTATTAGTTAACATAAGAAGAAGGGGCTGGTTACTTCCAGCAACCGCATTAGGACTTTGGCTCGCTGTTTCTATAGTTGTCGGAGGGGTAGTTCCAAGTGCTATTCAGAGGTTTAGAGTACTTCCAGATGAGTTAAACAAAGAGCTTCCTTATGTTGAGGAACATATTGACTATACAAGGCTAGCTTACGGCCTAGATGCTATTGAAGAAAGACCATTTGAAGCAAGTCCTTCGTTATCTAATGAAGACATTACTCAAAATGCACAAACTGTGAATAACATAAGATTATGGGATCCAACTGTCTTGGCTGAAACATATAGCCAGTTACAAGAAATAAGAGCATACTATGCCTTGGATGAGGTAGATGTTGATCGCTACACAATAGATGGTAAATTAACACAAGTAATGGTCTCAGCAAGAGAATTAGATCAAACAAACCTACCTGCTCAAGGTTGGGTTAACCAAAGACTCCAATACACACATGGCTATGGAGTAGTTTTCAGCCCAGCAAACAATGTTGCAAGCCAAGGGCAGCCAGACTTCTATGTAAAAGGTGTTCCAGCCACCACAACAGCACCTGAGCTTGAAGTATCTCAGCCAAGAATTTATTTTGGTGAATCAGCAGAGTCTCAAGAATATGTCGTAGTTAACTCACTCCAGGAAGAGGTTGATTATCCTTTGTCAACTGAAGGCCAATCTGTTGCATATACAAATTACTCTGGTCAAGGTGGAGTTGGAATAGGTTCTTTCTTTCAGAGACTTGGTTTCTCACTTAGATATAGCGAGCTAAATCTAATGATTTCAAATCAGTTGAGTGATGACTCCAAAATTATTATGGAGAGAAATGTTATAAGTAGAGTAAAAAAGGCAGCACCATTTTTATATACTGACAATGATCCGTACCTTGCACTAATTGAGGGTGACCTCTTTTGGATTATTGATATGTATACAGTGAGTGACAAATATCCATATGCCCAGCCGGCGGATACTAGAAGAATTAATGAAAGATCTGGATTACCCATGAACTTTAACTACATTAGAAACTCTGTAAAAGCAGTTGTTAATGCTTACGACGGAACTATGAAATTTTATGTTTTCGATGAAGCGGATCCACTGATACAATCTTATGCAAATATCTTTCCGTCATTGTTTACTGATAAATCAGAAATGTCATCTAGCCTTTTAGATCACATAAGATACCCAGAAGATTTATTTACAATTCAATCAGATATGTACAAAGATTATCACATGACAGATCCTCGAGTTTTTTATGCTGATGAAGACCCATGGGAAATTCCTACAGATTCCTCTACAACCCCAAGAGTGGCAACTCTACGTGGTGAATTTACAGAACTTGGCTACAAACCAATGCTTCCTTATTATCTACTAATGACACTTCCAGAAGAAGATGACCTCAGCTATTTAATCTTTCAGCCATTTAATCCTGAAAATAGACCTAATATGCAATCCTTTTTAGTTGCAGATGCTGATCCTGAAAATTATGGTCAGTTAATTGACTACAGGCTACCAAAAGGTGAATTTGTTGATGGCCCCTCACAGGTTTCAACTAGAATAAACCAGGATCCAGACATTTCTCAGATATTTACCTTACTTGACCAGCAGGGATCAAGTGTTATTAGAGGTAACCTTTTTGTAGTCCCGATTAATCAATCTGTGTTGTATTATCAACCAATTTACCTGCAAGGTGAACAAAATCCACTTCCTGAATTTAAGTTTGTTGTAGTTATTTTCCAAGACAAAATAATAATGGAGGAGTCTCTTGGTGAGGCACTTCAAGGTATTTTCGAAGGTTCAAGCTTTGGTGAGGGTAACATTTCTGACAATGACGATGGACTTGGCGCTATCCAGCTTCTCGAAAAAGCAAACGTTGCGTTTAATCAAGCTCAAGACGAACTCATTTCAGGTAACTTAGGTAGATACCAAGAACTTATAGAGTTGGCAGAAGAGTATGTTGCCTTAGCAATTGAAGAATTAAACAAATAAAACTTGAGTTTAAACTTATTCTAATTACTATTGATTATTCAGCGCGGGGTGGAGCAGTCTGGTAGCTCGCTGGGCTCATAACCCAGAGGTCGTAGGTTCAAATCCTACCCCCGCTACCAATAAGATTATCTTATAAAGAAATCAAGTATTCTTTTTCTTCCTGTTGATGCAGCAAGCAGCTTAAGAGTAAAAATCCCCATAACACCAAGAAAAGTAAGTATGCCACCTAGTAAAAAAATTCTCCAAAAAAGTATTTGATCCATATTTAATTATAAACCTGTCTTGAATAACACTTACTTTGAAATATCGTTAATCATGGCGTATGTAATAGGTCCATTAAAAGTTTTTATTATCACATAATCAAGATCTAGCACTACTGAGGTTGGAATACCACTCCACTTAAATTCAGTGAGAATAACTTCCACATCATCTTGATTAAGTTGATTTTCATACTCTATGTCATATTCTTTAATAAATTCTTTACCATTCTCCATAGAGTCATCAACTAAAAGACCAATTACATAAAATCTACTGTCATTTGAAATTTTTTTAAGTTCGTTCACTTCTTCAATACAAGGTATGCACCAACTTGCCCAAAGGTTAACAATTATGAAACTCTCACTACTTAAGTTCTCGTGAACAGAAGTAATATTTCTGATTGAGGACAACTCAACAGATTCATTGTTATTCTCAGAAATTTCTACCTCAGCAGGAGGATTGTAAGTCAAAAATGTGACTGAAATAATCAGAACCAATATTGATAATATGAAATTTCTTTTCAACATATGTTTAATTTAATCACTAATGAACATAATATATGTGTATGAGTATTGAAGATATAGTTTATCCCGGATTTAACAAAAGTTTAATGGAACTTAATTGTCTAGAAAAGATTGATGATAAGACATACGAGGTTCTTGATTTTACAGATATTGAATGGGTTCGCTCCGCATTAAATGAATCAGCTCTATCTATTGATAACTTGATCAAACTTGAATTTAGAAAACCTACTGATGAGGAAATGACCAAGGTGTTAAAAAAAATTGGAGCTGATAAAACACCGGATCAAGTTAAAGATGCTTTTAATGATGGAAAACGTGTTATTGGTATTTCATCGGGAAAAGGTGGAGTTGGAAAGTCTACAGTTACCTCACTACTTGCTCTAGCGTACGCAGAAAAAGGTAAGAAGGTAGGAATAGTTGACGCAGACATCTGGGGGTATTCAATACCTAAAATCCTAGGTGCAAAGTTTCCACCAATTCCATTTAGTAACAGAATATTTCCTTCAAAAATAAATGATTTAAATGTTATGTCTATGGAGTACTTCGTAAAGCAAGATGAGGCTGTAATTTGGCGAGGGCCAATGTTACATAAGGCAATAGAGCAATTTCTTTTTGAAGTAATTTGGGAAGATATTGATATTTTATTAATAGACATGCCTCCAGGAACTGGTGATGTCTCCATTTCACTTTCACAGCTGCTTACTTTTTTTGAGACGATTATAGTCACAACACCACAATCAAATGCAACGCTGGTCGCAGAGAGAGCTGGGATAATGTCAAAAAAAGTTAACTCCAGCATTATTGGGGTAATTGAAAACATGTCTTATATGAAAATTGAGGATTCAATTATTCATCCATTCGGTGAGGGGGGAGGAGCAACTCTATCTGAAAAATTAGACGTACCTTTAGTAGGGCAGATTCCACTTGATAAATTAATAGCTAGTTACTGTGAGATGGGTAGATTACAAGATATTACTTCACATAAAATTTTTAAAGATATTTTAGAATTTTCTGACAAAATTGATAATATTGCTCCCAAGAAAAAGCCTATTAATTTAAAAATTAATTAATAAAACAAAATACTGATAATAAAAAGCAATACAATCCAAAATATTGCAGCTTTGCGTTAACAGTAATATTTACAAGAATCTTAATAGCAAAAAGTCCAGAAATAAATGCAACAATAGTTGGCCCTAACATCGCTGAATTAAGATTAAAAGATGACTCTGCAAAAGTAAGAAGCCAGGCCCCAAAAATTGTTGGAATTCCTAGTAGTAGCGAAAAGTATATTGCTTCAGTTTTTTTTATTCCTAGATATATCCCAGTTAATAAAGTTATTCCCGATCTCGATACGCCAGGGATAAGGGCAAATGCTTGAGCTAGGCCAATAATAAAAGACTGACTCAATGAGATTTCATGAAAATTTATATTACTGTCATCTTTTATTTTGCTTGAAAATAATAAAATAATTGAAAATATTAAATAAGCTGCACCTGTAATTTGAAGAATGTTCTTATTCGAATCAATAATATCCTGCAACGGTGAGAAAAGCCCAACGGCTACTGCAGGTATTAAAGCTACGGAAATTACTTTTAAAGAAGTTGTGAAACTTTCTTTATCAGAAAATATATCAAGAATTCTTTCTCTGTAGTAGATAATGATTGACAAAAGAGTTCCAACATGTAAAAAAGCTATGTCATAAGTATCTAGGTTTAGTGATTCGTTTAACGTTGAAAGAATCACTAGATGACCACTTGAAGACACAGGTAGAAATTCTGTAATTCCTTGTAATAATCCTGCAATATATTCGTACATGTCTTATTTAATACTAGCTAAATGCCAGCCACTGCAGCTTGAACATCTATAAACACTATATTTTTGCTTATTTTCAGTTTCGAGCCAACCTCTATTTCTTCGTGCTTCGATTTCTGTTTCATATCTAACTTTAGATTTACAGTTATTTTGAAACATAATTTTTTTTAAATATCATTTTCTTTATTTATTTTATCGTTTACTTTCTTTAAAACACTCTTCAAATTATTAAGTACAATTAATATATGATTTATATAGTTTTGTCTATAAGTTACCTTTTAGGATCAGTAAATTTTGCAATAATAATCAGTAAATATAAGGGCATAGACATTAAAAATGAAGGTAGCGGCAATCCTGGATCATCAAATGCACTCAGAGTTCTCGGTAAAAAATATGCAGCAGGTGTTTTGGCTGGAGACATGTTAAAAGGAGTTATTAGCATAGCCTTAGGTATTTTCTTTGTTGAATCTGTAAATCCATTCATGTTTGGATTAGCCAGTGTTCTGGGGCACTGCTTTCCGATATACCACAAGTTTAGGGGTGGAAAGGGAGTGGCAACATTTTTAGGCTCATATTTAGGATATCTGATACTTGTACCATCAACAAAATATACCGAGAGTTTTAAATTTATAATTTTTTTAATTCTCTTGTCAAGTTTTGTAGTGATCGCAAAATTTTTTCGAATTTCAGCACTTGCAAGCTTGTTCACAATTATTATTTCGGGATATTTCGTTATTACAGATACAAATAATACATCAGTTCAAATAGGTACAGTTCTAATGATTTTAATTATCATTTTTCAACATCGATCAAACATAGAAAGACTACTGAAAGGAAATGAAAATAAATTCTAAAGCGAAGAATAAAAATATTTTTTTCTGTAGTATGAAATCAGAAAGTTGAGGCAGGGCAATGAGTTCAACATTTGTGTTAATTAGTTTATTATTATCGTTATCGATGGCAGTTTTAGTGCCTGAACTAAAAGACTCCAAAAAACCTATTTTTTCACTATCACCAGAATATGATTATATGGTTAATAAACAGCGCAAAGGTTTTCTATCAATAGGACTTCTTGCAGTTTCTACATTTTTTGTTTCAATACAAACCCTATCAGTCTCATTATTTGTTTTGCATCTATTTCTCGATCTTCTTTTTGGTCTATACGCTTACACTTCTTTTCAAGTTAGGAGAACTACTTTACTTCAGAATTCACTAGTTGGTTCTAGTTTTACAAATGAAAATAATAATCAGCAGGAGGAGTACCTCCAAGAAGCTGGTTAGTGCTTAATAAAATACTTAATCCATAAATTAGGTTGTTAATAAAATCTAAAGAAAAAATTACTAACATAGTAAGTTATTCCTATGGAATATAAATATATCACAGGAAAATCTTTACCTCTTCCCAGTAAAACAGTTTGGGAAGAAGGTATGCTACTTCAAGATATTTATCCTGACTCTTCATTTGTAAGTGGCAGTAAAAATCCACAAAGTATGAGAATGAAGCCTATCGTAAAAAATAATTTTGTATATGCTAACTACATTTTTGAAGATCGTTTTGCGGGTGGACCTGGTTTAGTACACGGTGGAATTTTATCGGCTGCACTTGATGATTTAATGGGATACGCAACAGTCCTTCACAATAGAATGTGTGTAACAGCAAATTTAGAAGTAAACTTTATTACCCCAGTCCCAGTTGAGCAAGAATATGAATTATTTGCATGGGTGAAAGATATCGATGGAAAAAAAATATCAACAGAATCGGTCATCAGAACTAAAGATAACATTCATGTAGAGTCAAGAGCTCTTTTTATTGATTTAGGTGAAAATGCATTTAAACATTTTGCACCCGAAAAGAATTATCCTTAACTCAAATTTTACTTGCTAAGAAATGACTCATTGCTTGGATGGTAATCATAGGATTGACTCCAGAACATCTTGGGAACGTTGAGGAGTCAGTTATATAAACATTTTCGAGTCCATGTACTTTTCCATTTAAGTCAACAACACCTTCAGAGGGATTTGGATGTATTCTTGCTGTTCCCATTTGATGAGCTGAACCTAGGAGTATTCGAAATGGCTCATTTCTAACTTTCCTAACTTTGCCTATAAAGCTTTCAATATCTTCATTTGATTCTCTTTTCCAATGCATAGTTGGAGATGTTGCAACCATTATCTCTTCCGCACCAGCTAAAAAGTTTGCTTTAACTAGGTTTTCTATTCCATGTAATAAATTTCCATGATCAAAATTATTTAAGTTGTATTTCCATAAATGTTGAGGGTTTTTGTTAATAATTGACCCAGAACTTGTATCAGAGGTTAATACAATTGAGCCTGACCAATAATTATAACTTGAGATAAAGTCTGCAAAATTATCTTGATTGTTTGGAAAGAAAGGAAAGAAAAGACTTGGATGCATTGGCAAACCCTCAAGGAGGTATCCATAGTTATCTTTCCTAAATAAATTATCATCTGAATAAATACCCTGCATACTCCCTGCCCATGGATTTTGTAAGTCAGAAAACTTTCCAGCAACTCCAGAAACAGGGTGTAGCTTTAAATGTTGACCTAGATGTTTATTTTTATAACCACTATTCAGTAATATTTTTGGGGTATTTAAAGAACCTGAAGCTAGTATTACTTTTTCAACTGCTACTGAGTAAGATTGCCCATTGTGCTCAACATTAACATGAGTTGCTTTGCCATTTGATATGGCGAGGCTTTTTACCTGGGTGTTACTGTATATATTATCTTCATTAAATTTATCTTTTGAAAACCAAGATTTATAGGATGAATTTATAGTGTCATCAGAATGTCCAAATGTACTAAATCCAGATTCAAGACAATCATTATTTTTAGTATTTCTGGGAATTATTTTGTAACTGGTTTTATTAAGCTCTAGACCCTGCGCCAATTTGATTTCTTTTTGAGGAATTTTATTATTTGTCTCATCGACATTTAGGTTTTGGCATATATAGTCCAGGCTTTTATTAAATGAATCCGAATTAAAGTAATTATTCTGTTGGGTAAGAGCATCCCATTCACTTAAGATATTGTCAGGAGTCCTAAGAGATGTAGTCCAGTTAATACTCGTACCTCCACCAATACCCATTCCGGCTAAAAGCTGAACTTTGTATCCTCGAGTTTGTTGAATTGCATTTGTTTCATAGAAGTTGTGATACCCAAAAGTTTCATTATTTGTTTCACCATTTGGGAAATGGCCTTTATCAAATATACCTACTTCATATTTTTGATTTAATAAATTAGCTGCAATGCCTCCACCTGCACCACTGCCAATTACTGCAACCTCAAGATTTTTTGGAATAGAGTTTTCTCTTTTTTTTATCTTTGAATTTTTATAAACTGGATAATCTAGATATTTATATACAGAACCTTCTCCACTGAGTGAACGAGCAGTGCTCAAGCCAAAAAGTGCAGTAATGCTAAAACCAAGTTTTCTTAGAGTTTCTACATTAGAACTTTGTAATTTATTTATTAAATTAGCTATATTTTGATCTCTTATTAGTAATGTTCTTACTTTGAAAGAAAATATAAAAAATAAAGCTTTTAACTGTATGATTTCAGACTTATCAGGATAATTACTTAATATAAAGAAAAAATATTCTTCTGAGTTTTCTATCTCACTTTCACTAAAGTTTGGATATAAACTTTTAAAAATTGTTTTAAAACTTTTACTTATTCTTCTATTCACCCTGTAATTTTAGTAATTATTACAGATAGAAGTCTAGATAATCATGGTCTTTTTAAATTTTTCACTTGAAACAGAAAAGAGAATTCTTTTGTCAGATCTTTATAAATCTAACGAATCCTCTTTTCCTCAAAGTTTAGTAAACATCTACTTCACTTTGTAAAGGTATTGTAAGTGTTTTTGTTGTTTAAAAATGTTTAAAATATATTTTTTAATTACTCAAAGTTTAGATGCCTTTTAGTATCTTTAATATATGAGCGAAAAGCCATTAAGTTTTTCTACTACAAAAGTTAATAAAATAGCACAATGTCCTGGATCCGAATATAAGAAATTTAACACAACATATACTCCAAATTCCAACTTACAAAGGTGGAAAAGTATTAATGATGCGATTATAGACTGGTTAGTAAATCAGGCTCCAGATGAAGTTGCAATCAATCAAGCAGAAGAAAACAACTTCAAATATTTTGACAAGTTACAGCAAAAAATTTCTTCAGAATTATTTTCGCAGTTTAGAAATATATATCATAAAAATACTGCAGACCTGAATGCAGATTTTCCCAGCAGTAGTATTTCTAAATTTATAAATGATGAGGAAGTTTTTATCAATGCTCACACACAATTTGAATTTGAAGATGAAGTCTCTACAGAGTATGTAAAGTTAAAAACTGGTAAGAAGGGTGTTAGTGATTTAGACAAAGCAATAATTTTAAAAACACGTTTAGAAAATGAAACCTTTTATGTTGCAGATCTTTACAACAACGATTTACTTGAAATTAGCAGTATAGAAAATGCCGATGAGGTAATAGATGATAATTTTTTGTTGCTTGAAGGCTTTATCAATGAAAACATAAAGCTTATACCAGGGAATCATTGTACCCTTTGCGAGAGATCATCTTCATGCGGAGAATATCCCAGTATCAATGGAGAGGCAACTAAGAAAAGTTATAGAGGAATTGTTATTTCTAAAACTAACTTATTAAATAAAGATAATTGTGAGAGACAGTTCGCATGGAAAACACAATACGGCATTCCAAAAGAAGAAAAAGAGTCCGATCCATTCCCAATGAAAGTTGGAATTAGTTTTCATAAATTCTCTGGAATGATGCTTTTAAACACTAAAGATTATCAAAAATCAGGAGAAATAGAAAGATTGAAAAATTTGCTTAAAGAAGAAGATGGAGAAGTTGCAATAGAAGTAATTAAGAAATATGAACAACTCTTAAATCAAATTAAGGATTTCAATAATCTTGAAATAACAGCAAGAGAAAGAGTTCTTGGTTTTACTGCAATAACGGATGCAATAGTTCAAAATAAAAGTCATAAAGTCTATGAGGGTAAAATTGCTGCAACATTTATGGGTTCTGCTGATCTAGTTGGCAGACTGGATGGAGCTCCTCTAGTTGTAGAACTAAAAACTGGGGCACAGCTTCCTCAACATTCAGCTGAAGCAGAGCTCTATGCATTAGGTGCATTTATTCAAACAAAGGAAAAAGAAGTAGTTGTCCTTCATATTTATGTAAGTGATAAAGAAGAAAAAATTGTTGAAAGGAGATTTACAGACGACCAGATTGAAGCTTTAAAGAAAAAGTTTGATTCAATTGCTAAAACTATAGGCCAATGGGACCCGAGTGATGCCTTGCAACCTGAATTTTCAGAAGGTGATTGGTGTAATTTTTGTGATTTTCAAAAAACTTGTCTTGAATTTAGATAACCCCATCTTTAGATGAAATCAATAATATAATCATCAATATGGATTTATCTAGAACCCAAGTTGAACTAGTTTCAAATGCTTATAAGAAAATAATAAATAACATTGAAATTCTTAGAGAGAGAAAAAGTGCTCCACTTACTCTCGCTGAGAAGTTACTCTTTGGTCACGCTAAGGACGTCACAACTATTTCTTTAAACAAAGGCGAAGATTTTGGAGATTTCCTTCCTGACAGGGTAGCTATGCAAGATGCGACAGCACAAATGGCTATTCTTCAATTTATGCAAGCGGAGCTACCTAAAACAGCTGTTCCTACAACAGTGCATTGCGACCACCTAATCCAAGCCTATGAAGGTGCTAATAATGACCTACAGGTGGCCAATAAAACCCATAAAGAAGTTTTTGATTTTTTGAGGTCTTCATCTGAAAAATATGGCATCGGTTTCTGGGGACCAGGAGCTGGAATTATTCACCAAGTTGTCTTGGAGCAATATGCCTTTCCAGGCGGAATGATGATTGGTACTGACAGTCACACTCCAAATGCAGGTGGAATAGGAATGATAGCTATAGGTGTCGGTGGAGCTGATGCTGTTGATGTTATGGCGGGCATGCCCTTTAATACAAAAATACCAAAGTTAATTGGTATAAAACTTACAGGCTCAATAAGTGGATGGACCGCTCCAAAAGACATAATTTTAAAAGTTGCTGAAATATTAACTGTAAAAGGTGGGACAAATGCAATTGTCGAATACTTTGGAGAAGGAACAAAAACTATATCCACTACTGGTAAAGCAACAATTACAAACATGGGAGCTGAGATTGGAGCAACATGTTCCGTATTCCCTTTTGATAAAAAAGGTAAAGACTACTTAATTGCTACAGATAGAGAAGATTTAGCAAACTTAGCAGCAGAGAATATGGATATTCTTACTGCTGATGAAGAAGTTTTGGAGTCTCCAGAAAAATATTTTGATCAAGTTATAGAGATTGATCTTGATTCACTAGAGCCACATATAGTAGGTCCTCACACACCAGATTTAGCACGACCGGTCTCAAAGTTAAAAGAGGATGCACTCAAGAATGAATATCCAATGGCTATATCCAGTGCGTTAATTGGTTCATGTACAAACTCATCTTATGAAGACATTGGAAGAGCAGCATTTATTGCACGTGAAGCTGCAAAAAAAGGACTTAAATCGAAAGTTCCTTTAATGGTTACTCCTGGATCAGAACAAACTAGAGCAACAATTGAAAGAGATGGTTATTTAAAAGATTTGGAAGCAATTGGTGCGACAGTACTTGCAAATGCTTGTGGACCTTGTATCGGACAGTGGAAAAGGGATGATATTAAAGAAGGAGAGAGCAACTCAATTGTATCTTCTTACAATAGGAACTTTCCAGCTCGTAATGATGGCAATGCAGAAACTTTATCTTTCATTGGATCACCTGAAAGTGTTATTGGACTTGCCTTAGGAGGATCTCTTGATTTCGACTTTTTATCTGAAACTCTTACAAATGACAATGGGGAGGAAGTAAAGTTAACCCCTCCTGTTGCAGATGAACTTCCTTCAGAGGGGTTTGAACAAACTCTTGAGGGATTTATTCAACCTTCGGAATCTACTGAGGGTATTGAAGTAATTATTGATCCGAACTCATCTAGGTTGCAAGTATTAGAGCCATTTGAAGAATTTAATAAAAATAATTATGACTCTTTAATTGTATTAATGAAAGCAAATGGAAAATGTACAACAGATCATATCTCTCCAGCTGGTAAATGGCTGCAGTTTAGAGGTCACCTAGAAAATATATCTCAAAATTTATTTATTGGTGTCAATAATTCCTTTACAACAGATTCAGGAATGGGAAATAATCTATTAACTAATGAAATTATGTCTTTACCAGATTTGGCAAAAAGTTATCATGAAAACTCTGTCAACTGGATAGCAATTGGAGATGAAAATTATGGTGAAGGTTCTTCTCGAGAACATGCAGCTATGGAACCTAGGTTTCGAGGTTGCAAAGTAGTCCTTGTAAAAAGCTTTGCAAGAATTCATGAAGCCAATTTAAAAAAACAGGGAATACTACCTTTAACATTCAACAATAAAGATGATTATGAATTAATTGAACAGGATGATAAGTTAACAATTGAAGATCCTTCCAACATAGAGCCTGATAAGCAGGTGATTGTAAATATTGAAAAATCTGATGGTAAAATTTTATCTATTGTAACCAACCACTCCTTGTCCGACGAACAAATAACATGGTTCAAAGCTGGATCGGCCCTAAATTATATAAAATCTAGTTAATGGAAAAAATTTCAAGTACTTTAGCATCTCTCAGAAAAGAATATGGAAATAAAGAGCTCGATGTGAATGAACTTTCAGAAAGTCCGATTAATCAGTTCAAAAAATGGTTAGATGAAGCTATAAAAATTGAAGCAAATGAGCCGAATGCAATGGCAATTTCTACAGTAACAGATGAGAATAAGCCACGATCTAGATATGTTTTATTCAAAGATCTCGTAGAGGAGGAAATAATCTTCCATACCCATTACGAGAGTCCTAAAGCGAAAGAAATCTTTAATAATCCAAATATTTCTGGCGTATTTTATTGGCCAGAGATTCATAGACAGATTAGATTTGAAGGCGTTTGTAAAAAAGCTTCACCAGAAGTATCTGATGATTATTTCAACTCAAGGCCTAGAGGTGGTCAACTGAGTGCTATTGTTTCAAATCAAAGCCAAAAAATACAGGGGAGAGATGAGATTGAAGAAAAGATAGCTGAATTAGAAATCAAATATAAAAATAAAGAAATCAAAAGACCAGATAACTGGGGTGGGTTTAGTATAAAAATAGCTTATTGGGAATTTTGGCAGGGAAGAGATAACAGGACCCACGACAGATTCTCTTATTCTTTATTAGATAATAAATGGAAAATAGAAAGGCTTTCACCGTAATATGAGGCAAATAAAAATAACAAAAGATTTTATAAATTCTAAAAATACATCTGTACTTTACGAATCTGGCAATACAAAAGTTTTGATAACCGTATCGATTTCGGACAGGTTGCCAAGATGGCTTGAGAATGGAGATTCTGGATGGGTAACTGCCGAGTACAGTATGCTCCCTGGTTCATCGGGCAGCAGGGTTCCTAGAAAATCCTATGAAGGTGGAAGATCTAAGGAAATCTCTAGATTGATTGGAAGGTCATTAAGAGCAGTTTGTAATTTGAAATTATTAAATGGATATTCAGTAACAGTTGATTGTGATGTCTTAGAGGCAGATGGTGGAACGAGAACAGCTTCAATTAATGGTTCCTGGATTGCATTAAACGAGTCATTTAATAAATTAGTTGAAAATGGAAAAATGAATCAAAATCCTTTGATGAACCATGTTGCAGCTTTATCTGTGGGAATAGTTGAAGGTGAGTACATAGTTGATCTTGATTATAAAAATGATTCGAACGCGCAAGTTGATTTAAATATAGTATTAAATGATAATTTTGAAATTCTAGAAATCCAAGGGACTGCTGAGAAGAAACCATTCTCTAAAGAAGATCTTGATAAGTTATTTGAAATAACAAAACCAGAAATAGAAAAAATAATAACTCTTCAAAAAAACTAATGAACATACTTCTTGCAACTAAAAATATCAACAAGCATAGAGAAATTTCTAGAATATTAAAAGATACTGGTAACTTCCATCAAGCTATCTACAAAGAAGATTTATTAGATGTTGTGGAGGATAAAAATACAATTTTAGAAAATGCTCAAAAAAAAGCACATGAAATTTATGATCATTATCAGGTTCCTGTAATTTCTGACGATTCTGGTTTATTTGTAAATTCACTTGATGGGATGCCTGGCCTTCATTCAAAAAGGTATGCAGGAGAGAATGCAACCGATCTTCAAAATATTGACAAGCTGTTGGCAGACCTCATCGAAGAAAAGGATAGAAGTGCATACTTTCAAACAGTCTTATATTTCTATGATGGTGTAACTGAAATTTCTACAGACGGAATCCTTGAAGGTCTGATTACTAAAAAACCTAGAGGTGCAAATGGATTTGGATATGATTCTATATTTGAAAATAAAGGTAAAACCCTTGCTGAGTTATCTTCAGAGGAAAAAAATAGTATTAGTCACCGCAAGATTGCTACGAATAAAATGATAGAAATTTTAAATGAAAAAATCTAAGAATCTTTTCATAGTATTTTTATTTTTATTCTTCTCTGCATGTGAAGCAACTTGGACAATGGAAATAGAACTTAACGATGATAATTCTGGAGATTATAGAATAGCTATTCTTCTTGACCAAGAAGCACAACTATATGCAGTAGAGACAGGCCAAACTTCTATTGGTGGTTTAAATGCCATACTTACAGCTATGCCAGATGGTTTTGGCTCAACTATTTATGAGGATAATGATAAATTGGGAATCTTAATCAGAAATAATTTTCAAAATATTGAAGAGTTCGAAAATCAATTAGAAATCCTACGTGAAAATGAGAATACTGAACTGTTACTACTCCCTTTATCTAATATTTCAATATTGTCTGATGGAAATAAAAGAAGTATCTCAGGTTCTTTTGCAAAAATACTTAATGGTGCAGATGAAGAGATAGAAGGAATAGAAAATATTTATTCTGGTAGCTTAAGCATTCGGCTTCCGGGAAGAGTAACAGAACCAAACATTGAAAATATTGTAGATAATAAAATAATATTTCAACATTCAGGTTTACTTGAGCAAACCTTCCTGATGTCATCAAATACACAAGAGTTGACACAAGTTTATGTTGTTGGTTTATTATTTTCCCTCTTACTACTTGGCTATATAATTGCTAGACAACGGAATAGAAATAAGTAATATTGATACATGATGAATATCATAATTATTAATTAAGGACAACGAACGTATCGTTGTTACCCTTGCATGGCAGGGGTTTTTTTTTAGATATGAAAATAGATATATTTGATACAACTTTGAGAGATGGCTTTCAGCAGGAAGGGATATCACCTTCTGTGAAGGACAAGCTTGCTATTGCAGAATTGCTTGATGAACTAGGTGTAGACTTTATAGAGGGTGGCTGGCCGGGTGCTTCACCCAAAGAAGAAGAATTTTTTGATAGGGCAAAAACTGAACTTAAACTTAAAAATGCAAAACTAGTAAGTTTTGGATCTACAAGAAAACTAAATTCAAAAGTTGATGAGGATCCACAAGTCCAGGCACTCATTGACTCTGGAACAGAATATGTCTGTATTGTAGGAAAATCATCAAATTTACATATTACAAAAGCAATTCAAACTGATGTTAAAAGTGCTATAGAAATGGCTGTTGACACAATTGAACATCTTGGCTCCAAAGGTAAAAAAGTCTTTTTTGATGCTGAACATTTTTTTGATGGGTATAAAGAAGACTCAAAAACAAGTCTTGAAATAATGGATGCAGTTATTGCTGCTGGTGTAGATTGCTTTATATTTTGCGACACAAATGGAGGAACATTACCGTCAGAAGTCACTGCAATATTAACCGAAATATTGCCAAGGTATGAAGGCCAAAAGTTTGGTGTACATTTTCAAAATGATAATGGATGTGCAGTTACAAATTCCATGGCAGCCGTCAATTTGGGAGTGAACCATGTTCAAGGGACCATGAATGGCTATGGAGAGAGAACTGGAAATGCGGATCTTTGTACTCTTGTACCAAACTTATCTTTAAAAATGGATCATGAAACAATAAATTTAGAATCTTTAAAAAAGCTAACACCTATAGCAAATCACATTGCTGAACTAGTCAATGTTACCATTGATTCTAGACAGCCATATGTTGGTTCAGCTGCTTTCACTCACAAAGCTGGATTGCATGCTTCCGGTATGGCTAAAGATAGCTCACTATACGAACACATTGACTCTTCTGCTGTAGGCAACTATACAAGAACTACAGTCTCAGAGCTAGCTGGTAGGGCAAGTGTAATTACTAAAGCAAATGAGTTTGGTTTAGAGTTTTCAAATGATGATGCGAAAGAATTAATTAATCATGTACAGAATTTAGAACATGCTGGATATCAATTTGAGGCCGCAGATGCATCTTTATTTTTACTTATGAATAAAGTAAAAAATGTAGTTCCAGGGTTTTTTAGTTTTGAGAGTTTTCGTGTATTTTCAGAAAGACGCAATTCGGAAAATGTTATTTCAGAAGCTGTAACAAAATTAATTGTCAATGAAAATAGATATGTCACAACTGGTGAGGGAGTCGGCCCTGTAGACGCTCTAAGTAAGGCTCTTGTAGCAGCATTGGAGGCTGATTACCCAAATGTTACAACCATCAAACTTGTTGATTATAAAGTTAGAATTATTGATTCTTCTGATGGTACCGAAGCAAAAACGAGGGTCTTAATTGAATTTACAGATACAACTAAAAACTGGAGCACTATAGGTGTCCATGAAAATATTATCAATGCCTCATGGAATGCACTTTGTGATGGATTTAATTATTATTTTATGACAAGCTAATTAGATATTTTCTAATTTTTTTATTTATACTTATAAAAAAGGAGTATTCCTATGAATGAAAAAATAGAAAACCTATTAGAAGAAAATAGAAAATTTAGCCCGTCTGAAAATCTTGTTAACAATGCAAATGCATCAAGTGATTGGTTTACAGAAGCAAATGAAGACCGTATAGAGTTTTGGAAGAAACAAGCCCTTGAGCGTATTACGTGGTACAAAGAACCGACAGAAGTTTTAGATGATTCAAATGCACCTTTTTATAAATGGTTCAAAGATGGAGAGCTGAACCTTTCATATAACTGTTTGGACAGACATCTTGAAACTGATGCTGACAGAGTAGCATTTTACTGGGAGGGAGAGCCTGGAGATACTCAGGAAATTACTTATCAAGATCTTTATGAAAGAGTTTGCAGACTATCAAACGCACTCAAAAAATTAAAAGTTGGAAAGGGTGATAGGGTAGCAATCTATCTAGGCATGACTCCTGAAATAGTTGTAGCAATGCTAGCTTGTGCAAGAATAGGAGCAGTCCATTCAGTTGTTTTCGGAGGCTTTTCGTCAGAAGCTTTAGCTGATAGAATTAATGATGCACAAGCTAAATTAGTCATTACTGCTGATGGTGCCTGGAGAAGGGGAGATATTGTACCTCTAAAAGAAAATGTTGACGGATCTCTTTTACTGACTGAATACATAGAAAATGTAATTGTAGTTAAAAGAACCAATCAAGAAATCTCAATGGTTGAAGGTAGAGATCACTGGTACGAAGACATTACAAAAAAAGAATCTTCAGAATGCGAACCTGAAGTAATGAATGCTGAAGATATGCTTTACATTCTTTACACATCCGGCACTACAGCGAAACCGAAAGGAATAGTTCACACCCAGGCAGGATATCTAACTGGAGTTACAACGACTCACCATGAAGTTTTTGACATCAAAGATGACGATATTTATTGGTGTGCTGCTGATTGTGGTTGGGTTACTGGCCATAGTTATATTGTTTATGGACCCCTTGCAAACAAAACTACAAGTGTGATGTACGAGGGAGCTCCTAATGCTCCAGATGAGAAAAGATTATGGAATATAATTGAAAAGTATAAGGTAAATATTTTCTACACAGCACCAACCGCTATTAGGGCATTTATGAAATGGGGAGTAGAACATCCACAAGCTCATGACCTATCATCACTGAGACTTTTAGGTACAGTTGGTGAGCCAATTAATCCTGAGGCATGGATGTGGTATCACGAAAATATAGGTAACGAGCAATGCGCAATTGTTGATACCTGGTGGCAAACGGAGACTGGTTCCATTATGATTTCACCATTACCAGGAATAACCGATACTAAGCCTGGGTCTGCATGTGGACCTCTTCCAGGAATAGAGTCTGCCATCATAGATGAAAAAGGAAATGAAGTTGGTAAAGGAGAAGGTGGTTATTTGGCTATTAAATCACCATGGCCATCAATGTTAAGAACAGTGTATGGGGATGATCAGAGATATATTGATACCTATTGGTCGCAACATGAGGGTCTATATTTTGCTGGCGATGGAGCAAAATATGATGATGAAGGCTATGTATGGCTTTTAGGCAGAGTAGACGACGTTATGAATATTTCAGGACATAGAATTTCAACAGCTGAGGTTGAGAGTGCTTTAGTCTCACATGAAGCAGTAGCTGAGGCTGCTGTAATTGGAAGATCTGATGAGATATCAGGCGAAGCGATTGCAGCATTTGTTTCTTTAATAGGAACTGATCAAGGTGATGAAAATTTAATCTCGGAATTAAGGCAACATGTAAGTGATAAAATTGGACCGATAGCTAAACCAAAAAGTATCGTGATAACCGCAGACTTACCAAAAACTCGAAGTGGTAAAATTATGCGTAGGCTTCTCAAAGACATTTCAGAGGAGAGAAAACTAGGCGATGTTACTACATTGGCTAATGCTGACATAGTCTCTGAGCTACAATCGAGAGCGATAGATTCCGACGATGAGTGAAAGAACATTTAGCTGGAATTTACCCCAAGATGCTGTTCAAAAATTAATAAGTCTCGACCGTTTCCAAAGAATGGAATTTTTTAGAGACCTACCTATGGAAAATGTTCCGATAGGTGCGTTAATGGGTTTTTCTGAGATAGATATTGATGATAAAGGGCAAGTAACCTTTACTATTACACCTCAAGAATTTCATTACAACCCTCTAGGTACAGTACACGGAGGACTAGCTGCTACTTTATTAGATTCTTGCAATAGTATTTCAGCAAACTGTCAGGTTGATAAAGGATTTCTAACAATGACAACGGATATCAGAGTAAATTATTTAAGACCAATGACTATAAAAACCGGTGAAGTAACTGCTACTGCGATTATCGAAAAAGTAGGTAGAAAAGTTATTTTTGTTAAGGGGTCACTTGCTGACAAAGATGGAAAAGTATATGCCACAGCTAGTTCTACCGAACTTGTGGTTGAAGCTTAATTCAACTTAAAAATCTGTGCGGATGAGAGGACTCGAACCTCCACGAGCAAAGCTCACTGGATCCTAAATCCAGCGCGTCTACCAGTTCCGCCACATCCGCTAAAATGTCGCGTGGGTCGCCGGGGACTTGAACCCCGAACCTGCGGATTAAGAGTCCGATGCTCTGCCAGTTGAGCTAGCGACCCTTTTATACAGATTAACCGAAGTAAGATTACTTAACTATTATTTTTTAATTAATTGTTTCCATAAAACCAGTATCATGGAACAATAATTAGACGTACGGGCTGTGGCTCAGCTTGGCTAGAGCGCCTGCTTTGGGAGCAGGAGGGCGTGAGTTCGAATCTCACCAGCCCGACGGATCGCAT
>CAXBVE010000006.1:0-50399 GCA_963979435.1 uncultured Candidatus Actinomarinales bacterium | reverse complement strand
TCTGTTACATTTGAATCTTTCCAACTATTGAATTTCTTTTCAATATCATCTTTTGTTCCAACAAGTGTTAAGTCTCTTAATAACTCTTCAGGAAATAGTTCTTCTGCTTCCTGTTTTTTCCCATCAAGATACAAGTTCTGAATTTCAGAAGCAAGATCTTCATAACCATAATTACACATAAGGTTATAGTAAAAATTCTTGTCTTTAGCACCCATTCCACCAACATAGAGTGTGTATGTAGTCCTTGCTGGTTTTAAAAAATCCTCTACTTCATCAGACTCGCACAATCTAGCAAAGACTGACGCTACGATATTAAATTGACTTCTCTTTTTTGGATTACTTGATTTTTCAAACCCCTTGCTCAGGAATTCATCAAATACTTCATCTCCTTTTGTTGGAGAATACATAAAAGGTAACCAACCATCAGCTATTTCGGCTGCTAATTCAATATTTTTGGGGCCTATTGCTGCAAGATAGATTGGGATATCTTCCCTAATAGGCGGTTCTATTAGCTTCAGAGGTTTTCCTAAATTAAGACTTCCAGGTCCTTTATATGGTAGGTTGAAAAACTCTCCATCGAATTCAACCTTTCTTTCTCTTTTAATTATTTCTCTAATAATAGTTATATACTCTCTAGTTCTCGCAAGAGGCTTCGTGTAGGGTTGTCCATGCCATCCCTCGACAACCTGTGGGCCAGATACACCAAGTCCAAGTCGGAATCTACCTTTAGAAAGTTTATCCAGTGTAATTGCAGACATAGCAGTCATAGCTGGTGTTCTTCCGGGGATTTGCATAATACCTGAACCAATTTGGATATTTTCTGTAACGGCAGCAAAATAAGCTAACGGAGTGACTGCGTCGTAACCATAAGCTTCAGCTGTCCATATACAAGAGTAACCTAAACTATCTATTTTTTTTAAAAGGTCGTGGTCATCAGAAATATGTGGACCAAAATAACCAACATTAATACTTAATTCCATGCCTTTAGATTACTATATTGATGATTTGTAATAATTTATATTTGTTAAAACATAATCCATCGGAATATCGTGTTCTTCAAGTGGTATGTCTTTGATAAGTTGAAAATCATGACAAATACCAATCTTAAGAGCATTTGGATATTTTTTGAGAAGTACATCATAATGACCTCCCCCACGACCTAAACGTGAACCAAATTTTGTAAAGGCTACGCCAGGAACAATAAATACTTCAGTATCATTTCTTATAATTTTATTCTCAGGTTCCAATATTCCATTTTGTTGTTTAATAAATGGTGCACCGTAAGAACATATTTGTAACTCATCATCCAACATAAACGTTGTATTCATCTCAAAAGTATTGGATAGCGCAGGAAGTATATTAATTTCTGAATCCAATGGAATATATGTACAAACAACTCTATCAGATACCAATTGTTGTAATTTTGTACCTATTTCATCTGATAATTTATCATTTAAGATGTTGTGCTTAAGTAGGTTACTTCTTAAATTATTTTTCTCTGTCATGGTTTCTTTTCTAGTGATAATCAATATAGTATTAGCAATATGATCAGAAATAAAATCCTAACATGGGTAAACCTATTCATAATGGCAATCTACACCATACCTGTGGCTTACAGCATATGGTTTATTGGGATTTTTGCTAAATACACAAAAGTAAAATACTACATAGCTAAAAGTTGGTGCCGTCCATGGATGTGGGCAGCTAGAGCTAAATTAGAATTAGTTAAAACTTCAGAATATAAAACAAATCAACCATATGTCGTTATATCAAATCATTTATCTAATCTAGATCCAATGATGCAATTCAAATATTTAAAAATAAAATGGGTTTTCATGGCTAAAAAAGAAGTATACAAATTACCTTTTTTCAGAACAGCTGCCAAGGCTTTTAACTTTATAAAAGTAGATCGTAGTAATCCAAATGACAGGGTCTCAATTAATAAACAAGCAAAAATTATATTCGAAAAAGGATGGTCTCTTATGGTCTACCCACAAGGAACAAGAGTGCCTAAAGATGATTTTAGAAAGTTCAAAAGTGGAGCATTTCATATAGCTCTTGATAATGGTGTTCCTATACTACCCGTTGTTATTGCAGGTACAGGTGATATTTGGCCAAGAGGTAGCAAGTTCATGAAAAGTGGTAAGGCAATGATTAAAACACTTGAGCCTATTGATATCACTAAATACAACAAAGATAACATTGAGCAGCTCGTAACTGAAACTCACAATAAAATGAAAAAAGTATACGATGAAATGGTAACTGCAATACAATAGCTCAATGGACATATTTTTAGCAGCTTCTTCAATTTTTTTACTTCGTCTGCTAGATCAAACATTAGGAACCTTAAGAACTCTTTATGTCAATAAAGGTAAGCCGTCTTTTGGCGCAGTACTTGGATTTGTTGAATCAGCTATCTGGGTAGTTGCTATTTCACAAGTTATCAGAGATTTAGATAGCCCATTTCTCGTATTTGGATACGCACTTGGATTTGCTTCTGGAACAATAGTAGGATCATATATTGAAACGTCTATTGCTATTGGAGATGTTGTTATACGTATATTTTCACCAAAAGATGAAGACAGTCAACTAGTAGCAGAAACCCTACGATCAGAAGGCTTTGGTGTAACGATAATTAGTGGAGAAGGTAGAGATGGAGAAGTTAGCATTGCTTGGTGTGTAGCACCCAGAAAAAAAGCTAAACAAGTTTTAAACATTGTTTCTACAATTAATCCAGATGCTTACGTAACTACTGAGTCAACTAGTCCTATCAACTTAACGTCTAATCGGAAATAGTTAAATTCCTTTTTCGAAGTCATCCTCGAAAGAGACTCTTTTTCTCTTAGTGGAATCATTACTTGGCTTTTCATCCCTAGGTTTATCATTACGATTCCTATTGTTAGGACGGTCATTACGACGTCTGCTGTCAGGTCTTTTAGAATCTTTTCTAGATCCACCTTTATCAACAGATTCTTCAGGAATCTCAAGATCTTCTAATAGAGATAAACTGATTTTGCCATTTTCGATAGAATCAACATGAACTTTAATCTTATCTCCAGCAGAGAGAATGTTTTCAGGATTTGAAACTCTCTTCTCTGAGTGGAATTTTGAAATATGTAAAAGTCCGTCTCTACCAGGTAAAATGTTTATAAATGCACCATAAGTAGCAATACTTACAACTTCACCATCATAATCCGTGTCTACTTCGACTGCAGGAGGATCAATTATCAACATTACCATTTCTTTGGCTGCAGCAAGACCTTCCTCTTCAGTAGATCCTAAAGTTAAGATTCCATCATCATCGATTTCTACACTGACTCCAGTTTCTTCTTCGATTTTTCTGATGTTTTTACCTTTTGGTCCAATAACTTCACCAATTTTATCTTTTGGTAATTCAACAGTTTCTAATCTTGGAGCATTACCAGATAATTTCTCAGCAGGTTCAGAGATTGCATCTTCCATAATATCTAAGATATGATGACGTGCATCCATGGCTTGATTAAGTGCTTTTCTGAGTACATCAGATGGTAAACCTTCAATCTTCATGTCTAGTTGTAAAGCTGTAATTACACCTCTAGTACCAGCTACCTTGAAGTCCATATCACCAAGAGCATCCTCTGCTCCTAAGATATCTGTCAATGTAACATAATTACTATCTTTTGAAATAAGACCCATTGCTATACCTGCAACATGCTCTCTTATTGGAACACCAGCAGCCATTAAGGAAAGACTTGATGCACAAACAGATGCTTGAGAAGTAGAACCATTTGAAGAAATTGCTTCACTAACAACTCTAATTGTGTATGGAAAATCAACCTTTTCAGGAATAACAGGGATCATTGCTTTTTCTGCCAATGCTCCATGTCCGATTTCTCTCCTTTTTGGTCCAAACTTCATATAAGCCTCACCTGTTGAATAAGGTGGGAAATTATAATGATGCATATATCTTTTTGAAGTTACTGTATCAACTGTATCAAGCATTTGCTCAAGTCGAGACATACCTAATGTTGTTACGTTAAGAACTTGGGTTTCACCTCTTAGGAATAAAGATGATCCATGAACCATTGGCAAAAGATTAATTTCTGCTGATATATTTCTTATATCTGTAGGTGTTCGACCATCAAGTCTTGGCCCACCAGCAATAACTCTATCTCTAACGACTGATTTTACTAATGATTTAAATGCTAATTTGATTGGTTTAACATTATTGGCTTCCTCATTTGTGAATTCTTCTAGAGCTTGATCTTGAAGTTCAGCTTGCTTTTCACTTCTTTCAGTTCTATCAGTAATCTTCATGACATCTTCGACTTTGGTTTTAAAAGTTGCATCAAGGCTATCTTTTAATTCTTTTGTATAGTCTTCAACTACAGGCCAATCTACAACTGGAACCTCATTTTTGCTAACAAGTTCTTTTTGAGCGCTTATTAAAACTGAGATATATTCTTTGGATTTATCTATACCATCAGCAACAATATTTTCTGAAGGTGCAATACTGCCAGCTTCTATCTTTTCAAAAGAATTACTTGTAGCTCCTGCTTCAACCATTACGATATCAACTTCATTGTCATCATTTAATTTACCAGCGACAACCATATCAAATACAGAATCTTCTTGTTCCGAATTTGTTGCTTGAACAACCCATTCATCATGAATTAGAGACATTCTCACAGCACCTACAGGAGCTTCTAAAGGAACTCCGGCTAATTGCAATCCTAAAGATGCAGCGTTTAGTGCTAATATATCATATTCATGTTCATTATCTACGCTTAAAACAGTAGCTATGATTTGTGTTTCACATCTAAAAGTATCAGCGAATGATGGCCTTAAAGGTCTATCAATCAACCTACAAGCTAAGATAGCGTTTTCTGTTGCCCTACCTTCTCTTCTGAAAAAACCACCAGGAATTTTACCTGCAGCGTACATTCTTTCTTCAACATCAACTGTTAAAGGGAAAAAGTCAATCCCCTCACGTACTGTTTTATTAGCTACAGTTGTTACAAGTACATTAGTTTCACCTGAAGTAACGACTACTGCTCCAGAAGCTTGTAATGCTAATTTCCCAGTTTCGAATTTAATTTCTTTACCACCTATTTCACAGGTGACATTAGTTACGGACATATATCCTCTTTTCTAGACAGAGGTTATTAATTGTCAGCCTTCTTTAAAAGCTCCCAATTAACAACTCTTTGTCTTTAGTTTTATTTGTTTATCTTCGAATACCTAATTTTTCAATTAAAGAACGGTATCTAGTTACATCTTGATTTTGAAGATATTGAAGTAGTCTTTTTCTTTTTCCTACTAACATAAGCAGACCTCTTCTTGTGTGATGGTCTTTTCTATGTTCTTTTAAGTGATCAGTTAAATGACTAATTCTTTCACTTAATAGAGCAATCTGAACTTCAGTTGATCCAGTATCAGTATCAGATTTACCGTATTCCTTAATTATATTTTCTTTAGTATTCATTCGAGATAATGATAGTATCACCTAAATCTAATGTTGGAGTTAAAAGTTATTCTTTATTTTGTCCACATCTAGTTGTATTTGCGCTGTGAGATCGTCTATAGATCCAAATTTTTTCTCATCGCGTATGAATTCAATCAATTCAAAGGAAATATCCTTATCATAAATATTTTCCTCAAATTCTAAAATGTGAATTTCAATCTTTGTGTCTAAATTAGATTCTACAGTTGGGTTTATGCCGATATTTAGACATCCTAAGTACGTTTTTTTATCTATGTGGACTCTAACTGCGTATACTCCAAACCTTGGTAATTGGGTTAAATTATGTAATTGAACATTTGCTGTAGGAAAACCAATTGAACTACCTAATCGTTTACCTCTCACTACGGTACCCGTATAAGAAATCGGTCGTCCTAAATATTTTTCAGCTTCTTTTATTTTTCCCTGGGCATAAAATAACCTAATTTTTGTAGTTGATACTTTTTCAGAGGATATTAAAAAGTCATCGAGTAATGTTACATTTTCTTCTCCGAAATAGTTAATTAAGGTATTTACATCCCCCACTCTTTGGTTGCCAAATCTAAAATCTTTACCAATTACTAATTTCTCAGTTTGGAGGTTATGTTCTAGAAATAGACAAAATTCTTGTGCATTCATTTTATTTACTGATTTGAAATCAAGAAAAATTATATTTTTGGGTAATAATTTCTCAAAAATTGATGATCTTTGATCTTGATCGATTAAGGGTTTTAAATCTTTATTGAAATATATCTTTGGAATTTCATTAAAAGTTACAATTTGAAACATAGCATTAGAAACATCAAATGCTTTTTTGAACAAAGCTTGATGACCTAAATGTATTCCATCAAATCCACCAATTGAAGTTACTAAAGGTTCAGATTTAACACTATCCGTACTTTTAAAATTATTGTAAACCCTCATAAAAGTACTTTCTCAGGTTTATAGAACTTATCATTAAAGGGGGTATACAGAGCAGCAATTTTGTCTCCGTGTTGCATAATTGTTATATCCTTATTCTCAAATAAATTTGCGTCAAGAAGTTCTCCATGAAGAATTTTTTCACAAGTAAAATCATCTATTTCCACTATAGGCAAATCTAATACCTTACTCCAGTGGATATAAGATGGTTCTTCAGCTTTATCTAATTTTTCTATGTCATCTATGTATTCAGGATAATCCAGACTTAGTTTCCCAATATTGGTTCTTAGAATTTCTGTAACAACTGCTGTAGTGTTGATTTTGGTAGCTAGATCTAGAATTAAGGACCTTATATAAGTTCCCTTACTTACGGTAATAAGAAATTCGGCTCTTGGTCCATCTAGATTCAACAATATAAATTTTGAAATATTAATTTCTCGGTCAGGGAGTACAACATCTTTTCCTTGTCTTGCATAATTGTAAAGTCGCTTACCTTTTACTTTAACTGCTGAGTACATAGGAGGTTTCTGCATAGTAGTTCCAAGAAAAGTATTTATAAGAGATTCAATTTCAAATGAAGGATTACTAAGATCAATATCTTCATTTTTAATAACTTCAGTATCAGTATCAATAGAATCGGAAGAATGCCCAAATAGTGCAGATACTTGATATGTTTTATCTGTTTCTTTTGTGTAATTAAACAACTTAGTGTATTTATCAGTAGCCAAGAGCATTAGCCCTTCTGCATTTGGGTCCAATGTTCCTGCGTGACCAACTTTGTTAAATCTATATAGGTATTTAAATTTAGAACATAAATCTTGGGATGTCCAAGTTTTGGGTTTATTAATTAGATAAAAATTAGATCTGTTTTCGGATTTCATTTTTAATATTTAAGATAATATCATCTACAGTTGAATCTGAAGAAAATCCACTTGCTGCCTTGTGACCGCCTCCATTAAAAAATGACGCTAATTGCTGTACGTTAAATTCTGTTCTTGAACGTAAACTTCCCTTAAATGAACCATCAGTTTGCTCTTTAAGGAGTAATGCTATTTCTGATTCCTTAGCAAGCCTCACTACATCAATAAGTGAATCAGTTTCTGCTGCTGTAGTATTGAACTTTTCATAATCTTCCTGGTAAACGATAGAGTAAATAAACTTTAAATCAGTGTCTAAAATTAAACGATTGATTATTTCGCTTTGTAACTTGAGTGCATTTAGCTCAATAGAACCATATATATTTTCACTAATCAAACTCAACTGCGACCCTCTATCCATAAGATCAGAAGCGATAGCAAAGACTTCAGCATTTGTATTAGAGTATTGGAATCTTCCGGTATCTGTAATCAAACCAGTCATTAAACAGTCTGCAATTTCTTTAGATATAGGCAATTCTTCTTCTTTGAATATCCTGTATAACACTTGAGTAGTGCTTGCAGCTTTTGGATCAATAATCTGTATATCTCCAAATGTAGGATCTATATGATGATCCACGACAACAACTTTACTTGAATTTAATACTAGTTCCTCTAAATCTCCAAGCCGTGATGAATTACCACAATCAAACACAAATACTGTATCAAAAGAATCCAATTTAGGAGTGGTAATAAGATCATAAGGAAGATGGTTAAGGTTACTTGGAAGATCACCTGTGATATCGAATGATACGGTAGAATCTATATGCATCGAGTCGAGTAACAATTTCAGAGCAAGGGCAGAACCAATAGCATCTCCATCAGGATTTACATGCCCTGTAATCAATATAGGTAAACCGGTAAAGTTGTCTTTGAAATTACTTTTCATTAATTTTATATATTAATTCATTGATTTTATCGGCATTATCAAAACTGAAGTCAATTTCAAATTGTATTCTAGGTATAAATTTTGTAGTTAGTTGTCTTCCAAGTTCTTTTTGAATTTTGACTCTATTTTTATCCAAAGCTTTTGATAAAGTACCTTTTGCATTCTCTAAAGAGGAAACATAAATTGTACATCTCTTTAAATCAGGTGAAGTTGATACATGAGTCACCGTAGCTTTGTTTAAATTCGGATTTGAACTTCTAAGAAATTCTTGAGCAATTATTTGATGAATTTGTGGATTAATCCTATTTATTCTTCCACCTCTAGTTTGTTTTTTCATCATAATTATTTTATTTCAACTTCACCAAGAATTTCGATTACATCGCCCTCTTTAATGTCTTTGTAATCAGTTAAACCAATACCGCACTCGAGTCCTTCAAGAACTCTCTCTACATTGTCTTTAAATCTTCTTAAGGAAGTAACAGTTCCTTCATATATTACAACACCATCTCTTAGTAATCTTGCTTTACTGTCTATCTCTACTCTTCCTTCAGTAACAATTGAACCGGCAACCACACCAACTTTTGGAGCTCTGAAGGTTGTTCTAACATCAACCATACCTATTACAGCTTCTTCAGTCTTAATTGTCATTTCTCCCTGTAAAGCTTCGGTAATATCATCTAATAATTCATAGATAATTTGATAAGTTCTTACATCGATCCCCTTACTTTGTGCCATATTCCTAGCTTGGCTATCAGGTCTAACATTAAAGCCTACAATTAAGGAACTTGTCGCACCTGCTAAATCTACATCAGAAAGAACAATTCCTCCTACAGCTGAATGTACAATTTCTATTTTTACTTCATCACTGGAGAGCTTCAACAACCCATCTTTTATTGCTTCTACTGAGCCATTTGTATCAGCTTTAAGAATGATATTAATTGTATTCAGTTCTCCTTCTTGTAACAGTTGCATCATTTCAGATACTCTGGACTGAACTGTATAAGCAGAACTATCGAAATCTTTTAGTAGAGTTTTGTTCTCTTCAGCTTTAGCTTTGGCCTCTTTTTGATTTTTGACTGCTACAAACTGATCGCCAGAATTAGGTGATTCATCCCACCCAATAATATCAACAGGTGACCCAGGTATAACATTTTTTAATGTTTTATTAGTGTGATCAAACATGGATTTAACCCTGCAAAATGCACCGCCAGCATAAAGAAAATCACCCTGATTAAGAGTACCTCTAGTGACAACGACAGTTGCAACATTACCCTTACCAACTTCCATCCTAGATTCAATAATATAACCAGAGGCATTTGTATTGGGATTAGCTTTCAATTCTTCAATTTCAGCAACTAGTGATAGCGTCTCTAATAGATCGTCGACTCCATCCCCTTTAAGTGCTGAAACTTCTACTACAGGTGTTTCTCCACCAAGATCTTCCGCAATAATTTCATACTTCGTTAAATCTGCTTTAACTAAAGCTGGATTAGCATCAGGTAAATCGCATTTATTAACAGCTACGACTATTGGGACACCGGCTGCTTTTGAATGATTTATTGCTTCAATTGTTTGTGGCATAATTCCATCGTCTGCTGCTACTACTAGAACAACAATATCAGTAACGTTTGCTCCCCTAGCCCTCATTTGTGTAAATGCTTCGTGACCGGGTGTATCAATAAATGTAATACCTAAATCACCAGTGTCAACTTTATATGCTCCAACATGTTGAGTAATACCACCTGCTTCACCATCAGCAACTTTTTCATTTCTAATATAATCAAGCAAACTTGTTTTACCATGGTCAACATGACCCATCACAGTGATAATCGGAGAACGTACAGCAAGATTTTCATCTTCATCATCAAATTCTTGTAGATCTAAAATTTCGGATCTTTTTACTTCAACTCTTTCAACGATCTCAGGGATTAAATCATATTTTTCTAATAGCTTTTCAATTTCAGAGTCTTGAAGTGGTGAATTCATAGACTGCATTATTCCAAGTGACATTAAATCACCGACAATTTGAGTTGCTTCAATATTTACAAGTGGAGAAAGCTCCTCTGGTGTTGCTCCAGAAGATACTTCAATAATTTGAATATCTACTTCTTCTTCTACAGGCATTGACTCAGCATCATCAAGAGTTTGCTTTTCGGATTCTACCACTGTTGATTCATCTACAGTTTCTGATGTCTCTACCTCGTCATTGTTAGTACTTTCAGTTACAGAATTTTTTTCGTTGAAGGCTAAAACAACTAGTTCTTCCTCTTCAGGTGTTAAACCAGAAGATGCTGTTTTTACTTCTATACCTAGTTCTTTTGAAAGAAAAAGTATATCTGCAGAAGCTACATCTAATTCTTTTGCAATTTGATGAATACGTTTTTTAGCCATTATTCTTCCTCTTGCTTAGATTCTTCCTGTACCTCTTCAACTACTGGTGAATCTCCTAATCCTTCAATATCTATCTTATAACCTGTTAATTTAGCTGCGAGACGTGCATTTTGACCCTCTTTGCCAATTGCTAGTGATAATTGATTATCCTTTACAGTGACTTTGGCACTTTTAGTATGTTCATCAATATCAACAAGTTCAATATCAGCCGGTCCTAGAGCCTCGATAATGAAACGGACTTTGTCCTCTCTCCACTCAACAACATCAAGTTTTTCTCCCTTAAGTTCGTTAACTATTTGTCTTACTCTAGATCCTCTTGAACCTACACATGCACCTTTAGGATCTACATTCGGATCATTTGAAAACACAGCAATTTTTGTTCTACTACCAGCTTCACGAGCAATTGCACGAAGCTCTATGGTTCCATCATTCAGTTCAGGAACTTCTAGTTCTAACATTTTTTGAATAAATTCTGGTCTATTTCTACTAATAATAATTGGTATACCCTTAGCGTCTTCACGTACTTCAGTGATTAGAGCTTTGATTCTGTTACCTCTTTCGAGTCTTTCAAAAGGTATCCTTTCACTTGATGGAATTACAGCTTCAGCATCTTGTAAATCAATTATTGTTTGATTGAATCTTGAATCAAACTGAGTAACGATACCTGTTATTAATTCACCTTCTCTACCAATGTAAGCTTCAAGTACAGTTGCCCTTTTTGCATCTCTGACTTTAGTTGTCATCATTTGTTTGAATGATTGTGCTGCAATACGGCCAAAATCATTATCACTGATATCAGCTTCCCATTCTTTAAGAACGTTTCCTTCATTGTCTAATTCTTGTGCATAAACAGTTACTTCTCCGCTATCTGGATCTAAGGTTACTCTAGCTTCTTCAGCTGCTCCTTCAATTCTCATATATGCTGATCTAAAAGCTGATACAAGAGCTTCGTACATACTGTCAACAGTTACACCTTTATCTAGAGCCAAAGACTCAATTGCCTGTTTAATATCTCCGCCTAATTTCATAATTTACCTCTACTATTTAACTTTCTGTTTAAATTTGTCATATTGCACTTTTGCTTTCTTAACGTTGTTTAAATCTATATTTATTATCACATCATTATTTTGAAGGACTTCTGCAGTATTTGTTTTGAAATTAGTTAATTCACCCTCGAATGTGTATACATCATTTATTGGAGTAAAAAGTTTGAGTTTAATAACCTCACCAATAGCTAGCTCATAGTGTCTTTCAGTTTTTAAAGAACGTTCAATACCTGGTGTAGATACAACTAATTCATAATCGCCTTTAAATAAATTAAAGCCTTCTAGATGTCTTTGTAATTGATAATTCAGTCTTGAAATTGTGTTGTAATCAATTAATTCTTCAGAAAATACATATATTTCAATTTTGTCAATAGTTGGGTAATTAACAATGTTTATATCATATAATTCGAGATTTTCTTGACTTAAAAATTCAATAACGGAATTTTCGATGTCGAATTCAGTGTACTCCATCTTTCCTCCGTTCATAAAAAAAGTGGGTTATGACACCCACTAAATGCAGCTAAATTGTCTAATCTATTTTAACAAATTGTGAAATAAAGAGAAAGGAGTTTTTAATATGATTTAGAGAAGATAGCGAATTTGCCTTGAATTTCTGGTTTATTTACAGAAGACATTTCATTGGTATGTTCCAACGGATAACAGCGAATCGTAGCTTTAGTCTGTTCTTTAACACGTAGTTCATCTTCCTTACTCTCAGACCAGTAACATGATACAAATCCATCACTATCTTGAAGTTGTTTCAATAGTTCGTCCATGTTTTCAGCATGTGAAGTATTGTCAATTAGAAATTGTTCACTAACCTTCAACATTTCATTTTGTATGGTATCTAACAAACTAGTAATTTCAGAATCTAATGTATTTATAGGTATTGATGTTTTTGTATTTTGAATATCTCTTCTAGCAACTACAACAGAATTATTTTCAATATCTTTTGGCCCCAGTTCCAGTCTTATAGGTACACCTTTTAATTCCCATTCATTAAATTTGAAACCAGGTGATACTTCCTCTCTATCGTCAAGATGTACTCTAAAATCAGATAGCATCTCTTTAATTTGATTAGCAAGTTTAAGAATCTTTTCAGAATCAGCATTTTTAGGAATAATTGGAATAATCACAACTTGTGTAGGAGCAATAGCTGGTGGGAGTTTGAGGCCTTGATCGTCACCATGGGCCATAATAATCATACCAATTAATCGTGTGCTAACTCCCCAGCTTGTTTGAAAAGGATGTGCCAAATTGTTATTTTCGTCAGAATATTGTATTTCGAATGCTTTAGAAAAGTTTTGTCCCAGTTCGTGAGACGTACCAGCCTGTAAAGCTTTTTTATCCAACATCATTGCTTCGATCGAGTATGTAACTTTTGCACCAGCAAACTTTTCTATTTCGGATTTTGTCCCTTTTATAACTTTTACTGCTGCAATTTTTTCAGTAAATTCTTCATATATATCAAGCATTTGAAGAGCTTCTTGTGTGGCTTCTTCTTTTGTCTGATGCGCGGTATGACCTTCTTGCCATAAAAATTCAGAGGTTCTCAAAAACAACCTTGTTCTCATCTCCCATCTAACAACGTTTGCCCACTGGTTTATGAGCATCGGAAGGTCTCTGTGGCTTTTAATCCACTTTGAAAACATATGATTAATAATAGTTTCCGATGTAGGTCTAACAATTAATGGTTCCTCTAGTTCTTTTCCGCCTGCATGTGTAACTGTTGCTAGTTCTGGAGAAAAGCCTTCAACATGCTCAGCTTCTTTCTCGATAAATGATTTTGGTATAAATAATGGGAAATAAGCATTTTGATGACCTGTATCTTTAAACCTTTTATCAAGATAAGATTGTATGTGTTCCCAGAGTGCATATCCATACGGTCTTATGACCATTGTTCCTTTCACAGGAGAATAATCAGCTAATTGAGCCTCTTGAATTATATCTGTATACCATTGATTAAAATCTTCTGACATTGGAGTTAGCTTTTTTACCATGTTTATATCTTAAATGTTTTATTCTGGTTTATCTTGATTTGAAGTAATCTCAATTACAGATTTAGTTCTTTCTTCGAAGTTATTGATATCACCTTGTATTCCCATTAATTCTTCGGCATCTTGTTGAGCTAATAATGCTGCGTCTTTATCTGCAGCGGCCAACCGTGCCTCTATTCCCTCTTCTGCGAGTAACCTACCTTCTTCAAGAAGAGCTGATACCATATCTTTTTCGTCCACTACTTTAACAACCTGACCTTTAATGAATAAATGTCCCCTTTTTTTTCCAGCAGCAATACCTATATCAGCAGATCTTGCTTCGCCTGGTCCATTTACAACACAACCCATAACTGCAACTTGTATAGGCAAACCTTCATTTTCTAAAGCTGATTGTGCTTCTGACGCGACTTTAATGACGTCCACTTCAGCTCTACCGCAACTTGGACAGGCAATAAGATCAAGTGATTTGCGATCTCGTAAACCAAGATATTCTAATAGTTGACGGCCATGTTTAGCTTCTTCAATTGGATCAGTAGTTAAAGACATCCTGATAGTGTCACCAATACCTTCGGATAAAAGTGTGGCAATCCCAGCTGTAGATTTTATCAAACCTCCAGGCAGTGGTCCTGCTTCTGTTACACCTAAGTGAAGTGGATAATCAACTTTTTCTGCTAAAAGTCTATACGATTCAATCATAAGTGGAACATTAGAATGTTTTACTGATATTTTAATATTAAAAAAGTTTACTTCTTCTAAATACTTTACTTCATTCAAAGCTGACTCAACTAATGCCTCAGGAGTTGCTTCGCCAAACTTTTCTAATAAATCTTTATCTAAGGATCCTGCATTAACACCAATTCTTATTGGTATATTTGCACTTAAACATTCTTTAGCTATTTGTTTTATCTGATCTTCGTTACGAATATTACCTGGGTTGAGCCTTAGTCCCTGTACACCAGCCTCGATTGCGGCTAAAGCTAGTTTATACTGAAAATGTATATCAGCAACTATTGGTACTGGGCTACGAGTACAAATCTTAACCAGTGACTCAGCTGCTTCAATTTCATTACACGTGACCCTTACTATATCTGCACCATTTGCTGCAAGTGCATAAATTTGCTCAAGGGTTTCATCTGTGTTTCTAGTCTTAGTTGTCGTCATAGACTGAACGGATACCTCTGAGTTAGAACCAATACCTACATTGCCTAGAACTAATTGTCTGGTTTGTCTACGTGAATATGTCATAATCTAATTGGCTGAGTTATATCTAAATAAAATGCGGTAATACCAAGAAAAATAAATACTCCTACAACTAATGCAGCAATAGGATAGAGTTTCTTATCTGAAACCTTTTTTCCAGTGACACCTTCAACAATAGCCAATACTACCCTTCCTCCATCTAGAGGTATAAAGGGAAGAGCGTTAAAAACTGCAAGAAAGATATTTACAAAAGCTAGAAGACTAAAAAGGTTTACATAACTATCTTCAGCAATTTGATTACCTGCTTGTGCCAGTCCTATTGGACTTAAAGGTCTGACTTCATCAGGAATAGTTTGACCGCTATAAGTGCCAAGTAAGGTTTTAATATTTTCAGGACTGAATAGTGTAATAATTCCATCAACTGCAGCGATTGTCATCTGAGCTTCCAGAATAGTTGTACTTTTAACTGCAGTTATAAGTCCAATTTTTTGATTTTCTATAGTTGGAGTAACACCAAGATATCCAACTTGTTGAGTATTAATAGTTCGAGATTCTAATGTTGTATCAGAATCAATTAAATTTCCATTTCTTAGAAAACTAATAGAAACTTTTTTACCAGGGTTTTCTTCTATCAATGCGACGAGTTCATCCCAGGTTTGTACATTTGTATCAGAAAACATCACAATTGTGTCACCTGGTATAAGTCCTGCTGCAACAGATGGGGAGTTAAGATTTCCTTGAACAGAGTTTCCAGTATTAGCTATTTCTAAAGTTGGTACATTTACACCATTTGTTGAGAGAATAGTGAATAAAATTAGCCATGCTGTAATAAAATTTACAAGAATTCCAGAAATAGCAATATAAAATTTAGTCGTCCATTTAGCATTGTGAAACAATTCAGAAGAAGAATAACCAGTGGTATCCTCTGATTCGTCCATTCCAGGGATCTTTACATATCCACCAAGTGGAATGGCTTTCAAACCATATTCAGTATTTCCCTTTTTGAATGAAAACACCTTTGGACCAAAACCAACAAAAAATTCTGAAACTGCAATTTGTGATCTACGTGCTGATATGTAGTGTCCAAATTCATGTAAAACTACAAAAAACGTAAGAAATAATATAGTGAGAATTCCATTCATATACTTATTATCCCACTTACGGAATTAAATAAGAAAACTGAGAAAACAATAGTAAGACTGGAAAGGATAATAAGTATGAATCAACTCGATCTAACAATCCTCCGTGACCGGGTAACAAAGAACTAGAATCTTTAACACTCAATGTCCTTTTAATCTTAGAAACGAATAAATCACCCAATACTCCAAAACTGATAAAAATAAAACTTATGAATAGTGCACGTAAAGAAGTTGTTTCGGTGTTAAAAATCAAATTAAGAAACATTGCTACAGTACCTGATAGAAGACCTGCTATAAGACCTTCTACAGTTTTATTTGGAGAAATATGTTCAATCAATTTCCTTTTACCAAACCTACGACCAACTTCATAGGCTAAAGTATCAGAAAGGGATATAGAAATAATTGCTAAATAAGTGAAGAGAAGTGTGTTGCTTTTAAGTACATAAACTATGGAAGTGATACCAAGACTAAACCATATATGAAAAATAAATACACTTCCAAACTTTTCATAAATTCCATATGATATAAATGAACCTGTATAAACAATTAAACCAATAGGGAATATAAAAAAAGATACATAAATAAGGGATATGTTGAAAAAATATACTATCAACATTGGTGCTATTGAGGAATAAAGTAAAAATGGATAAGGAATAATAATACCGTAGTCAAACATATCAAACCATTCCTTTGCTGCAATGAAGACTGCAAATATTAAGAGCAAAAATGCTGCATTTTTATTTGTAAAAAATATAGTAAGTACAAGTATTAAAGCGACTGCTGTAAATAATCTTGGGTTAGAAGTTAATGAAGATTTTGATTCGTCTTGTTGCTTATTATTTTCTTCAATAGGAATTTCAACAACACCTGGCCAAAAAGTACCGTCATCCTCAGATGAAAAATTTGTTCTATACTTCGAGAAGTTCATTTTGTTTAACTGAAAGTAGTTCATCAACTTTTTTGACATACTTATCAGTTAGTTCTTGAATTTGAGTCTCAAATCTTTTTATATCATCTGCAGAAATATCATCTTTTACTTTATTAAGTTCATCAATCCCTGTTCTTCTATGAGAACGTAGAGAAATCTTCGAGTCTTCTGTAAATTTTGAAGCAACTTTAGTTAATTCTTTACGCCTCTCTTCTGAGAGTGAAGGTATTGGAATGCGAATAACGTCCCCATCAGTTGCAGGATTTAACCCAATATCTGAGTTTTGTATAGCTTTTTCAATTTCTTCGAAGGATCCTTTGTCAAAAGGCTGTATCAGTAATAACTTAGGATCAGGGACACTAATTGAAGCAAGCTGCTGTAATGGTGTTTTGGTGCCGTAGTAATCAACTTGAATATTCGTGACTAAAGATGGATTAGCTCGACCTGTTCTAATTTTTGTGAATTCTTCAATAAGATGATTTATTGAATTTTTCATATTACTTTCAACATCAGTGATTATTGCTTGTGTCATAACTAATTAATAAGAGTCCCTAATTCATTACCGGTCAGAACATTGTAAATATTAGTATTTTGAGTTCCATCAAAAACGCGGATTGGCATTTTGTTTTCTTCACACAGAGTAATTGCTGTTAAATCCATCACTCCTAGTTTCTTTTCGACAACATCTTTGTAAGAAATTTGGGTATAAAGTTCGGCTTTGTCATTTTTTTCTGGATCTGATGAATAAACTCCTTCAACCCTCGTTGACTTCAGAACAATGTCTGCATCTATTTCCGCAGCACGAAGTGAAGCTGCAGTATCTGTAGTGAAATAAGGATTACCTGTACCAGCAGCAAAGATAACAATTCTTCCTTTTTCAAGATGCCTGATTGCTTTTAGGCGGATATAAGGTTCAGCTACGGCTGTCATTGTTATTGCAGATTGAACTCGTGTTTGTGTGCCATTTTTATCTAGAGCATCTTTTAAAGCTACAGCATTAATAACAGTAGCTAACATACCCATATAGTCGGCGTTAGCTTGAGCCATATCTTTTGCAGATTCCTGAACTCCTCTAAAAAAGTTTCCACCACCAACGACAACAGCGATTTGAATTCCCTCTTCGTTAGCTTTAGAAATCTGATCAGCGATGGCAGTTAATATATTTGGTGAAATGCCAAAGTTTGTGTCAGAATCAGCGAATGACTCACCAGAGAGTTTTAAAAGGACTCTCTTTGACATTTAGGAACCTACTTCCACCCTAGAAAATTGTTTTATAAAGATTTTTTCTCCAAGTTTTCCAGACATCTCTTCTATCATAGTGCTAACTTTTCCGTCATATATCTCAGGATTACAAAATATTTGCTCATTCAAAACACTATCTTTGTAGAACGAAATAATTCGACCTTCAACAATCTTTTCGATTACTTCAGGTGGTTTACCTTCATTTTCTGATTGTTTAACAATAATATCTTTTTCTTCATTCAATTTGGCTTCTGGAATATCCTCAATATTTAGATAATTGGGTTTCATAGCAGCAATATGCATTGCAATTTGTTTTGCAGACTCTTTAAATTCTTCGGACTTAGCGACAAAATCAGTTTCACAAGCTAGTTCTACAAGAACACCTGAAACAGCTCTATCTTGTTGGTAATGAATATAATCGCCAATGGTTCCCTGGTTAGCTTCTTTATCTTCACGTTTTTTTGAGTCTGCTAAACCTTTCTCCCTTAAATACTTCACAGCTGCTTCAAAATCTGAATTAGTTTCTGTTAATGCTTTTTTTGCATCCATCATTCCTGCACCAGTCATATCCCTAAGTTTTTTTACATCAGTGGCTGAAATACTCATTATTCACCTTCCTTTTCTGCTTTAACCGCTTCTAGCCCAGCACCTTTTGCACAGGCTTCGGCTATTGCAGATGTAACTACTTCTATAGATCTTATAGCATCATCATTACCAGGAATAACAATATCAACTCCGGTAGGGTCAACATTTGAGTCAGCTAAACCTATAACAGGTATACCTAACTTATTCGCTTCTGTGAGTGCAGTAGATTCATTCATTAAGTCCACAATAAATATTGCATCAGGAATTTTACTTAAATTTACAATTCCACCAATAGAACGAGTTAATTTTGTAACTTCTCGTCTAATTCTTAGCCTCTCTGGTTTTGGATAGGCATTTATCTCTCCAGAATCTTCTAACGAAATTAACTCTTTCAGATAAATGACTCGTTTAATAATAGTTTTAAAGTTTGTTAACATACCGCCCAGCCATCTATGATTTACAAAAGGCATTCCAGCAGATTCGGCTTGTTCTTGGATTACATTTTGAGCCTGTGGTTTTGTACCTACAAACAATACTTTTCCTCCATTTGCTACAATTTTTTGAACAAAATCTTCAGCTTTTGCGATAGCATCATAAGTTATTCTTAAATCTAAAATGTGTATTCCGCTTTTATCCCCATAGATATAATTATCCATTTTCGGGTTCCATCGTTGGGTCTGGTGACCAAAATGAACTCCTGCTTCTAAGAGTTCTTTCATGTTTGTACTCATTATTCTCCTTTGGTTATTTCATCCCATATTTATTACTTACGCGGCTTCCAAACTTACGTTCACCAAGGAAGCTTTAAAAAAATGGTGTCTATTTCTGTTTAAATAATACCTAGGAATAGGTTTTAATCAACCCCTTGGGTGAGTTCTTTTATATTTTTCTTTTAGTTGCTTTTTTGATACATGAGTATAAATCTGTGTTGTGCTGGGATCAGTATGACCTAATAGTTCCTGAACAACCCTTAAATCAGCTCCACCATCTAGTAGATGTGTAGCAAATGTATGTCTGATGCTATGAGGAAATGTACCTAGCCGAAGTTTGACAATTCTTCTAACTTCTCTATCGCTAATCTGTTTACCTTGAATTCCGAGAAACACAAATTCACCCGAATCCTTGGTGCTTATATTAGCTCTACTATCTAACCACAATTGATAGTATTTATAGGCCTGCTTAGTCATTGGCAATATTCTTGTTTTATTTCCTTTTCCCAAAACTCTTATAGATTGATTACTCTTAATATCATTAATTTTTAAATTAGTAAGCTCTGACACTCGCAATCCAGAAGAGTAAAGAATTTCGATAATTGACCTATCTCTTATTTCTTTTGATGTTGTAGTTGGTATCCCATTGAGTAAAGTATTTATGTACCCACTGGTCATAACATTAGGAAGCTTTTTTTCAGTTTTTAGTGCTTTAATATTAGAGATATCAGGTGTTTCAACTCCCTTAGATTTACTACACCAGTTGAGAAAAGCAGTAATGGAGGCGATTTTTCTGTTCAACGTTGTTTTCGAATAATCCATTTTTGCTAGGCTTTGTACAAATTTTTCTGGATTTATAGATTTATTATTATTGATGTATTTGAAATACTGAGAAATATCAGTTTTATAGGCAACTACAGTGTGGTCTGAATAATTTTTAAGATTTTTAATGACATCTAAATATTCCTTGAGAAGAACGATCTGACTAGATGTATTATTTAGTTTCAAGTCTTTTCTCTATTTGTCTTTGAATCGCTGAAAGTATTAAAGTAATACACAAATATAAGACTGTTAAGACAAGATATGTCTCAGCAAACCTAAAAGTACTACCGGAATAGAGACGACCTCTATATGTTAAATCTTCTACTGCTAAAACAGAGAGTAAAGATGAATCTTTCATCATGGAAATAAAGTCATTACCAAGAGCTGGAAGCATATTTCTAAAAGCTTGTGGAAGAACTATGAATCTCATAACTTGTCTATCATTTAATCCAAGTGATGCACCACCCTCTCTCTGACCTTGAGAAACAGATTCAATACCCGCACGAAAGACTTCTGCAATATATGCTCCATAGAAAACTGAAAGGGCGATTATTGCACGCATTAACATAGGAACGTTTCCATTATTTATATTAAGAAATTCTGCTGCATTAGCTACAAGTACAAAAGCAATAGTAAAAATAAGTATTAAGACTGGAACACCACGAATAAATTCGATGTATGTTCTAGATAAAGTACTAGCAATTTTATTATTAGAAATTCTTCCAATTCCAGATATCAGCCCAAGAAAAAGTGCAATTACGAAGGATGCAATTGTAGAAAGAAAAGTAAGTTTCAAACCAGGAAGAATAAAAAAGAAAGCTTTGTTGTATTCAGGGTCAACAATAATAATATAAAACATCCAAGTGATGATTACAGTTAAAATTATCATCCACCAGTTTTCGGGCTTTAAGATGTTTTTAAGTTTCATTGTTTACCATATTAAAGCAATAGGCACGGAAATCCGTGCCTATTACAAATTTAAATTTTTATAAATTTAAAAGTTATACTTCACAGTCCTCAGGTAGATACTCTGCAGGAATGTTTTCGTCACATTCTGCGATATCATCATAAGTAACAACAAAGTCAGGTGAGAAGAATTTAGCATTAATCTCTCCTAGTTTTCCACTATCTGTCATAGCAGCTAATCCTTTATTAACTACATCAACAAGAGGGCTTCCATTAGGAAATGCAAATCCTAGTTGTTCTGAAGTTAAATCTCCACCAACTAGTTTTACTTTATCTTTGTTTGCACCCATGTATCCAAGACCAGCAGTTTCATCAATAATTGAAGCATCTGCATCACCTGAAATAACAGCAGCGATTGCGAAATCGAATGTATCAAAAGCTTTCACTTTATCCTCACCTAATTCTCCAACAGCAAACTCATAGTTAGTTGTACCTTTTTGTACTGCAACTGTGTAGTCTCCTGATTTAAGATCATCTATGCTCATAACCATTGAATTATCAGCAGCAACAAGCACTTTTTGAGCTAAGTTTATGTAACCATTAGAAAAGTCAACGATTTCATCTCTTTCACTTGTAATTGTTATTCCGTCACCAGCAATCATGAATTGACCGTCAGCTGTTGCTTGAATCATTCCATCCCATGCTGTAGGAACATATACAGGTGTAAAGTTCATTAACTCTCCCATGTGATTAAAAACATCATAATCCCAACCCAAAGCTTCGCCTGTTTCAGCGTCAATGTAATTAAATGGTAAGTATGCGTTCTCGACAGCAAATGTAAATTCACATCCACCAAGATCTGGTAACCCATTGTCACCAGTAGTAATATCTACTTCATCGCATGGTGTAGCTGTACCAGAACAGGCGGTAGCTACTAATGCGAGAGCAAATATTAAAATAAGTGTTTTCTTATTTTTCAATTTTCTAAACCTCCGTTTATATTAAGTTGTAATTATTGCATAAATATACATAAAGATGAATATTTATGCAAAAATTTTATACATCTAATGTATTTTTATAATCAGGTTGTCTCTTGTCCATGAAGGCCAACATCCCCTCAGCAGCATCTGAATGAATAAATCTACTCTTTTGATTTACACCCTCAAGCTCTAAAGAATCTGAGAAAGTTTTATTAAGACCATTTTTAATTTGTTCTTTATTCATGCATATAGAGATAAAACTTAACTTATCTAATTTTTCGATTAGAGATGATGCTTCATCTTGTAAATTGCTTGGTTCAACCATTTTATATAGCATATTAAGCCTATTCATTTCCTCACCAGTGATTTCTTCGCTAGTCATCATTAGCTCTTTAGCTTTTTGTACGCCTATTATTCTAGGAAGAGTCCATGATCCTGCAAAATCAACTACGAGCCCTCTCCTAGCAAATACTTCTATGAATCGAGCAGTTGGTGTAGCAATTATAAAATCTGATAAAAGAATCATGTTTGCACCCGCTCCTGCACAAATCCCATCAACGAGGGAAATTACTGGTTTTCTGCAGTCCCATAAAGCTTGTGCTGCATCGGTAACATCGTCCATGAGTGCATTGAGGTTCTCACCTAGTTGAGCACCTGAAGAAAAGTTTCCATTTGACTGGGATAAAACCAAATACTTTAAATCACTTTCATCAAATTCTTTTACTTGTTTTCGAAACTCAATCCAATCATTGGCTGATATAGAGTTTTTTGTTTTCTCGTCATTAAAACTAAGAGTTAGTACGTTACCTTTATTTTTAGATTCTAAAACCATATTTCAAGTTTAATATAAATTAACTTAGAATGTAGTCATGGGATTTGATCCAAATAGACCTTATAAAGCAAACAGAACTGATTATTTCAATATTATTTTTAGCATAATTCTCGCTGTTGTAGCAATTATTTGGGCTTTAAGTTAAAAGACGCCCTATGTAGTTCTGTAAGTCCATACTTAGCAAGAGCATTTCTATGTACCAACGTTCCATATCCTTTATTACTTGCAAAGTCATACTCAGGATATTTATTTGAGATCTTTATCATGTAATTATCTCTACTAACTTTGGCAATAATGCTTGCTAAAGCTATAGCGAGACTTTTATCTTCTCCCCTAGTTAAAGATATTGCATTCGGTATATCTATTTTGAAATGATCTACATATATTTTTTCAGTTCCTTTTTTTATCTTATTTATTGAATCTGAAAGAACAACCTGATTTGCTTTTTGAATGCCGTATTTATCAATTTGTGTATTGTCGCATATTGAAAGTGCATAAACAATATCAGCATTATGAATATCGTTGAATATACTATTTCTTTTTTTAGAACTGAGTTTCTTTGAATCTTTTACTTCTGAAAGGTACTTTTTATCTTTTGAACTTATTTTGACAGCACACCCAACAATTGGCCCTGCAAAACAACCTCTACCTACTTCATCAGCTCCAATAATAAATTGTTCAGGATTTTCTTTCCAAATATTTAGTTCAATCATTATCTAATATTTGGATATTTTCATATGGGTAGACCACATAGAAAGCTTTACCAATTAGATTGTCGACAGGTACATAACCAAATACTCTAGAGTCTTGGCTATTGCTTCTGTTGTCACCTAATAAAAAATATGAATCATTTGGCACACTATATTTTTCTTGATTCGTAAATGTTTCATTTAATATCCCTTTAAATGTTAATAACTCATTATTTCTGTAAATATTTCCAAGAGTGTCGATTTTTATTACATCTCCAGGTAATCCAATTATTCTTTTGATATAGACCGTTTGGGACGGAGCATCAAAATAATTCCATATTTTTAATGATTCAACTAATTTGGAAGCTGGAGATACGTCTACATAGGTATCTGGGTGGTAGAAAACAACAATTTCTCCAATACCATAATTGATGTTGGAGATATCATCTTTAAGAACCAGTACCCTATCGGATACATTAAGTGTGGGAGTCATCGACTCAGATGGAATTATATATAATTGGACCAAGAATATTCTGATTATTGAAGCAAGCAATATTGCTAGAAGGATAGTTAATAGCTTGGTAAAAATTCTTATAATAATTTAATATTAATAAGTTAGGAACGATCTTCTTTGATTTTGGCAGCTTTTCCTACTCGATCTCTTAGATAGTAAAGTTTAGACCTACGAACTTTACCTTTTCTAATAACCTCTATAGAGTCAACTATTGGAGCATGTACGGGGAATATCCTCTCAACGCCAACACCGAATGAAAGTTTGCGTACTGTCATAGTTTTATTGAGGGCAACACCATTAGTTGCAATTATTACGCCTTCAAAAGTCTGGATTCTTTCACGATTACCTTCGGAAACTTTTACATTAACTTTTACAGAATCACCAGCTTTATAAGAAGGTAATTCTTCTTTTAACTTTGATTGTTCTATTTCTTCAATTAAATTCATATCTTCTCCAGTAGAGGATTATATAAGTTATTTAGCTTTATATGTCCGTTAAATTATTCTTTTTCCATTCTTCAATTTTCTTGTGATTTCCCGATAGTAATACGGATGGAACCGCTTTTTCCTTATAAACTTCTGGTCTTGTATAAACAGGATGGTCAAGTTTTCCATCTGTAAATGATTCAGTAACTAAAGATTCAGCATTGCCAAGTGCACCAGGTATTTTTCTTATCAGGGCTTCAAGTAAGAACAGTGCTGGGACTTCTCCACCTGATACAACAGTTTGACCAATTGATATTTGATAATCAGCATGCATATCAATAATCCTTTGATCATATCCTTCATATCTGCCGCAAATGATGTTTGCTGATTGAAATGTATGCAATTCGGTTATAAGATTTTCATTCAGCTGGTCCCCCGATGGAGTTAAAAATATATTTATATCCAATTTATTAGCTGATATTGCATTATCCAGGGGTTCGGGCATAAGTACCATACCTGGTCCACCACCATATGGTGCGTCATCAACCTGGTGGTAATCACCTAGACCGTAGTCTCTTAGATTTGTTGTAGAAAGTTCAAAAAGGTCACTTTCATGTGCTTTAGAGATTATTCCAGTTTCTGACCACTCGTCTATGAGTTTTGGAAATAATGTAACTATATTATATTTTGATAACATTTTCAGAACTTACACTTTCAAGATTCTTAAAAGATGTATATAACGTGTTTCTTAAATATGGAATTTTTCCTGCGTCATTAATTAGACTGATAAATTCCATGTCAGTAGTCTCCTGACCGTGATTTGCTCCTGATGCCCTACTGATGTTTTCATTGATTAAGGTTCCTCCGAGATCATTAACCCCAGACTCAAGAAGAACTTTTGCACCATCATGACCAAGTTTTACCCAGCTTGCTTGAATATTATCTATTGTGTTGTGAAAGTATATTCTCGCTAATGAATGCATCAGCACTATTTCATCCCAAGCAGGACCTGGCATACTCTTACCTTGTAAAAATATTGGAGAACCCATGTGAACAAAAGGAAGAGGGACAATTTCTGTAAATCCATTTGTCTTTATTTGAATATTTTTAATTAATTGAAAGTGATTTACCCAAGACTCTAGATCATCTATGTGGCCGAACATAATTGTTGCAGTAGATTTAATACCTAATGAATGAGCAACTTCCATGACGTAACCCCATTGAGATGAAGTGATTTTATCATCGCACAAGTACTTCCTTATTCTGTCATCCAGTATTTCAGCTGCGGTGCCAGGTAGAGTTCCCAATCCTGCTTCTTTAAGTTCTTGTAAATAGTTTTCTATTGACTTATTTACAGTATTTGCACCTTGCCATATTTCCAGTGGTGTAAAGCCATGTATGTGCATGTCAGGTAATTTACTCTTTATTTTTTTAACTAAATCAATATAGAAATCTCCTGTATAACTTGGATGAATCCCCCCTTGTAAGCAAACTTCTGAGGCACCATTTTTATGTGCTTCTATTGTTCTATTAAGGACTTCATCAGGTGTTAATGTATATGGTTTTTCTTTGAGATCTAAACTTTGGGGACCTTTTGAAAAGCCGCAGAAACCACACTTGTAATAACACTGATTTGTGTAATTGATGTTTCGGTTTTTAACAAATGTAACTTTGTTACCGTGAACATTCTTTGTTAACTCATTAGCAAGTTCAGCAATTTGATTGATGTACTTTCCAGATGTTTTAAATAAATCAAGGAGATCTTTTTCATTAAGATGTTCTGTTTTTAGAAAATTTTTTAATATATTATCAAAATTCGAGGTTTTATAATCAGATAATGTTTCTGAAGTGAAATTGAAAAGATTAGGTATAGACTCTCCGCTACCTGGATACCATGAAGTAGTTTCTCTTTTGTAACCTCGAACATTTCTCGTTTGAAGGAAATTTGTAAATTCAGTTTTTTCTAATAAGTTCCTAGCTTCATTAACTTCTAGCAGTGGTGAAAGTATTGTTCTCTCGTACAAAGGAATTGATAATTTACTTTGAAGTTCTAGAATTTGATTTTTACTCCAATCACGCAGGAATAAGTCATCGACTCCCCTTTTTACAGCCTCTATTGCCTCATCTATAGAGTTAACATACTTAGAGATAATAAAATTAGTTGTTCCATTAAGAGACATGAAAAATTCCACATCTTCCAGGTTTTCTATAAGTACTATCGCTGGTTTGTATCTTGAAATGACTTCTAAAGCATTTTCTTTAATTCCCTTGTATCGATAAATTAATCTTTTTGAATTTTGTTGTATCTTTGTGTTAATTAGTTCATCATCAACGAACCATGCTGAAGAATTAGAAACAATATCTGATGAAATAGTTTGAAAGCCATTTATTAATAGATTTTGATAATTGATATCAAGTCCTGGTTTTAAAGTAAAGGCAGAAGTACCTTCTTTAGCTCTTGAATTCAAATATATTTCATTATCACTATCGCAAGGACGGATTCTTAAATAGGATATATTTTTATTTTCTATCATTGTTTCGGATAACCATTGTTATCAATAACATTACTGACTTTTTCAAAAACTGGTGTGCTTAACCATTCATTATTTATAAAACTTGGATAAACAGGAAGTCTTTTTTTAAGAGATTGTCCACTTGAACTTGTTATTTTTTCTAAATTATTTAGATCTGGCCACAAATGATCAGGATTAACCCAATCAATAGTCTTAGGTGATATTCCTCCTAAGTCATTAATGCCACTAGTTAAGTACATTTCAACATCAGGTAATAGATTAGGTGGAACCTGTAATGAAATCTGGGACGGTAACAATAATCTTGTAGTTGCGATAATCCTTAAAAAGAGATCATTTATTATTTCGGCATTATTTCTCATAAGCGTATTTTTTTTAGCTCTAAAGTTTTGTAAAATTATTTCCTGTATTGCAGTATTTTTTTTACATAATTGAATAAGTTCAACAATATCATTTATTAATTCATCTTTACTCTCAGTTATCCCAATAAGAAGACCTGTTGTCATTGGGTATTTAATTTTTTCAGCATTATTTAATGTTTCAATTCGAAATTTTATATTTTTTGTTTTAGCACCATAGTGTGCTCGACCTTTTTCCAGTAATTTAGGAGAAAAACTCTCTAGCATAAGACCTCCAGAGGGAGAATATTGTTTGTAGTTAATAATTTCATCTTTACTCATTAATCCTGGATTTGCATGAGGAAATATTTTATATTTCTGATGAATTTTTTTCATATTGTCAGTTAGATACTCATGAGTTGAAGAAAAACCAAAACTTTTTAACTGTTCAAGTGCGAAATCCCATTTTACCTCTGGTTTATCTCCGAGTGTAAATAATGCTTCGTAACAACCTGCAGATACACCAACAGATGCAATTGCATCTACTTCTTCGTAGTTAAGAAAAGTACCTCCATCTTTTGGGGTTTTAACAAATGTACAATACGCACATGAATCTTGACATAAAGTAGTCAGCGGTATAAAAACCTTAGGACTGTATGTAATATTTTTTCCGAAACTTGATAATTTAACATCAAAAGCCTCGGCAGACAGTTCCGAGGTTGGCTTTTCTCCAAAGAGAAGGGTATCTATTTGTTCGTATAACATCATTACCAATACTCTAGAGTTCACAAATATTTAATAAAATCGACATAATTTATACAACCATTCCTTTATGATTAAGACTTAACTATACGAGGCATTTATGAACATTTCAATTTTAGGGTTTGGAAGAATAGGAAGAGACCTATTAAGACAAACTCTTAATAATGATTTAATAAATATTGTCTCTATTTCCGATATAGCCGATAAAGAGAATCTTCTTTATTTGCTTAAATACGACACAATATATGGAAAACTCGATGCGGATATAGAAACAACAGATACTGGTTTTAAAATAAATGGTAAAAATATAGTCTTTAATGACTGGAAGGATGCTTCAGAAGCATCATGGAAGGATCTTGAGACCGACATATTAATAGTATCCACTGGAAGAAAACAAGACCTTGATGAGGCCAGTGAACATATTGCAAAAGGTTGTAAAAGAGTATTGATTGCATCGACACCTAAATCTGGGAGTGATATACAAATTTATGTTCCTGGTGCTAATGATACAAAGGTTGATTTTAACAATGACATCATATCTCTTGGATCAAACACGGCTAATGCTGTAGCACCCCTGCTCAAAATTATTAATGAAAAATATGGTGTAGAGAGAGCATTTCTTACTACTGTTCACGGTTATTCAAATTCAAATAGATTGGCTGACGTTGCCGGTGAAGGTTTCAGATTAAACAGAGCTGCAGGAGAAAATATCATTCCTGCTATCACTAAATCTTCAGAAGTTATTGAAACTGTTTTACCTTTTATGAAAGATAAGGTTGCATCATCCTCTATGACAGTACCTGTACCAGATGGAAGTACTGTCGACCTTACAATTGATATTAAAACAGAAGCTACATCCGAAGAAATCAATCAGACGATTAAAGAGGCTATTAAGCATCTTCCATACAATAAAGTTCTAGATATAACTTTTGATCCAATTGTTTCCTCAGATGTTGTTGGTAATTCACATTCTGGAATTATTGATGGTTTAGCAACCATGGATATAAATAACAATAAAATTAAAATCCTTGTCTGGTTTGATAATGGATGGGGATATAGTGCAAGAATAATCGACACAATAACCAAACTTTCAGAAAGTAGAGTCAATGAGTAATATTGCAATTAACGGTTTTGGCAGAATTGGTAGATCGATTCTTAGAATAATTATTGAAAGTGACTCGGATTTAAATGTAGTTGCAATAAATGACCTGGGGAATTATGAAAATCTTTCCTATTTATTAAAACATGACTCTGTAATGGGAGTATTGAATCACGATGTAACTCTTAATGAAGATATATTAAAAATTGATGAAAGAGAAATAAAATTAGTCTCTGTTGCAAATCCTTCAGAATTACCCTGGAAAGAACTAGACATAGATATTGTTATAGAATCAACCGGCATCTTTGCAGATAGAAAATCCCTTGAAAAACATATTGAGGCAGGAGCTAAAAAGGTAGTTTTAACAGTACCGCCAAAAGATGAAATTGATGCAACAGTTGTATTAGGTGTAAACGATGGAGATCTTAATGAGGATTCAAAATTAATATCTAATGCATCATGTACAACAAACTGCTTAGCACCTATTGCCAAAGTCTTAAATGATAATTTTGGGATTAAGTCAGGCTTAATGACTACTATTCATGCTTATACCAATGACCAAGCTCTCGCTGAAACTACACATAAAGATTTCAGAAGAGGAAGAAGTGCTACACAAAATATAATTCCTACCTCTACTGGTGCCGCAAAAGCAGTTGGCATGGTGTTGCCAGAGTTAAATGGAAAACTTGATGGTATGGCAATGAGAGTACCTGTCCCAGATGGTAGCGTTGTTGATTTGGTAGTAGAGCTTAATGAAGAAGTAACTGTACAAGAGGTAAATGATGCTGTTAAGAAAGCTGCTGATAATGAATTGAAAGGTATCCTTGAATACTCCTCTATCCCCTTAGTATCTACTGATATTTTACAAAATCCTCATTCAAGTATTTACGATGCTTCATCCACTCAGCTATTAAGTGGAAATCATATAAAAGTTGTTTGCTGGTATGACAATGAGTGGGGATACTCAAATCGTATTGTTGATTTAGTGAATATACTGGTCAACAATAATTAACATGAATTTACCTGAAGCACCTAAAGCAGTTGGAAACTATATTACCCTCAAACGTGCTGGGAGTTTAATATATACTTCTGGTCACATCCCAATTAATAATGAGAAAAAATTTACTGGTAAAGTGCCTAGCGAAGTAAGCGTAGATGATGCTTACACTGCAGCCGAATTATGCGCAGAGTTAACATTAGCTACATTACAAACAGAATATGATCTCAAAATATTATCTCCAATTAATGTTGTGGGATTTATTAACTCAGAGCCTTCTTTTACTGAACATGCAAATGTTCTAAATGGTTTTACTGATAAATTAGCTGAGTTCTTTTCGGAAAAAGCAACAAGATCAGCTGTTGGTGTTACAAGCTTACCTCTAAATGTAAGTGTTGAAGTTCAAACAATATTTATGATAAATGAGTAAATTAATAGCTATTTCTTCAGGAATAGAAGATTCCACCCTATCACCTGGAACTATTCCATGTTCTGTATTAAATATCTCATTTGTTAATTTATGTAACAAATTCGGTGCTGAAGTTATAATTGTACCCCCTCAGAACTTATCGATAGAATTTAGTAAGTCCAATTTTGATAGGTTAATACTTACAGGAGGAGGTGATATCAATCCTTCTATATATGGTGCAGAAGTAGACACCAAGACTACAAGAATTTCAGATGAAAGAGATAAAACTGAACTAAATTTATTAAAAATAGCAGAAACAAATTTTATTAAAACACTTGCAATATGTAGAGGTCACCAATTGCTTAATGTTTACAAAGGCGGAACTTTACATCAACACATAGCTGATAATTTTGACACAGAAATTGAACACTTTCAAATAAACGAGGCTACTTCACAACACATACATAATATAAATATTTTAGAGCAAACGGTTTTAAGTGAAGTTACTGCTGATAAAAATGTAGGTGTTAACAGCATCCACCACCAAGTAATCAATGACCTTGGTCAGGATCTAAAAGTAAATGCTATGTCAGAAGATAATTTAATAGAAGGAATTGAATCTACATCTGACTGGGAAGCTATAGGAATACAATGGCATCCTGAAAATCTACTGGAAGATGATATAACCAACGATCTTATGAAATGGCTATTAAGCTAAATCAAAATTAATTAACTGTAGTTCTTCATTCTCATAACTAAAAAAGTTTGTATTGTATGGAACTACTATTTCCTCTGTATCTTTTAGAGTTAGAAAGATTAATTTATCAGCATAAAAATAGTCTTTAACAAAGTATTGGCTATTTAATTTTGAATCAACAAAAAAACCAGGCCAGGGAAGATTTTCTGCGACATATGAAGTAACTTGGTCAGAAGTTATATATATATTTTTATTTCTAAATATCTCAATATCAGAAATTGAGTTTAGACCTTTTAATTTAATTAAATAACGCTCTTTAAGGTGTTTTTTAAAATCCTCAATTTCATATGCATTGCCATTGATGAAAACGTGTAAGCCAGTTAAATCAAACTGTCTGAAATAGATATCATGGTTTAAATATAAATAACCATGAAGTGCATGTGGTTTTCCGAGTATTCCTAACGTAAAAAGATTATTAGTCAATAAATTCAACAGATGAATCGAGGCCTTCTTCATCAGCTGCAGCTTGTGCGACTGTCCTAATAGCTCTCGCTACACGGCCTCTTTTACCTATGACTCTACCCATATCGTTTGATGAAGTTCTAACTTCGATAGCTACCTTATCATCAGTTGATGAGGCGACTTCTACCTTGACTTCGTCTTCATTCTCTACAATTTGAGTAACAATATACTCAACTACATTTTTTACTATATTTCCTGATTCAGACATTATTCTTCTTCACTTCCCTCTGAGGTATCTGACACTTCTTCTACTTCTGCTTCCGCTGCTGCTTCGGTCTTTTTAATATTTGCTTTTGAACTACTTTTAATCTTTGGTTCTGGTGCTTTTGGAATAGAAACTACTTCACCTTTTGTAGATCGCCATTGTGCCCAAGCTCCAGATATTTCTAGTAATTTTTGTACTCTATCGGATGGTTGTGCACCTTTATCTAACCAAGATACTGCTTTTTCAACATCAATATCAACTGTTGAAGGATTGTCATGTGGATTGTAAAAACCAAGATCTTCGATAAACTTACCATCTCGAGGTGATCGTGCATCAGCAACAACAACTCTGTAGGTGCGAGTTTTTTTCTTACCTCTTTGAGCAAGTCTAATTTTTACTGCCATTGTTTGTCCTTATTAATTACGAAATTCTATATTACTTTAACTGCATCTTAAACAGTCAGATTTAATAATATATCTTTAAAATAATAAAGGTAGAAATCATTTTAAAATTTAACTACCCTGTCTTTAATGGAAATTATAGAATTATCACATCCACTATCAAAACACTACCTAACTGTCCTGAGAGACAAAACAACAACTTTCGAAACATTCAGACTGGCAGCTTCAAAGTTATCTTATTTACTAATAATTGAAGCTACTACACAACTACAACTTGATGATGTAAAAATTGAAACACCTCTAATTGAAACTGATGGTAAAGAATTGGCATCTAACACTGTTGCTGTTTCAGTTTTACGAGCAGGACTTGGATTAATTGATGGACCAAAAGATTTAATACCTAACATGACTTTTGGATATATCGGCGTTCAAAGAAATGAAGAAACTGCAGAACCTGAAAATTACTACGAAAATCTTCCTGAAATTAAAGACAAAGATGTTTTCATTCTTGAACCAATGCTTGCAACGGGGGGTTCCTTGTCTTTCGCTATAGATACAGTGAAAAAATATAGCCCTAGAAAAATATATGCATTAACTGTCATCTCTTCACCCGAAGGCATAGAATTTATTTCAACTAAACATCCAGATATTACCTTACTAACTGCATCGATTGATGAAAAACTTAATGAAAACTATTACATTGTTCCTGGGCTTGGTGACATGGGAGATCGACTGTTTGGAACAGTTTAGAAAGTATGCCAAAAAAATGTATTCTATTAGTTATTGATTCCCTTGGAGTTGGAGCTGCTCCAGATGCTAAAGAATATGGTGACGAAAATGCCAATACCTTTGGAAATGTTTCAAAAACTGTCGGTCCACTGAAGTTACCTACATTCAATAAACTTGGTTTTGGAAAAATGACATCAATTGATGGATTACCGTCAAAAGAATACAAGGGTGTTGTTGGGAGACTTGCTGAAAAATCATTAGGTAATGACTCAACAACTGGGCACTGGGAAATTGCTGGTCTTGTCACAAATAAAGCCTTTGAAGTTTTTCCAGATGGATTCCCAGAAATATTAATTTCTGAAGTTGAAGCTAAGTCGGGGCATACATTTATTGGAAACTGTCATGCGTCGGGTACTGAAATAATTAATGAACTTGGTAAAGAACACTTAGATACAGGTGCGTTGATTCTTTATACATCTGGTGATTCAGTATTTCAAATAGCTGCTCATGAAGATGTATTAAGTATTGATGAATTATACAAAGTGTCAAAGATAGCTAGAGAAGTCTGTAATAAATTTAATATCGGAAGAGTCATAGCTAGACCATTTAAAGGCAGCGATAATAACTTTGTTAGAACTTACGATAGAAAAGACTTTGGTATAACCCCTCCAGGGGAAACTGTATTAAGTCACCTTAGTAATAATGGATATAAGAATTTTGGTGTGGGAAAAATTAGTGACCTATTTGGCGAAGAACATCTTCATCAAACAATTCACACAGAAGGTGATTTTGACGGACTAACAAGACTGTTAGATTTAATAAAGAAATCAGAGTATGACTTTTATTTCATAAACCTGGTTGATCTAGATATGGTATATGGCCATCGAGAAGATCCTAAAGGCTACTATGAAGGCTTAAGAGTGATTGACTCGGGATTAAACAATATACTTAAAGAATTAAATGATGATGATTTGTTAATAATAACCGGTGATCATGGTACAGATCCTACAGATGGTAAAACTGACCATTCCAGAGAATTTGTGCCTCTAGTAGCATATCAAAACAATATCGAGAATAAGGATATAGGAGATAGATCATCATTTGCTGATATTGCCTCAACAATATGCAATTACTTTGATATCCCGGATATCTTCGATGATGGAAATTCATTTTATAAATATATTGTTAATAAATAAAGTAAATATATTTATCTAAGTAAAAAAGATTTATTAGAATATAAAAATATGAAAATTGCAGTATGCGCCAAACAAATACCAGATCCTGCAATAGCTGTAACGTATGAAAATGGAACAATTATTAGACCTGACGAACAAGTTCTAGATGATACAGACAGATACGGTATTGAGGTCGCTCTTCAGCTAAAAGAAAAGTTTGATGCTGAAGTTACTGTCATAAGCATGGGTAAACTCGGTACTCAAAAAGGTATTCAACAAGCATTGCAAATGGGTGCTGACAAAGCATTAGTAATAGAAGATGAATCACTTAAAAATTCAAATTCTCTAATGACTTCAAATGTACTCAGTGAGATTGCAAAATTAGCTCAAGCTGATATCGTAATTTTTGGAACAGAATCTTCTGATGGATATTCTGGTGTAGTTCCTCAACAAGTCTCTAGATATCTAGATTTACCTTGCATCTCATATGTAAAAGGGATTGAAATCAATGATGAAACTCTCCTTACCCGCCAAACTATTACTGGTTCTGAAAAGGTTGTGATGCCTTCTCAATGTGTGATATCCGTAACAGCAAGTGGCGTTGAACCAAGATACCCAAACTTCAAGGACATAATGGCTGCAAAATCTAAGGTTGTAGAGCAAGTTGACATATCATCAATTAATTTGACAGCTGAACAGAATCAAGAATTTATTGAAATCAAATCTATATCAAATGATAAAAGTGGAGAGAAGCACATCGATGATGGTGAAGCTTTCAACCTAATTATTGAAAAATTGAAGGAAATCAAGGCAATATGAAATCATTAATAATAGGTGAAACTAGCAATGGAACAATTTCCTCTGGAACACTTGAATTAATATCTAAAATAACACAAGAAGGTCTAGATTTTAAACTAATTACTATTGGCTCTGATGAAAATCCTAAAATTGGCTCTGATACCTTTAAAAATACTTACATGAAACTTAATCAGAATGAATTATCTCTCGCATCAGTTGCTAACGAAATAAGTAACATAATTAAATCTGAGTCAATTAATCTTGTTTTAGCTTCTTCTACATATGTAGGGCGAGATATAGCTGGATTTGTATCTGTGGATTTAAACGCTAGTCCAATTTCTAATGTAGTGAATTTTAAAATTGATGGTGATAACTTATCCACAACTAATTCAATAGATGGTGGAGAAAGTGACTACCTAACAAATGTTACTTCTGAAGTTAAAGTTTTGATCATCAGGCCAAAGTCATTTGAAGCTTCGGAAATTGAGTTAAATAATAACTACGAAACAGTTTCAATTGAAAAAAATAATCTTTCAGTAGCAGTTCAAGATATTTTTATCGAGGAGAAAACAGGTCCACAGCTTGAAGATTCCAAAATTGTTATATCGGCAGGTAGGGGTATGGTCGATGTGGAAAATCTAAAATTTATAGAAGAATTAGCTAATAAATTAAACGCCGCAATTGGTGGTACTAGGGCCATAGTCGACGCAGGTTGGATGCCTTATTCACAACAAGTTGGGCAAACAGGTAAAACTGTAAAACCTGATGTGTACATTGCTTGTGGTATATCTGGTGCAACCCAACATCAAGTAGGCATGAAAGACTCAAAATTTATTATTGCTATTAATAAAGATGAAGAAGCTCCCATATTTCAAATTGCAGATTTGGGTGTTGTCGGAGATACATTAAGTATCATTCCAAAGCTTATCGACTCTCTTTAGTCTTTAAATTTTATCTTATTATCGAATGGAAGCACTTCATCAAATTTGTATTTCTTTGCCTCACCCTTATGGACAACAATAACATCTTCAGTTCCGAATTCAGACATTCTCTGCCTTGAAACACCACAGGGGAAAATTGGTTGCTCTTCAGCATCAATGCAGGCAACTGCTAAAGTTTCAATTTTGGTCTCACCTTCTGATATTGCCTTAAACACAGCAACATCTTCTGCACAGACCGTGGCTGGATATGAAGCATTTTCAATATTACAACCTGTGTAAATATTGCCACTGCTTGTAATCAAAGCTGCACCTACACGGAATTTTGAGTAAGGAGCATACGCTGTTTTAGCAATTTCTTCTGCAAGTTTTGCTAGTTTTGTATCACTTTCATTCATCTTTATTTACCTCGTTAGCAATTAGGCTTTCAAATTCTGATTTTGTTTTAATAAATATACGAGAACCTGAGCCTGGTTCCATTGTTACACCATATAAAATATCACCAGCATGCATTGTCTGCTGTTGATGGGTAACAATAATGAACTGTGCATCATCTTTTACATAATTTAATAAATTGATCATTCTATGTAAGTTGGCATCATCTAAGGCTGCTTCGACCTCATCAAGAATATAAAATGGACTTGGAAAAGATTTAAAAATAGCAAAAAGAAAAGCAATAGCCGCTAAGGATCTCTCGCCACCAGATAGAAGACTTAATTTCTTAACCTTTTTACCTTTAGGTTGTACATTTATTTCAATACCTGTTTCTAGCAAGTTCTCTTTATTGGTTAATTCAAGAGAGCCCTTCCCTCCTGGGAATAGTTGTTCAAATATTTCTGTAAAGTGTAGTGAAATAGAATTGAATGAAGAATCTATTCTAAACTCTATTTCATCCTCAATTTCTTTAATATGAACTAGTAATTCTTTTTTTGACGAAGTTAAATCTTCTATGGAATTTGAAATCTCTTGCTGACGAGTATCTAATTGTTCATAATCTGTTTTTGCTAGGTAATTAACAACACCTATATTTTCTAATTTTTGCTCTATTGTCCTTATTTCATTTTCTATTTCGTTTTGACTGTGCTGTGAGGTAATAAAAGAGTCAATAACTTCAGTTTCAACACCATACATGTTTATAAGTGTTGAATAATAATGGGCTTTTTCAGAAGAATATTCTGCTTTTTTGATAGAAAGATTTCCTTTTTGTTCATTAAGTGATAGATAGTTTTTATTCAGATTTTCTATCTGGTTATCTAATTCAGTAATTTTTATGTTTTTATTACCGTGCTTTTGTTCGTAGACATTAGCTTGTAGCAACATTGATTCTGAAGATTTATTGAGAATACTGATAAGAGTTGTGGATTTATCAATAATATTTTCAAGGTCAGTTTTATAATTATGATCAGGAGCGTAATGTATTTCATCAATAGTAAGTTGTAAATCAGAATTTTCATTAGTTAGGAATTTTATTTGCTCAGCTGCTGACACTAACTGATTAGATATGGATGTAATTTCATCTTCAAGGTGTTTTAGTTTTTGACGTAAACTTACCTCCTGAATCTTCAACTCATCTTTATAGGAGGAATTGTTAGAAATACTTTCTTGTTGTTCGACTTTTGAATTTAAAATATCAACGTTATTTTTGTATTCTAATTTAATTTTATCAAGATTATTCCTCGTTACTTCTAACTCTCTATCAAAAATAGAATTAATATTTTTACGGACTTTTGAGAATGAACTTTTGAGTATGATTTTTTTTGAGATTAGAGAGGAATGGCTATCTAATAACTCACTACTGACAATTTTATCTTTATCCCATTTTTGGTATTCGTATTCACTATCAGTTATGTTAACTTCAAGTTTAGAAATAATTCCTTTTAGGTAATCTAAGTCTTTTTCAAGTATCGCTTCGTTTACCTCAAGCGAAGCAGACTGGTTTTTATTATTCTCATTAAGCTGGGCATTAAGATATTCAAGATTTTGATTTAAATTAGTTAAATTGTCTTTCTTTGATATTAATTTATTTGAAAGATCGTTAATCGTTAGAGTGTTGGTTAAAACTTTATTTTGTAATTCAATTAAGCGTTTTTCTTCACGAATAGATTCCCGCTCAAGATTATCTAATCTTTCAGTAGCTATTTGTGCAACTGATTTTACTTGCTCAGATTTTGTAGACAGTTTGTTTGAATAATCTTTAAAAAGTGAGCTTACTGAAACTCCTTGACCCAATTCTGAAGTGAGATTTGTTTTTAGAGACTTTGCTTCATCTGTAGATTTATTAACTTCTTCTAAATGCTCAATTGTTGTTTGTAATTCATTGCTTATCCCAACTTCCTTCTCATTAAATATTTTATATTTAAGAATATTGATATTTGTTTTGTTTTCAAGCAAAGATTTACTGAGAGTTTCATGTGCCTGTGCCTGTTCTGCTTGAATTTTTAATGGCTTAAGTTGTTTATTAATTTCTCTAAGGACATCTTTAGCTCTTTTAATTTCCTTATCACCAGATTCGATTCGTCTTAAAGCTTTGTCTTTTTTTAATTTAAACGGTAATATTCCTGCTGCTTCCTCTATGGTAACCCTATGATCTTCAGGTTTAGAATTTAATATTTCTGCAATTTGACCTTGTGAAATAATTGTATGCTGTTGTTTACCTATACCTAAATCACTTAAGAATTCTTGTATATCAAGAAGTCTGCAATTTAATCCGTTCATAAAATACTCAGAAGCACCATCTCTAAAAAGTTTTCTACCAATTGAGATTTCTTCTGATCCGTTAAATTTTTCAGGATCAACAACAAAGTTTAGGTATACTTCTGCAAATCCCTTTTCTGCAAGTTTTTCAGTTCCTGCAAATATAACGTCTTCCATTTTATTTGTACGTAAAGTTCCGGGACTTTGAGTACCTAATACCCAAGAAATAGCGTCTACTACATTTGATTTACCAGATCCGTTTGGACCTACGACAACATTAACCTTATTGGAAAGATCAATATTAACTTTTTCAGCGAATGACTTAAAGCCATTCACGACTATCGATTTTAAATACATTGTTACCCTGTTGTTATAGTAATTATACTAAAGAATCAGCAAAATTTAGGTATTTAACCTATTTTTCTATGATTTTTATGTCGGCAACTTTTGTATTTTGATTGTTATGAGTGAATGATCTAAGAAAGTTTGAGTAATAGTTTTCATCAATGTATCCTAATTTTTTTCCAAAATACATAGATGCAATATCAACTCCCCTCTTAGATCCATCTTTACATACTAAAATTGTGCTGGTATTTAAATCTGTAAAAAACATAGACCCTTCAGCACCTGCTTTTATAAGAACATCTTTTGAACTCTTTTGCATAAGAATCGAATCAACTCGGTTAGTTCCAGCTGTGTGATCAGGGTAAGCAATAAATGCATTAAAAATAGTCATCCAAGATTTTTTATAAATATCTGAATTATTCAGTTTCTTAACACTGGATAAAAATATTTTTGTATTTATATATGGTGCGGGAAGACCGCAACCATCAACTCCATAAATAATATTATCTAAGGAAAATAAGTCTCTATAAAATGAATCGATCTTTTGTTGAAGTGGGTGGTCCAACTCTTGATAATTTAATATATCTAAATCAAGAAGATTACACATAAGAAGCATTCCTACGTGCTTTCCGGAGCAATTATTATGGAGTTTTGTAATTGGTTCATCTTCAATAAGGAGTTTCTTGTACGTATCATCATGAAATGGGATTTGTTTTTCACAAAATATGTCTTCATAATTTAAAGAGTATTTTTCTGCAGTTTCCTTGACCTTAGTGGTGTGTAGGGCTTCTCCTGAATGGGAAGCACAGAAAAGTGCTATCTCTCTTAAATCTAAATCTAATCCCCTTTTTAGCATTTCAAAAACTAACGGTATAAGCTGAAATGGTTTTATTGCTGATCTAGGAAAATAATCAAAACTTTCTGAAGAATTATTGTTAACAATATCAATGTCATGAAAAGACTCATCGATGTTATTTCTTGTTAATACGACTGTGAAACCATCCATAAATGAAAATTATAACAATTATTTTTTAGGTTAGCTAACAGTACTCAAAGCTTGTTTTGCAGCATGCTGTTGTGCACTTTTTTTTGACTTTCCTTTTCCAATGCCGATCACTTTGTCGTTTAAAATAACTTCGGATAAAAATTCTTTATTGTGATCAGGACCAGCAGATTTATCTTCGTAATTAACTTTTTGCCCTTTTTTTGCGTAATATTCTTGCAATCGAGTTTTGTAATCTTTGGAACCAGGATCTTCTGAAAGTTCTTTTATATTTGGATAAATAAATTTTGATACAAAATTATTAACAGTGTCTAAACCCCCATCGAAGAAAAGAGCTGCGATCAATGCCTCTACGGCGTCCTCTATAATTGACTTCTTGAATCTACCCCCTGTTGAGTCCTCTGCTTTACTTAAATATAGAAATTTACCAATAGAAATTACTTGGCCAAGTTCTACTAATGCAGCTTGGTTAACAGCGCTAGATCGGATTTTTGTAAGATTGCCTTCATCCAGATCAGGATATTTGTTAAATAAATAGTTTGTTAAATCAAAATCTAAAATTGTATCCCCAAGAAATTCGTACCTTTGATTCGATTCAAATGTTGGGTTTTCATCAATATATGATTTATGAGTTAATGCAATCTTCAAGAATTTAATATTTTGAAAGGTATAACCAATAATTTTCTCAAATTCGGACAAAGGTGTTTGACTCATAACTCAGAAATCGTATTAGTAAATTTAGAAATAAATCCACTTTCCACTGTCTTGTTTGAGAAAATTATGGAATTCATAACAGCTTCTGCAGATGATGACCCGTGTGCAATAGTTACAACCCCATTAACACCTAGCAAATAAGCTCCGTTAGTTTTATCTGGATCGAGTCTATCTTTTACGGGCTTGAGTGCTTTGTTAACTGGTAGTAGAAGTGGTTTAAATAGATTCTCAATGAATGATTTCTTGATCATCTTTTGTTGAAGCCTAGCGGTACCCTCCATGGTTTTTAAAACAATATTTCCTGTGAAACCATCGGTAACAAATACATCTGCTGAATCTGTTGCAAAATCTCTACCTTCAATATTCCCAATAAAGTTTAGATTTGAACTTTTCAAAAGTTTATAAGTATTCTTTTCTAAATCACGCCCTTTTGAAGACTCTTCACCATTATTTAATAATCCCACCCTTGGTGCTGGTATGTTAAAAAGTACCTCAGCAAATTTAGATCCCATTGCTGCGAATTGAAGTAAAACTTTTGGCTTTACCTCTAAACTAGCACCAGAATCTAACAAGACAATCTCTCTATCGATTGATGGAAGTACAGATGCAATTGCTGGGCGTATTACACCTTTAATTTTTCCTAAAACAGAAATTGCTGCTACTAAACTTGCACCAGTTGAACCAGCAGAAAAAACAGCAGATGCTTTATTATCCTTAACTAATTGCATGGCTCCAACTATGGAAGAATTTTTTTTGGTTCTGATTGCCTTAGCTGGATCATCGTCCATAGATATTACCTCTGGATAATGAACTACTGGAATTTGAGAATCTTGTAAAAAAGGTTCTATAAGATTTTTATCTCCACAAAGAATTATATCTATACCTAGATTTTTAGCTTTTATTGCACCCTTCACTATCTCTTCGGGAGCAGAATCACCGCCCATTGCATCAACAGCAATAGTATTCATAATTTATATATTAGCTATTTTCAGGTTCTTTAACTTGACGTCCATTATAGGTTCCATCAACAGGGTTGACCCTATGTGATTGCTTTGCAACGCCAGTTTCAGGATCTATCATAAAATGAGGTTTGCTAACTTTGTGAGTTGCTTTCCTTCTTCTAGTTCTAGATTTAGACATCTTTTTCTTAGGTACGGCCATTAATTTCCTTTCAAACTACAAATCTAGCTCACTTAGAGAAGAAAACGGACTTTCTTTTAAGTTTTTTTCTTCATGTTTGCAAACTGTAGTATTTTGCTCTAATCCACAAATTACACATAAACCATTACAGTCAATCTTACAGAGGTTAATAAGAGATATGTTATCAATTATTTTCTCAGAAATTATTGGGTGAACATCTATGGTTTCCTCTTTAAAGTCAATGTCGTAGTCATTCTCATTTTTTAAATAGATTTTCTCTTTTATTAATGTTTCTTTATCATTAGTTGATATTTTCAAACATCTTGAACATTCACTATCGACAGTAAAATATATATTTAGTTCTATCAAAACATAATCTCCATCACGAGTTATGAATCCAGTCATTAGAGCATTGGAATCATTTGAAGAAGCCGTACCAGAATATTTTATATTCAGAAATCCCTTTTCCTCAATAGTTAAATCTGAATTTGTATTGAGTACTTTATCTAAATTGAAAATAGTATTTAATTGTGACATAACTATTCAGGATTAATAATTTCTCGTGGTTGTCTCAATGAAGTCTTTTCATTTGCAATATAAGAATTAACTTGCTCAATTTTTGATTGAAGTTGGGTGAATAAAGCATCCATTTCATCTTCAACTTTCATTCTGTAGGATTGTGCTTCCTTTTCTGCTTGTTTAATTAATGTATTGGCTTCAATAACTGCCTCTTGAAGAACGTAGGAATTAGAAATTAATGATTCAGATTCTCTTTTTGCATTATTGATTATATTTTGAGATTCTTCTTTTGCTTCGTTGAGGAAAGTGTCTTGTTCTCTAACAAGCCATCTTGCAGTCCTCATTTCGACCGGTAAGATATCAATTAGATTTTCAACCATTGCAATCAACTCTTTGTTACTTGCACGGCTTTTAAGAAAGTTACCCGAGCTAAGTTTTTCTCTTAATAATTCAAGTTGATCAACGTATTCAACCCTAACTTCTCCATTTATTATTTCCTTAAAATTATTATCTTCTGCCTCAGACATCATTCATCCTTTTTAATACATTGGCTGGTACAAGTTTGGAGACATCTCCACCGTAGGAATTTATTTCTTTAACCATTGAGCTCGAAACATAACCATATTCCGGTGACGCTGGAATAAAAATTGTTTCAAAATCAGCTAAATTCGAATTCATTTGAGCCATTTGAAATTCATAGTCAAAATCCGTCATTGCCCTGAGTCCTTTAACTATCGCTTGTACGTCATTAACTTTTGCAAAATCAACAAGTAAACCCTCAAAGGTTTTCGTTGAGACATTTGGAGTGTCGGATATTATTTCATTGAGCATTAATTCTCTTATTTCAGTAGTGAATAGTGATTTTTTCGAAGGATTGACAACGACACCAATTAAAACCTCTTCAAAGACTTTCGAACATCTTTTAATAACATCAATGTGTCCATTAGTTGGAGGATCAAATGAGCCTGGTATAAGTACTTTCATAATTTCTTTATAAGTAAAATTCTACTTTGTCCATAGAGTTTTTCTTTATATATTTTTAACTTTTTAGAGGTAATTGAAGTAACTGACTTTATGTGTCTATGGCATACAATAATCCCCCCTTCTTCAATCAAATTGTCTAGGTTGGAAATCTCTTCTGAGACCCTAGAATCGTCAAAATTAAAGGGCGGATCATAAAAAATTAACTTGTATTTATCGTATGCATTTAAAATGTACTTATCAGCTGACATGTTTTGAATGTTGTAGTTATTGCCAAATTTTATAAGATTTTTTTCAATTATAGTTACACATTTATCAGAGAAATCTACAAAAGTTACATACTTAGCACCTCTACTCAAAGCTTCTATACCCATACTTCCAGACCCGGCATACAAATCAAGAATCATGGAGCCCTCAATCTGAAATTGAAGTGAGCTAAAAATGCCCTCTCTTGCTACACCCATCATCGGTCGTGTTTTAGAATCATTAATAGTTAAAATATTTTGGCCCTTATGGGTTCCTGAGATAATTTTCAAGTGGTATCTTCTACTTTCATAAAATTAGGGAACAGGAGTGTTGCTTCAACATATATTCTCTCCTCGAGCTCTGGTGTTATTTCCTTGTTAAAGAATAATTTAGATAGGTTCAAAATTTCGAAGTCATATCTTAGATCAGCAATTTTTAAATCAGATAATCCAGACTGGTCCGTACCGGTTACTTTTCCTTCTCCTCTTATCTGAAGGTCCATTTCAGAAAGTTTAAAACCGTCATTCGTTGAGACTATAGCACTGAGTCTTTGTTTGCCTACATCCGTTACGCTATCAATTGTTAACTTGTTACTAATGTGAAAGATGCATTGTGATTTTTTACTTCCTCTCCCAACTCTTCCTCTTAGCTGATGAAGCTGGTTTAATCCAAATCTCTCTGCACTCTCGATAATCATAAGCGTTGCATTGGTGATGTCTATCCCTACTTCAATGACTACTGTAGATACCAGAATGTCAATCTTGCCGTTATTCATTTGTGACATTATTAACTCTTTCTCCTCGGATTTCATTCGACCATGCAAAATTTTTACATTACTGTCAGGAAACAGATCAATATATTGCTCATATACCTTTTCAGCAGCTTTTATGTCTTTATTTTCACTCTCATCTATATAGGGACATACCACAAAGATTTGTGAATTGTCTAGTAAATGTTGTTTGCAATAATCTACAACTTGATTGTTGTCTGATTCAAGACCAGATAGAAGTATGTTTTCAATTTCTTGCCTACCCGGAGGTAATTCATCAATGATGGAAATATCTAAATCTCCATATACTGCAAGTGCAGTAGTTCTAGGAATAGGAGTTGCTGTCATCACAATCTGGTGTGGAATTATATTGCTTGATTCAATAAGCTTCTTTCTTTGATCAACTCCAAACCTTTGTTGCTCGTCAATTATTGCAAGTCCTAAATTATTAAAAATTACATGTTCTTGAATCAAAGCATGAGTTCCGATAAAAAATACTGGTTCTGCTGAGGACATTTGATTTATTATCTCTGACCTATCTTTAACTGAAGAGGTTAAAAGATATGTTTTGATATTATGTTTAACTAAAATTGGAGTGAGTGAATTATAATGTTGTTCAGCAAGAACTTCTGTAGGTGCCATCAAAGCTGACTTGAAACCTGCATTACTAGCTGAGTAAACAGCACATGCAGCAACAATGGTTTTTCCAGAACCAACATCCCCCTGTAATAACCTTTTCATTGGTGAGTTTTTATTCATATCTTTCAATATCTCATTAATTGTTCTTTTTTGAGCACTAGTTAATTCAAAATCAAGATTTTCTGTGAAAGTATTCATTAACTCACTATTTGATTGAATTTTTTCACTTCCAATAATGAGTTTATTTGATTTTTTCTTTCTTTTAAAAATAGTTTGTAAATAAATGAACTCATCAAAAGCAAGTCTTTTTTTAGCTTTGTAATAATTTGATAACTCCTCAGGAAAATGAATATCATTTAAACTCGTGGTTCTGTCTAACAGTTCATAAGCAGCTAGTTGTTCATCATTAATATAATCTTCAATTTCAGGAGTTCGTTTTAAGGCATGCTTAATACCCTTTCTAATAAGAGCACTTGAAAGTCCCTCTATTTTTTTATAAATAGGAATTAGAGCACCTGTTTCATTTAATTCATCAAATTCTAAATATTTCTCTATAGTTGCATTTTTAAATTCGACAGATCCTGTTTTCTTGACATCAGGAACACCAGAAATAGCAACAGTGTCACCTTCTTTAAATCGAGTTTCAATGTATTGAGGACCAAACCATTTAGCTTTTGCGTCTCCTGTCTCATCTGAGACTGAAAGAGTTGCTATTCGTAATCTACTTCTCGTTGTGAAAACAGATACTTTTTCAATCTTTACCAAAACTGTTATTTCTTTAAATTCAAATAAATTTATGACCTCATCGATTGTTAATATATCTGAACGATCTATGTGTTTCCTGGGATAGAATCTGATAAGATCTACAATGCTTTTAATCCCTGATTTATTTAACGATTTTATTCGTTTCTCACCGAAACCTTTTATTTCGGATATATCTATATTAGATAAATAATTAATATCTCTTTTCATCACATTCAAACAATAGCTAAAAACTTTTTAATTCAAAGTACCTAATAATCAATAGATTAGTTATAGTTATATTGTAAATTCAGAGGGAACAATGGCAAAGAAATGTGAAATATGTGGAAAAGGACCTTGGTTCGGAAAACAGGTATCTTTTTCTCACAAAAGATCTAGCAAAAAATGGTCTGCAAATATTCAAACAGTGAAAGTAGCTGATAGCACGAATACAAAAAAAGTTAAGGTTTGTACATCTTGCTTAAAGGCTGGAAAAGTAACAAAAGTTTAAATGGCTCAAGGTGTTGTTAAGTCATATGATCCTAATTCAGGTAATGGAATCGTAGTTTTAGATACAGACAAATCGGAAGTTTATCTGCAACCAGGTTCACTCAAAGACTCAATTTTCAGAACACTAAGACAAGGTCAGAGAATAAATTTTGAGGTGACTGATATTGAAGGAGTTCTAACTATTTCCAACGTGAAAATTGGACAAGGCGGATATTAACTTTTATTAATGTCTGAAATTAACATTCACGACTCCAATAAACTAATTATCGATAAATATTTTAATAATCTAACTTGTGATGAATATACAGAATCAATATTTACTGGTGGGCAGTCACAAGCAGATGAACGACTAGCAAATCTAGACATCAAGGGATACTCTAAAAGAAGAAATAATGTTTATCCCGCAACTACTAGAGGTTCTTCATTCCTCTCTCCCTATATACGCCATGGTTTACTTAATCTTCCAGAAGTTTGGAAAGCAGTAGAAAATTTTCAAAATGAAGATCGCACTAAATTTAGAGATGAGTTGCTCTGGCAGGAATTTTCAAGACATCTTTATACAATTTTGGGCCAGAATAATCAAAAAATGTGGAACTACTCAGTTGAAAACACTAATAAAGCAGTAAACACATCTGAAATGAACTGTATTCAGACTATTGAAAATGAATTAGTTGAAACAGGATACATGGTTAATCAAACAAGAATGTGGTATTCATCTCATCACAGTTTCAGAGCTGAAAACAATTGGAAAGAATATGAAGATTTTATGTTCAAACATTTAGTTGATGGCTCAAGATTTGCAAACAGATTAGGTTGGCAGTGGGTTATGGGTGGACAAACTGGAAAGCTGTATGGGTTTGCCCAATCTCAAGTTAAGAATAGAGCTCCTAAACTATGTCAAGAATGCAATCTTCAGTATAAATGTCCTATACAGACATGGCCTGATGAATCGAAATATGAACCAATAGAACAAAAAATAGATTATGAAATTAAAAATAAATTCGGCCCAACAGAAACAATAAACTCACAAGAAAAACCATCAGTAGTATGGCTAACTGGTGAATCTATGGGTGATGACGACCCTGCACTAAAAGCTAATCCGGAACTTCCAGTAATTTTTATATTCGATAATGTACTACTTAACAAAATACAAATATCTACAAAAAGGATTAATTTCTTATTAGACACACTAAAAGAATTGGCTCTTAAAAGAAATTTATCAGTTTTTTTAGGAGACCCTAAGTTGATACTAAATGATTACAACTATGCAGTTACGTTTGCATGTGTACCTAAATACAAAGAAATAACCGAGATTATTAAACCAGTAGCTGAGTATCCAACAGTAAGACTTGCTGATCCGATAAATTTTTATCCACGAAGTTATACATCATGGAAAAAGAAAATTAAATTGACTGTATGAGAAGAAAACTTATTTTTGTATTTTTATTTTTTCATAATTATATATATATCTATACAAAGGGAAGAATAGGAAAGAATCTTAATGGAAGACCGTGTTTAATTTTAGAAACTGTTGGGGCCAAAACACAATTGATTAGGAAGAATGTACTTGTTTACTTAAAGGAAGGTAATGAAATATGTCTAATTGCATCAAGAGGTGGAAGTGAAAGAAACCCAGGGTGGTATTACAATTTAAAAAAAAATGATACGTCGGTGATATCTATAGGAACGCAGAAATTTGAAGTTAATTCCAGAGAAGTTTTTAATGAAGAAAGAGCTGAGTGGTGGGCAAAAATGGATTATCTAAATAATGGTGGATATCAAAGATACCAACAAAGGACTTCAAGATTAATACCAGTGATGGTATTAACAATTACTTAGTCACAAATTACGCCTAAGTCAGTTTTGTAGTTTAATAGGATAAAAAGCAATAATTAAAGGGTTTTACTAATATCAATAAAAAGGCTTGGAGAAAGTTCTTTAACAACGACATCAGCATTTGAGAGTTCTTTTTCGCTAAAAATTCCCCGGTCAATTGCAACAACGAAATTATTCGAGGCTTTACCAGATTCAATACCTGGAGGGCTATCTTCAACAATTATATTTTTCGTAGTATTTAATTTTTGAATAGCTAAATTATAAATATCAGGAAATGGTTTATTCCTAGGACGTACAACATCACCACCAACAACAAAGGTAAAGTATTGTGAAATATTTGCTTTGTTTAGTTTATCCTCTAACGCTTTCTGTGGAGATGCAGAAACACATGCCTGGCTCCATTCAAGATCATGAAAATAATTTAAACAACTTAAGGAGTCTTGATACATAGTGTGGTCAGAAAAATTATTAATTATTAAAGCTGCAATTTCATCCATAGTTTCACTAAATGATGGAAGGCTCACTTCCTTAGCATATTTTTTATGAACTAATCTATCGTCAATACCTACATAATCATCAAATGTTTCAATTGGAAGATTTAAACTACGTTTGCTTAATACTTCTTGCCATGCATATGCGTATGCACGTTCAGTGTCCATGAGTGTTCCGTCACAGTCCCAATAAATTCCTACCACAAGTTATCCCAACTTTGACTGTATGTCTTTAGCGCTCTTCAAAGCTAAACCGTCTGATCCTTCAGTGCTCCATTTATGTAAGTCTTCTCTTAATGCTTCATCTAATAAGTCACTTAGCAACTCATACTTTGAAATATTTAAATTATTCCACAGGTAAAGAGCATGACTTCCTGGAATAGTATTTATTTCATTTATATAAATGTTGTCTTCAATTTTTAAAAAATCGTATCGGACTATGCCGCGCGAAGGAATTACGTTATTAATTTCCTCAACTAAAGATATTATTTTTTTGCTAAGTTCCTCAGTTAATTTTGCTGGTAGTTCTCTTTTTGAACCTTCTAAGCCACCATTGTTCAGATACTTATCTTTATATGAGAAAAGATTTGAGTTTCTGACTGGTTTTTCTATTTCAGAATAGCTAAATTCTGGATAGTTCCGGACTCCAATTAATAAATCATCTGCATTTTCCAGATATTTTTCTAGTAATGCGCCCTTAGTGTACAAATCTGAAGTTTCTATTATTTTTAGAGCTGTTTCATAGTTTTTGACAACTTCTACACCTATTGAAGACCCTCCAAATTGGGGTTTTAACACATATGGTCCGTCGAAATCAGGAGTTTTACCGGTTTTTATCTTAAATTTGTCTAAAACCGGAAGATTGTTAGATTTCATAAGTGAATAAAATGCATATTTATCCATACATAGTTGTGCAATATTTAAATTTGGGCCTGTAAATTTAGCTTCCATAATCTCTAAAAGGCCCTGTAAAGAACCATCCTCACCAGGTCCCCCATGACAAGAGTTTACATAAACATCTATATCTAGTTTTTTTCTTTTAAAAGTAAAACAATTATCTTTTCCGAGGTTTATATGTAATTCTTTAGTTAATAATTTTGAGTTTTGAACAAAATCGCTTGATTCTAGTTTGTGATCAAGTAAAAACCATTTATTATCTTTAGTCCAATAAATTATTGATACATCATGTTTAGCAGAAAGAATCCTAGCACTTTGAAGCCCAGTTAAAATAGAGATATCGTGTTCTGGAGATGGACCTCCAATGATAACTCCAATTTTATAATTCATTATTAGGGATAATGGTCAGGTAGGTCATTTTCAAATAATACAACATCTTCAGGCTTTATAATAGTATTCAAATATTTTACGGCTTCATCTCTTGTCGGAAACCAAAAAGCAGGTACCTCATTCTCTTGAAAAGCCAATAAAAGAGAGTTCTTATTTGTATGACCTATAACCAATGCTGAGTTGATTACTTTGCTAGCCTCTGTTCCAAACGCATAATTTAGCGAGAACTGGTCGCCCCCTAGTTCAATCATCCCAGGTGTGACTAAATACTTAA
>CAXBVE010000005.1:0-55059 GCA_963979435.1 uncultured Candidatus Actinomarinales bacterium | reverse complement strand
ACAACAGTTCCAGATACTACAACAACCACAACAGTTCCAGATACTACAACAACCACAACAGTTCCAGTAAATATCTCCGAAGACGAAGAATCTGTTCAGATAGTCGAAGAAGAGGAGGTTGGTGAACAGTTACTCTATGATGGGCCATATTTATCATTTGCAGGATTTGAAGGTTCAAATCAAAGATTGCTCGAGGAACTAGTAACTGCTTTACCAGAAGAACTAAAAGGAGTAATTCAAAATAAGATATTATTCATTAATGGTTGTCATCAGTATGCTCTCTCTGTTGTCTCTAGATGTCCCTACGGTGTATGGGACTCTTCAGGAACTTATCCTGACGGATCCAAAGGCGCAGAGTGGACCCTTTCAATATGGATTTCTGATAGAGCATTTACTGCTGGAGAGCAAAGAGATGTATTGATTCATGAATCAGCCCATGCTTTATCATATTTAACTAGGAATTGTAATACTGAAAATAATACGAGTTTTAGAAAAGACGCATGGAATTATTTTGGAAGTGAAGAGCAATTTGCTGATGCGCTGGTACTTTATTTTGGAGGTTCATATAACCATTACAGGATCTCAGGAGATCTTACCAACGAGGAAACGAATTATATTTCAAATTATCTAGGTACTTGTAGCGAAGGTTAATTTTCTGTATAGTGTCTAAATGGGTGAAATTGTAGATAGTGCTATATCTTTTAAAATAATTCCATTTTTCATACCTATTCTTTTTTATTTTTTAGGTTTAAATACTGAAACAACAGAACTTAAAAAATTAATTACTGAAAAAAAGACTTTGATCTACGGCTTGACTTTTCAAATAATATTTTTACCTTTAGTCGGCATTGCGCTCTCAAACATTTTTAAAACATCTATTTTTTCTACTGCTGTAGTTCTGGTCTTACTTGTTCCGGGAGGTCACATATCTGGACTATTGACTCATATTAAAAAAGGAAATATTGCACTTAGTGTAGGTTTAACATCAACTGCATCACTGCTAGCACCTTTTACTATTGTGCTGTGGCTAAACATTTTAATCAGAGATAGTGAAGAATTCAGTATAAATTTCTTACAGACTTTCTTACAGTTAGTTATATTAGTTTTAATACCTTTCTTAGCTGGAATCTATACTGTAATTAATAAGCCAACTCTAGCGGAGAAACTCTCTGGAAGATTAGATCGGTTTCTTAAAGTTGTAGTGTTGGTATTAACTTTTAGTGGGCCAATTGAAATTAGAGAACTTTTATTGGATAATTTTTTTGAAGGATTCAAACTTGCTTTTCTAGCATTGATAGCAATTTATTTATTAAACGTAGTTGGATCTAAAACACTAAATCTGAGCAATAAAAACAGTCAGACAATAACAATTGAGGGGTTATGTCAGAATTTTCCAATAGTCCTTGTACTTGCAGCAACTCTTAATATGCCCGAATTAATTGTTTTTGGCGTCATCTACTATTTAATAAGTACGGCTTTCGCAGTTTCTTATGCTTTTCTTAAAAATATTTAAATCTTGTTGATTTAAGTTTTTTATGTATATAATGATATTGTCTTTCAGACAAAAAAATCACTACCATTCCAAATCGAATGTTTTGAATTAGGAGAAAAATGTCCGCTAGAACACAATTACAATCAAAATCAGTTGCTGACTTGAGAGCAATAGCAGAAGGATTAGGCCTTGAACACAAGGGTCTACAAAAAGCTAAACTCATTGACCTGCTTCTTGAACAAGGTGATGCAGTTATTGAGGTTGAAGAACCGGTTGTTGCAGAGGTAATTAATAAAAATGATGATTCAGACCTTCCATCAGTAGTTAATTCTGGAGACAGCCAAGTAAAAGCTGGAGAATCTAGAGAAGGCATTCTTGATATTCTTCCAGAGGGTTATGGATTTTTAAGATGCAGTGGTTATAAACCCGGTGATAATGATGTATATGTTCCTGCAGGAATTATAAAAAAATATAGGATGCGTAAAGGAGATTTAGTCGAAGGACCTATACGTGCACCCAGACAAAAAGAAAAATACCCTGCTTTAATGGATCCAAAGACTGTTAATGGTGCAGATCCTGAATTATTGGCTCGAAGGGTTGATTTTAATAAATTAACACCTTTGTTCCCCGACGAACGTTTAAAACTAGAAGTAATAGGTAAACCTGAAAAAATAGTAGGAAGGATAATTGATTTAATTGCTCCTATCGGTAAAGGTCAAAGAGGATTAATCGTCTCGCCCCCTAAAGCAGGAAAAACAACAATTCTTAAAGAAATCGCAAATTCAATTACTGAAAATAATCCCGAAGTACATTTGATGGTAGTTCTTGTTGATGAAAGACCAGAGGAAGTAACCGACATGCAGAGATCAGTAAACGGTGAGGTAATATTTTCTACTTTTGATAGACCTCCAGAAGAACATACACAGGTTTCAAGATTGGCAATCGAGAGAGCAAAAAGACTTACGGAGGAAGGAAAAGATGTTGTCATACTTTTAGACTCCATTACTCGTCTAGCTAGGGCACACAACTTAGCATCTCCAGCTAGCGGTAGGATTCTTTCCGGTGGATTAGACTCAACTGCAATTACCCCAGTAAAGCAATTTTTTGGTGCAGCTAGAAATATAGAAGATGGAGGAAGTTTAACTATTCTTGGAACAGCTCTCGTCGAAACGGGTTCAAAAATGGATGAAGTTATATTTGAGGAATTTAAAGGAACTGGAAACATGGAACTTAAGCTTGATAGAGGCCTTGCTGATAAACGCGTCTTCCCAGCCATTGATGTCACACCTTCTGGAACTAGAGAAGAGCAAAGACTTGTTTCCCCACAAGAATTACAGTCTCTATGGGCCTTAAGAAGAGTATTAGTGGGACTTGACAGTGGTGCTACAGAACTTTTAATAGATAGATTCAAAACTGTTAAAACAAACGAAGCCTTCTTAAAAGATGTCGCAAAAAACAACAAGTAAGTTAGAGTGTAGATATGAGACAAGGGATACATCCAGATTATAGAGAAGTAGTTTTCCAAGATGAAGACGCAGGTTTTGCATTCCTCACTCGTTCTACGATTAAAACAAGTGAGACAATATCCTGGGAAGATGGTAACGACTACCCATTAGTTAAGCTTGAAATATCTAGTGCAAGTCACCCATTTTTTACTGGTAAGCAAAAACTTGTAGACTCCACAGGTCGTGTAGAAAGATTTAAACAAAGGTACGGTTCAACCAGTACTCGTCAAGCTCCAAATCAAGAAGCTTCTTCTCAAGAAGAAGAATAACTTAATTTAATACACCCAAAATGTCTAAAGACAATATTGCCTATGGAGGACAAGCTGTAATTGGTGGCGTCTTGATACAGAGTCCAAAGGGTTGGTCTCTCGCAGTAAGGGATCAAAAAAATCAAATTCATAATTACTTTGAAAAAAGAACTCCATTAACGCAGAGAGAGGGTATTTGGAAAATACCTTTCATAAGAGGAGTAGGAGCGTTAGTTGATTCTTTATATGTGGGCTATAAAGGCATATCACTTTCAGATACTTTATATTACGGTGAACAAGAAGAAGAGACTTTTTTTACAAAAATCACTAATACTTTACTTATAGTGTCAATTTTGAGTCTCCTGATAGTTGGGCCAAGAATATTGATAGACCTTTTAGATCTTACCCAAACTATGAAGGGATTTGCAGAAGGTATTCTAAGAGGAGTAATTGTTATTACATATATATACCTAGTTGGTAAAACAAAGGATGCTCAAGAGTTGTTTGAGTATCATGGCGCAGAACATATGACTATAGCATCATTCGAAGCTGAACATTCACTTGAAATAGATGATGTTAAGAAATTTCCTAAAGAGCATATTCGATGTGGTACTTCATTTATATTTTTAATAGTTTTTGTCAGCCTGCTGACTCTTCCCTTTATTCCAACCCTTAATGTATTTTTTACTCTTATCACACGGCTGTTACATGTTTTTGTTGTCGCAATGATTTCGTATGAAATATTAAAATTTAATTTTAAAAATAGCGATTCCTTAATCTCCAAAATTTTTGCAACTCCTGGAATATGGACACAAAAAATAACAACAAAAATACCTAGTGATGAACAGATTCAAGTTGCAATAATATCCATGGCTAATTGTATTAAATATAGTGAAGATAATGCCCAATTTGATGAACTACTATCTACATCAAAGGAGTTAAAAAATGGATGAAGCATTAGTTGAGAAACTTACAGCTTTAGAAAGTTCATTGGAAGAGATAGAAGCAGAGCTCCAAAAGATGGATATATCATCAGATCCAAAAGCATATGCTGAACTAGCAAAAAGACATAGTGACGTCACTGCAATTGTTGTTCTTTTTAATGAATGGAGAACTCTTAACAGTGATATAGCTGATGCCGAAGAAATGTTAAAATCTGAAGAGGATACTGATATGAAAATAGAGCTTGAGGCATTAGTGAGTGACTCAAAATCTTCAATTATTGACCTTACAGAAGATATTAAAATCGCGCTTTTACCAAAAGATCCTCTTGATGAAAAAGATGTTTTAGTAGAGATACGTCCTGGTGCAGGTGGTGAAGAGGCAGCTATCTGGGTTGGAGACTTGTATAAAATGTACACTCGTTTTGCAGAGAGAAATACCTGGAATGTAGAACCTATAGAGTTAACAGCATCAGACCAAGGAGGTTATAACAAAATTATTTTCTCAATTAAATCTAAAGGTGTATATTCAAAACTTAAGTTTGAGGCAGGAGCACATAGAGTTCAAAGAATTCCCAAAACCGAGTCACAAGGAAGAGTACATACCTCAATAGCTACTGTTGCAGTTCTTCCAGAAGCAGAAGAGGTTGACTTAAGTATTGCAGCAAATGATCTAAAAATTGATGTATATAGGTCTAGTGGACCGGGTGGTCAGAGTGTTAATACAACTGATTCCGCAGTACGAATTACCTATATTCCCACAGGTTTAGTTGTGACCAGTCAGGATGAAAAATCACAATTAAAAAATAAAAATCAAGCTATGAGAATCTTAAGAGCACGCCTACTAAAAGCACGACAAGATGAAGCTGCTGCCGAAAGAGCTAAAGACAGAAAAGAACAAGTAGGTTCCGGTGAACGCTCAGATAAAATAAGAACTTATAACTATAAAGACAACAGAGTTTCAGATCATCGTATCAATTTAACAATTAAACGACTTGATCAAGTTCTAGATGGGGACTTAGAAGATTTTGTCACAGCTTTGATTGCTGATCATGAAACTACTCGTTTGGCTAACTTGGAAGAATAAAGTGAACATTAGAAATATACCAGAATACGAATTAGCTCGATTAAGAGAAAAAGCAAAAGAAATAAATGGTTCACCTACTGACTATGAAAATGAGTATAAGACCCTATTAACAAGAAGACTTAACCACGAACCCTTGCAGTACATTGAAGAGTACGTACCTTTTTACACTATTCAATTGAAAGTTGATCAGCGTTGTTTAATACCTAGACCTGAAACGGAGTATCTTATTGAACTAATCAAAGAAAATACTGAACCATCAAAAGGCATTTTAGATATTGGAACTGGTTCAGGGTGTATTGCTTTAATGATGAAAGTTTTATTTCCTAATGTTGAAGTTTCCGGTATAGATATTTCTCAAGAGGCATTAAGTATTGCAATTGAAAATGCACAACTTAACTCAGTGCCAGTAAATTTTTATCAATCTGATCTGTTAGAAAATGTTAAAACTAAAAATGTTGATTTAATAATTGCAAATCTTCCGTATATCCCTCATGATAATTTAGATGGCCTTGATAAAGAGGTTATTGATTATGAACCTCTAATTGCATTAAACGGGGGAGTAGACGGTCTAGATATAATATCAAGATTAATACAACAAATTGAAAGTAATGATCTCACCAACTTAACACTTTGTCTTGAGATTGACTCAACAAAGTCAGAACAAACTTTAGATTTATTAGCAGATTGGAAAGATGTCAAATTACTAAAAGATTTAGCTGAAAAGGATCGCTATGTTTTTGCAACTAGATAATTTAGATTTAGCTGTAAATAAAATTGAAAAGAATCAAATTGTAGGTATTCCCACTGAAACTGTCTACGGGATTGGTGTTAACCCAAATTCTCAGGTAGCAGTAGAAAATCTCTTTAAAATCAAAAAAAGAGATGATGACAATCCGGTCTCATTGCTGGTACATTCATTTGCTGAATTAAGAAAACTTAATATAAAAACAGAAATACCTGAAGTAGTTGAGTTATATTGGCCAGGCCCTTTGACAGTAGTTGTTGAGGTAGAGGAAGCATTCCCACCCGGCGTAGGAACCATCAATCCTAATTCAGTTGGAATTAGAGTACCTGAAAATGAATTAGCACTCGAACTATTAAAACAAACTGGACCTTTAGCAGTTACTAGTGCAAATATTTCAGGTAACAAGGAGGCAAATAATCATGTTGAAGCTAAAAATATATTTGGAGATTCTGTTTCAGCCTATTTAGAAGGTTATGCAACTCACGGGGATGGCTCAACAGTCGTAGACCTTAGAATAGAAGGAGGAAAAATTTTAAGGCAAGGCCCATTAAAGTGGCCGCCAAGTTACTGTTAAGATATGAATATGGATATAAATGGTGCTTCACAAAAGAACTTGTCTGATATTGATATCGAAATATCAAATTTAATAGATAAAGACTTAAATAGACAGAATTCTCATATTCATTTAATTGCATCTGAAAACTTTGCTTCTAAAGCAGTAATGGAGGCATCAGGATCAATTCTCACAAACAAATACTCTGAAGGCTTTCCTGGTAGAAGATACTATGAAGGATGTGAGACTGTTGATGAAATAGAACAACTAGCTATAGATAGAGCTTGTGAGCTTTTTGATGCTGATCATGCAAATGTTCAACCACACTCTGGCTCTTCAGCAAATATGGCTGTATATCTCCAATTGTTAAATGCTGGAGACACCGTTATGGGAATGGATCTTGATCAAGGCGGTCACCTAACACATGGTTCACCTGTGAATTTCTCTGGCCGTATGTATAATTTTGTCGGCTATGGCTTAAACAAGGAAACAGAGTTAATAGACATGGATCAAGTTGAGAAACTTGCCCATCAGCATAAACCAAAATTATTAATAGCTGGTTACTCGTCTTATTCACAAAGTTTAGATTTCAAAGCATTTAGGGAAATAGCAGATTCTATAGATGCTAAATTTATGGTTGATGCAGCACATTTTATCGGATTAGTCGCGGGTAAAGTTGTAGATAATCCAATGAAGTATGCAGATGTCGTTACTGCAACAACCCATAAAGCTCTGAGAGGTCCAAGGGGTGGACTTATACTTTCTAAAGAAGAATTTGCAAAAGATGTAGATAAAAATATTTTTCCTGGTGCGCAGGGTGGAGCAATAAACAATCAGATAGCTGCAAAAGCAGTTTGTTTTAAGGAAGCTTTATCAGATGATTTTAAAATATACGCACAACAGATTTTAAAAAATGCAAAAGCATTATCTGACTCATTCACAAATGAAGGACTAAGGGTTGTTAGTGGAGGAACTGTAAATCACATTGTCTTAGTCGATACTCAAAGTGTCGATGAAGAACTCACAGGAAAAGAAGCAGGTATTCTATTAAATGAAATGGGTATAACTCTTAATAGAAATGCAATACCATTTGATACAAGATCTCCATTTGTAACATCAGGCATACGCATGGGGACACCTGCAGTTACAACTTGTGGTATGAAAGAAGAACAGTTAACTACAGTTGGTTTATTAATTTCTGATATTCTCAAAAATAGGAATGATGAAAATCAATTATCAAATTTAAAAGCTCAGGTAAGAGATCTGGCAATAACACATCAACCGTATGCCTAAACAAAATAATCTTAACCTTCAAGACTTTGGTCCAGTAACTTCCTTCTCAACATCAATAATCAGTGGACTACTTATTGGGCTCTTAATCCAATATTTTATAGGCTATGAACCAGTTCCTGTAATCATTTTTGTTTTGATAGGTATCTATGATGGCTCTAGAAGAATGTGGCAAATCTCCAAAAAGTTAGAAAATAAGCAATGAATGTTGAGTTAATACTTGCTACTCGTATGCTTAAACGGTCTTTTCCAATTTATACACTTGTTCCAGTACTGTTCTTAATAAAGTCTACAGAGTCTATGATCACATCTCTCGTTTCTGGTTTGATTGTTGCATCAGGGTTTTATTTAGGAGCTTTTCTAATGTCTTTTGCTGCAAATATCTCACTTAACTTTTATTATTTCTCAGCTTTATTTGGCTATGTAGCAAGACTAATTTACATATTTGGGTTTCTCTTATTATTTAGAAGCCTATATCCTATTGATGAATTGGCAATGTCACTGACAGTGCCAATTGTTTTTTTGAGCATGTTATTTTTAGAAATGGCTATGGTTATAAAGAGAAAAGACACAGATTTAGATTGGGCAAATGATAACAGCAGCTGAAACTTGTGATTTTATAAATGAAGTAGTTTGCAAACCTGCAAATGTTAAAGAGCTATTTGAGTTTGCTAATTTCGGTTCCTCTCAAATATCAAGAACAGAAATTCTGATACTTCTTGCTGGATTAATACCCGTAGCAGTAATGTATTTTGGTCTTCGAAAAAAATCTACAGTACCAGGAAAACTTCAATCTGTAGTTGAGTCAATATTTTCATTCGTAAAAGATGAGATTGCCGTTGGAGTAATTGGTAGAGGTGGAGAGAAGTTTACACCTTATTTAATTTCAATATTTATGTTTGTATTAGTAGGAAATCTTTTTGAAGTAACACCTCTTGTAAACTTTCCTGTAACATCTCGCATGGCGCTACCTTTATTTTTAAGTTTGCTGACCTATGTAATTTTCTTAGTAGTCGGTGTCCAAAAACAAGGAATTGGGTATTTCACTCATTTAATATGGCCACCAGGTGTACCAGTGGCTCTTAAACCTCTAGTTGGAATCATAGAGCTAGTATCTGTACTTTTAGTGAGACCATTTAGTCTCGCGGTTCGACTTTTTGCAAACTTAGTTGCAGGTCACGTAATGTTGAGTCTTCTTTTGGCCTCAGCTTATTTCTTCATTGTTCAACCAGGTGGAGTTGAGTATTTAATCGCTAGAGCCCCAATAGGTGCCGCATGGTTCACATTAGGTCTAGCAATTTATGGTTTTGAATTAATAGTTTCAATTTTGCAGGCATACATATTTACTTTGTTGTCTGCAGTGTATATACAAACGTCTCTGCACCCAGAGCATTAATAATAATAAGGAGGAAAATGGAAGCTGCATACGCGTTAATAGGATACGGACTAGCCGCAATTGGTCCCGGTATTGGAATCGGGTTAATTGCTGGTAATGCTGTACAAGCGATGGCTAGACAACCAGAAGCTGCAGGTATGGTAAGAACAACAATGTTCTTAGGTATCGCCTTTACAGAGGCATTAGCACTTATTGGGTTCGTTCTATTCTTCTTAGTATAGGATTAACAAATGACTTTAAATTTAAACGTATTTTATGCAGAAGCTGAAGAAGCAGGCTCAGGGGTAGATCTACTACTCCCGGCAACATCAGAATTGGTAGCTGGTGTGGCTGCATTTGCCATTGTCTTTTTCTTTGTATGGAAATGGGCACTACCAGCCTTAAATACAACTCTTGAAGAAAGAGCTGCATCAATTGAAGGACAAATTGAAGCTGCTGAAGCAACAAAAGCGGAAGCAGAATCAACAAAAGCTGAATATGCAAAGTTAGTTTCAGATGCTAATTCAGAAGTTCAAAAAATAATTGATGAAGGTAAAGCTGCTGCAGAAAAAGTAAAAGAAGAAATTATCGATCAAGCTAGACAAGATGCTGAAGCAATTGTTGAAAAAGCTAAGTCCGATTCTGAAGCTGAGAAAGAAAGATTATCATCAGAGATAAGTTCTCAGGTAGCAGATCTGTCATTAGCAATTTCACAAAAGGTTGCTGCATCAATGTCTGAAAAAGATCAACAAGATTTAATTGATAAATTCATTAAAGACATGGAGACATCAAGCTAAATGGGTACAGAATCTTTTTCTAAAGGGTTAGTAGAAATTATTTCATCGTCTGACGACAGTGTGAAAATTGAAGAGGAATTCCTCCAAGTTCTTCAAGTTTTAAACAGTAATACTGAAGCGTTAGATGTATTTAGAAATTTTGGTATACCTGCAGATAAGAAAATTGAAGCGATAAGTAGTATATTTTCAAAAAGGGTTACTTCAATGACTCTTGATTTAATAACACTTACTATCTCTCAAGGCTATGCGGATAACTTGTCCGATATTGAACAGCAAGTTTCTAACTATATTGCTGAAAAAAGAGGTGCAGCATTAGCAAAGGTTATTTCAGCTGTTGAATTAAATGACTCAACTCAGAATGATCTCAAAGCTGCTCTAAAAAGCAAGTTAGGCAGAGATATAGAGTTAAGTCTTAAAGTTGACTCCTCTGTAATAGGAGGAATAAAAGTAAGTATTGGAGAAAGAACCTTTGATGGATTGCTTTCATCAAAATTTTCAGATATACAAACAGTATTAGAAGGAAGGTAATGTGAGCGATTTAAATATAGATCCAAAACAAATTTCAGAATCTCTAAAAGAAACTTTAGGGAATTGGTCAGACGAAGTAAAAGATGATTTAGTTGGTTATGTAGCTTCCATAGCTGATGGAGTCGCAAGGGTTAAAGGATTAGAGAATGCAATGTCTTCTGAACTTCTGGAATTTCCTGGTGGACTTTTAGGTGTTGCTCTCAACTTAGATGAAGACTCCATTGGTGTTGTGTTGATGGGTGACTCAGATCATATTCAAGAAGGTATGCCTGTAAAACAAACAGGTGAAGTTTTATCTATAGGTGTTGGCGATGGTTTTCTTGGAAGAGTTATTGATACTCTTGGAAACCCAATAGACGGTAAGGGACCAATCGAATTTACAGAGAGAAGATTAATGGAAACTCAAGCACCAACGGTCGTTGAAAGACAGCCTGTTGGAGAGCCACTTCAAACTGGTATAAAAGCTATTGACTCCATGATTCCAATTGGAAGAGGTCAAAGAGAATTAATAATTGGTGATAGAGGTATTGGTAAAACTGCAGTAGCAATTGACACAATTATTAATCAAAAAGACACAGATGTTAAATGTATCTATGTTGCTATTGGTCAGAAATCATCCACCGTGGCTGAAGTAGTCGCAAGACTTGAAAGCGAAGGAGTACTTGATAAGACAGTAATTGTTAATGCTCCCGCATCTGCAGCTGCAGCACTTCAAATGTATGCTCCTTATGCTGGATCAGCAATCGGACAACATTGGATGTACAATGGCGAACATGCTTTAATTGTCTTTGACGACCTTTCAAAACAAGCTATTGCTTACAGGCAAATTTCATTATTGCTTAGAAGACCTCCTGGAAGAGAAGCTTATCCAGGGGATGTATTCTATTTGCATTCAAGACTTCTTGAACGCTGTGCAAAGGTATCTGAAGATTTAGGTGGAGGATCTATGACAGGTTTACCTATCATAGAAACAAAAGCTGGTGATGTTTCTGCTTTCATTCCTACAAACGTAATCTCAATTACCGATGGACAAATATATCTAGAAAGTGAATTGTTCTACTCTGGAGTAAGACCTGCAGTAAACCCTGGAACTTCAGTTTCTCGTGTTGGTGGTGCAGCTCAAACAAAAGCTATGAAAAAAGTTTCTGGACCATTAAGAATTAATCTAGCTCAGTTTAGGGAGCTTGAAGCTTTCGCAGAGTTTGGATCAGATTTAGACGCAGCATCACAATCACAGTTGGACAGAGGTATTAGAGTTGTTGAAATGTTGAAACAGCCTCAATATGAACCAGTAGCAACAGAAGATCAAGTTATTGCACTTTATGCTGTTACAGAAGGTTACTTTGATAAAGTACCAGTCGATGGAATATATGAAGCAGAAAAGAATTTGCTTGAATTCGTTAAAACACGCTATTCAGACATGGTTAATACTATAAAAGAAACAGGAGAGCTTCCGGGGGATGAATTAAAAGATGCCGTTATTGCTTTCGTTGCAACCTTGGAAACACCAGAAGAGGACTAGAAGTGGCAAGTGCTGAACTACGTATAATTAATAGAAGAATAAAGAGCGTTCGCTCGACTAAAAAAATTACACGTGCAATGGAGCTTATTGCTTCATCTAGGATTGTTAAAGCACAAAATAGAATGAAATCTTCTGAGTCATATTTTGGACTCCTTAGTGAAATAGTTCAAGACTTAATAAATAATGGTGCAGTACCAAAAATCGATGCCAAGGAGGGAAAAGAAAAAGTCCTCTTAATTGTATTAACATCTGATCGAGGATTAGCTGGAGCATACAATACAAATATATTAAAAATAGCTGATAACAGAAGAAAAGAAATTGAACAATCAGGTAAAGATGTTGAAATTGTAACTGTTGGCAAAAAAGCAACTAGGTATTTTACATATAGGAAAATTAATGTCTCCTCAGGTTACGAAGGGATTACAGACAGTCCAGAGTTTGATAATGCACTAGAGGTTATGACCCCTATTACAGATAAATACTACAAAGGTGATGTATCCTCTATAGAAATTGTTTATACAAGTTATAAGTCAGCGCTAACTCAAGATGCTGTTATCAAAAAAATACTTCCTCTAGACCCCCAAGAAGTTGAAAGTAAATCTTCTGTAACTTTTGAACCTAGTGGAGAAGAAGTTCTAAATAGTATCCTTCCAAAGTACGCAAATGCCTCATTTTTTAATGCATTACTAAATGGTTCAACATCTGAACATGCTGCAAGAATGAGAGCCATGAAAGCCGCAACTGATAATGCAGAAGAATTAATTAAAGTATTAGCAATGAAAAGTAATCAAGCAAGACAAGCGGAAATTACGACAGAGATTTCAGAAATTGTTGGTGGGTCTGAAGCACTTTCAGATGCCAGTTAGAAAGGAAAAGAATGAGTGAAGAGATAGGTAGAGTAGTAAAGGTTGCAGGTCCAGTTGTTGACGTGGTATTTCCACAAGACAATCTTCCTGAACTCAACTTCGCATTAGAAGTCGATATAACTATTGGAGATTCAAAAAATACAATTACTCTCGAAGTAGCACAACATATTGGGGAAAATAAAGTTCGTGCAGTCTCAATGCAAGCCACAGATGGTTTGAAGAGAGGAACAGAAGTAAGAAATACAAATGCGCCAATTTCTGTACCTGTAGGACAAGAAACACTTGGACATATTTTTAACGTTGCTGGTGAGACCCTAGACGTTCCTATTGAGTCAATTAATGTTAAAGAACGTTGGCCAATACATAGAACTCCACCTGCATATGAAGATGTAACATCACAAAGCGAAATGTTTGAAACTGGAATCAAAGTTGTTGACCTATTAGCACCATATGTAGAAGGTGGAAAAATTGGTCTCTTCGGAGGTGCAGGTGTAGGAAAAACTGTTTTGATTCAGGAGATGATTAATCGTGTTGCAACTCAGCATGGAGGAGTTTCTGTTTTTGCTGGCGTTGGTGAAAGAACAAGAGAAGGTAATGACTTGTTCGGAGAAATGCAGGAATCTGGAGTTATTGATAAGACAGCTCTAGTATTCGGTCAAATGGACGAACCACCTGGAGTGAGGTTAAGAGTCGCACTTTCAGCACTCACAATGGCAGAGTATTTTAGAGATGTAGAAAAACAGGATGTTCTTTTGTTCATTGATAATATTTTTAGATTTAGCCAGGCAGGATCTGAGGTATCGACATTGCTAGGACGTATGCCTTCAGCTGTGGGTTATCAGCCAACATTAGCTGATGAAATGGGATTTCTTCAAGAGAGGATTACTTCACTTAAAGGAAGATCTATTACATCACTTCAAGCTGTATATGTTCCAGCCGATGACATTACTGACCCTGCACCCCACACTGCTTTTGCTCACTTAGATGCAAGAACAGTTCTTGATAGAAAAGTTGCAGACTTAGGTATTTATCCAGCTGTTGACCCTCTTGACTCTTCAAGTAGAATATTGGATCCAAAAATTGTTGGAGACGACCACTATTCAACTGCTCGAGAAGTACAACGAGTCCTTCAAAGATACAATGACTTACAAGACATTATTGCAATTCTTGGACTTGATGAGCTATCCGAAGAAGACAAGTTGTTGGTAGGTAGAGCAAGAAGAATTCAAAGATTCCTTTCTCAACCGATGTATGTTGCTGAGCAGTTTACAGGTATTGAAGGTAAATTCGTCTCCATCAAGGACAGTGTTGAGGCATTTAAGACTATTTTAAGTGGAGAGCTAGATGCCACTCCTGAACAGGCCTTCTATATGGTTGGTGGCATTGATGAAGTACTTGAAAAAGCAAAAGATATTGAAGCATCTGCCTAGCCATGATTGTTAATGTAGTTAGTCCAGAGGAAGAATACTTTAGTGGCGAATCAACAATGGTCGTTACGAGAACTCCGAATGGCGAAATTGGAATCTATAGTGGTCACGAAGCAACTGTAGCAACAATATTGCCTGGAGGATTAACAATTGAACACTCTGGAGGTAAGGACAGCTATGCAGTATCTGGAGGCCTCCTTCAAATTACACCAGAAAAAGTAACTGTACTTGGCGAAATCATCGAAAAGATTGATGGAGACCACGAAGCAGCAATTTTACGTGGTAAAGAATTAGTAGAAGACATCACGGAACAAGATAGTTAATAATGAAAAGCATACTAGCTTTTCATGCACATCCAGACGATGAATCAGTTTCAACAGGTGTTACTTTAGCAAAATATGCAGCTGAAGGGCATAGAGTAGTTGTAGCTACTGCAACTGATGGGTCCGCAGGAGAAATTCATAATTACGACAATCCAGAAGAACTCTTTCCTAAACTTGCTGAAATGAGAAGAAAAGAATTAGAAGCAAGCCTTGAAGCACTTGGTGTTAAGGAGTATGAATGGATGGGCTTTAAAGATTCTGGCATGATGGGAACTAGTGAAAATGAAGATCCAGATTGTTTCTGGAGGCAGAATTATTTTGATCCTGTCGGAAAACTAGTCGACATAATCAGAAAATATAAACCTGATGCATTAATAACATACGATCCTTTTGGAGGCTACGGTCATCCAGATCATATTCAGACACACAGAATAGGAACAGCAGCCTATTTTGCAGCTAGTGACTTAGATAAGTTTCCTCTTAAAGAAAATCAAGAAGTATGGATTCCAGATCGTCTGTATTACAGTGCCTGGTCTAAGACAAGAATGCAATCAAGAAGACAACAGATGTTTGATGCTGGAATAATTTCTGAAGAAGAATTTAATAGATTTAACCCAATCGGCAGTGAACATGACGATATAGATGTTGAAGTTGATGGCACAAAGTATGTAGAACATAAAATTAATTCTATGAAAGCTCACCGCAGTCAGTTTAAAGATGACTGGTGGGGTTTTAATATCCCAGAAGAATTTAAAAAAGATTTTTTAGGTTATGAAAATTATATTTTAGCCTTTAATCGAGGTGAATGGTCCTCTCCATCTGAACTAATTTAGTTAATGTCAGTTAAAGTTTTACTCGTAGAAGATGAAAAAAGTATCGCAGATGGAATTATTTATAACCTCAAAAATGAAGGTTTAAAAGTTACTCATGTTGATGAAGGAAAAATTGCCCTTGATATTTTCGATGAGGAGCATTTTGATCTACTCATATTAGATATTATGCTTCCGGAAGTTTCTGGTCTTGAAATTTGCCAATCAATAAGAAAATCTTCAAACGTGCCAATAATTATGTTAACTGCAAAAGATGACGAAAACGATAAAATTAGAGGCCTAGAGATGGGTGCAGATGACTATATAACTAAACCGTTTTCCGTTAAAGAGCTAATAAGCAGAATAAAAGCTGTTTTGAGAAGGACAAAAAATTCAGAATTATTGAATGGCTTAGACGAAGATATAAATTCTGTTAAGGAAATTAAAATAGGAAATATTGCCATGAATCCTTTAAGGTACGAAGCAAGAATAGATGATGAAATAATTGAATTGAGACCTAGAGAATTTGAGTTACTTTATTATCTTTGTGAAAATGCTGGAAATATAGTATCCAGAGACAAACTCTTTAGTAAAGTTTGGGGATACAGTTTTGCTGGAAATTCTAAAACTCTTGATGTGCACATTCAAAGAATACGTGAAAGAATAGAAGTAAATCCAAAGTCCCCCCAAAGATTGACAACCATAAGGGGTGTAGGATATAAATTAAATGACTGAAAACAATAAAGATGAATTTATAGAAATTACAAGAATAAAAGAAGAGTTTATAGCAAACGCTTCTCATGAGTTAAAAACTCCAATTGCATCAGTAAGATTAGCTGCCGAATCGGCACTTACATCTCTTGAACGTGATGACGGAATGACTAAAACTTTTCTAGAGCAAATTTTAAGAGATTCTGACAGGATGAATGAACTTATTTCAGATTTACTAGATTTATCAGCTATGGAGTCCTCAGATGTATTTATGGAATCATTTGATTTGCATGAAGTAATAGCAAATGAAGTTTCTTACTTATCTAAACAAAATAAAAAACGAATTGGTTATAAAAAGAAGAAAGTTGAAATAAATGCAAATTTTGATGATATTTCACTAGCCGTTAAGAATCTGATAAAGAACGCTTTAAAATACTCTCCATCAGAAAAGAATATTTTGATTCAAGTAGAAGAAAATAATCAATCAGTAAGGTGTTCATTCCAAGACTTTGGCTCTGGCATTTCTGAATCAGATCAGGAAAAAATCTTTGAAAGATTTTATAGAGTTGATAAAGGAAGATCAAGAAAAGTAGGAGGAACAGGACTGGGTCTTGCAATTGTTAAACATGCACTTGATAGAAACAATGCTGTTATTGAGATTGTTAGTGAATTGGACCACGGTTCGACTTTTACAATTGTTTTTGAAAAGTAAACTTAAAGTAAACAACAGGCAAATTATAAAATCATTTAATTAAAAATCTTATATACTTCAAACGGAATATGAATTTAAAATCTTTTAAAAATTTAAGCTTCGCAATATTTTTCTTATACTTTTTCCTTGTTTCAATAAAACTTCTTGAAAAGGGAATTAAAACTTTAGGTGCAGAGTACACAGATGCACTTTTTGAGTCAGTGTCTAATCCCTTTGCTGGTTTACTGGTTGGAATTTTATGTACAGTATTAGTGCAATCTTCCTCTGTTACTACTGCAACAATTGTTGGTTTAGTTGGAAGTGGAGTCCTTAGCTTGGAATACGCAATACCAATGGTTATGGGAGCAAATATAGGAACAACAGTAACCAATACCTTAGTGTCTTTTGGTCACGTAAGAAGAGAGCAAGAATTTAAAAGAGCATTTGCAGCCTCAACGATGCATGACTTCTTTAACTTATTAGTGGTGATAATACTTTTCCCCCTTGACTTATACACTGGATTTATAACAAGGATGGCTGAAAATGGAACAGACTTTGTTCTTGCCACAGGTTTCACAGCAACAAAACCAAACAGTCCAATCAAGGCAGGAATTAAGTGGGGCTCAAATAATATCTTGGACGGACTATCTTCTATTCCATTTATAAGCAATCTCAGTGAGAATTCTTACAGAGCCTACGCGGTTCTTTTAATTATTGTTGCAATAGCATTTATTTTCTTGAGCCTAAAAAATGTAGTATCAAATATGAAATCTCTTATGCTCAACCAAATTGAATTCGGCTTAGATAAAGCCCTTGCAAAAGGTGGGGGACTTCTCGCAATATTGATTGGAATTTTAATTACCTTTTCAGTACAAAGCTCAAGTATCACAACTTCAATACTCGTACCGATTGTTGGTTCAGGAATTCTATCTATTGAGAATGCATTTCCAATAACATTAGGGGCAAATATTGGTACAACAATCACGGCTGTTCTAGCTAGCTTTGCTGTAGATGATCCAGCAGGATTAACTATTGCACTACACCATGTATTTTTCAATTTAATTGGTGTGATTATTGTTTATCCAGTAAAAGCAGTAAGAAATATACCAGTTAATTTGGCAAAGAGACTCAGTGTTATAACTGCTAAAAGAAGATACATTGCAATATTGTATGTATTAGTAACATTCTTATTACTTCCACTTTTGGGCGTAGTACTATTTAATTAAGGAGAAAAATGAGTAAAGAATCACTAGACAATATAGATGCAAAATTAAGCGAGATGCTCATAAATAGTATGCACATCTACGATATTTCAATGAATTGCCTGCTTGGCGACACCAATCTTGATAGTGTTAGAGATGATTTATACGCTACAGATAAGGCTATAAATGAACTGCATCGTGAAGTTCGCAGAGAAATGATAGTTCATTCTGCAGTAAATTCAAGAAATTTAGATATCCCATTACTTTTGTCATACATGACGATGTCAAAAGATATTGAGAGGATTGGGGATTATTGTAAGAATCTTTTTGAAATTGCAGAAACAGGAAACACCTTTACTAAAGGTGAAGATTTAGATAGCTATATTGGGTTAAGAAATGATATAGGAAAATTAATTGTTTATTTGCAATCATGTCTAAACCTTGAAGATGAAACGAAAGTGCATGATCTAATCACCCTTGGTTCTTCTATGTCTACAGATTTAGATAATAAAATCACGGCTCTTCTTGAAAACAAAGAAACAATAGAATATCCAGTTTCCACTACTTTATTTTATAGATACTTAAAGAGAATTGTTTCACACATTGTTAATGCAAGTACAGCACTGATAATGCCTACAGATCAAATAGATTATTTAGACGAGTAAAACTTCGTCAGAGTTATTTAACATCCCAAGTTCCGAGGGATCTAACTAATTTATCTAACTCACCATCACCCTTTGAATCTTTTGCAAAATCTATTTGTTTCATAACGTCTTCATTATAAGTTTCTCTTTGAACTTTTCTGAAAACTCCCATTGGGGTCGGGCCATAGGGACCATGTGACAACCTAGAGAGTGAGAATGCAACTGATGGATTTTCTCTTGTAATATCGTGTACATAGATTTGTGAGTCATCAATATCTGTTCGCTTCACAGTTTTAGCTTCACCATTTACAATGGTTACTGCAAACTCATCTTCGGCACCAAAAATAACCTTCTCGCCATGTACTAAATTAATTCTGTTTGCTACACGTCCTTCTTTAGAGGTTAATTGTTCAAATGCTTTGTCATTAAAGACATTACAATTTTGGTAGATCTCGACAAAAGCAGAACCTTTGTGGGTTGATGCTTCTTGTAACACTTGTGTGGTTAAATCTCTATCCATATCAACTGAACGAGCCACAAAGGACGCTTCAGCACCAAGGGCTACACTCATTGGATTAAAAGGAAGTTCCACAGATCCATAGGGTGAAGATTTAGTTTTCTTACCTTCTTCACTTGTAGGGGAATATTGACCTTTTGTCAGTCCATAAATTTGGTTATTAAACATAAGAATTTTAATATTTACATTTTTTCTTAGAGCATGTATTAAATGATTTCCACCTATAGAAAGTGAATCTCCATCTCCGGAGACAACCCAAACTGATAAGTCAGGATTTGAAAGGGTGACCCCAGTTGCTACTGCAGGTGCACGTCCATGTATTGTATGTAATCCGTATGTATTCATGTAGTAAGGGAACCTTGCTGCACATCCAATACCTGATACAAAAACCATTTTTTCTTTACTTATGCCCAGTTCAGCCATAAAGCTTTGTACAGAGGCCAAAATTGTGTAATCTCCACAACCAGGGCACCATTTAACTTCTTGGTCACTTTGCATATCTGTTCTTTTGTAACTCACTGGAACTTTACTCATTTATTTTTTCCTCTATTTTTTCAGCTAACTCTTGTGCAGTGAAAGGTTCTCCTGCAACTTTATTAATCCCTTTTGCGTCAATCAAAAATCTTTCTCTAATGAGTTTTATTAACTGTCCTGTATTTAACTCTGGAATTATAATTCTTTCAAAATTTGATAGGATTTCACCTAAGTTATCTGGAAATGGGTTTATAAATGTTAAATGAGCGCTTGCGACCTTAACACCTTTTTCGTTAAGCCTATTTACTGCTTGTGTTATTCCTCCATATGTAGAGCCCCATCCTAAAACAAGTGTGTCAGCTTTTTCATCACCATTAAGCTCTAAAGGTTCAATATCATTAGCAATATTAGCAATTTTCCATGCCCTCATGTCTGTCATGTATTGATGGTTAGCACTATCATATGAAACATTTCCAGTGCCTTCTTCTTTTTCTAGTCCACCAATTCGATGCTCTAAACCTGGAACTCCAGGAACAGCCCAAGGTCGGGCAAAAGTAGTCATATCTCTGTGAAAAGGCAAGAAGCCATCTTTTGAATTATTTGTTGTTGTTAAGTTGTTAGTAAGAGAAGGTAACTCAGAAATATCTGGTAGCTTCCATGGTTCGGAACCAGTAGCAACATAGTTATCTGATAAAAGTATTACTGGTGTCATGTATTTCAGAGCTATTCTACTTGCCTCTATAGCAGTATAAAATGCATGAGAAGGTGAACGTGAAGCTAGTACTGGTAGGGGAGATTCGCCGTGTCTTCCATATAGGGCAAATAATAGATCGGATTGTTCAGGTTTCGTGGGAAGACCAGTTGATGGACCTCCACGTTGTACATTTACAATAACCATAGGTAGCTCTGCAGAAAGTGCTAATGAAATAGTTTCACTTTTAAGGGCTAATCCTGGCCCACTTGTACCTGTCACTGCAAGCTTTCCAGTAAATGATGCACCTACAGTTGCTGCAGCTGCTGCAATCTCGTCTTCTGCTTGAAAAGTTATTACATTGAAATTTTTATGCTTTGATAATTCATGAAGTATGTCTGATGCCGGGGTGATGGGATAACTTCCATAAAATAATTCAAGATTAGATAGTTTTGCTCCAGCTATAAGACCCCAACTTAATCCGATATTCCCATTTATATTTGTGTACTCTCCAGTCGGAAGTGCTGCTTTCTCGACAACGTATGTATGATGAAATGCTTCAACGGTAATACCAAAGTTGTAACCTGTTTTCAAAGTCTTTATATTTGCATCTGCTACTTCTGGAAGTTTCTCAAATTTCTTATTAATCCAATTGATAGTGTCTTCTAATGGCCTGTTAAATACCCAGGAAATAAGTCCTAAAGCAATCATATTTTTTGATCTAAGAACGGCTCGTCCTTTTATTTCAGAATCTTTTAAAGCTTCTTTTGTCAGTTTCTCCATTGGGACTTCAAAAACTCGATATCCATCAAGTTCACCTGATTCTCTTGGATCAACTTTATATCCTGCTTTTGTGATATTTTTTTCTTCAAAGGCATCTTGATTAACAATGAGCATTCCATTAGGTGCTAAGTCATGTAGATGTGCTTTCAAAGCAGCTGGATTCATAGCTACTAACACTTCGGGGTTATCTCCTGGAGTTAGAATATCAAAATCAGCTATTTGAACCTGGAATGAAGATACCCCAGCAATTGTTCCTTGAGGTGCCCTTATTTCAGCAGGGAAAGCAGGAAGTGTAGCTAAATCATTTCCGAATAAAGCAGAAGTGTCTGTAAATCTTGTACCGACCAGTTGCATACCATCTCCAGAGTCACCAGCAAATCTGATTGTGACAGCAGGAATAGATTCAACTGTCTTATTTTCAATTTTTAATTTTGGTTCGTCCATGTTTCTAGTTTAATCTTTCGGGAGATAATGCGATTTCATTTTGTTGAGTTCCTTCACAATTATTAGCATTTTCACCGGAGCAGCATTCTGCTTGGTTGAGTCCAAACATTGCACAAGAATTGTTTACACAAGCAGCGTGTCCATGAAGATACACCATTGTATTTTTACACCAGCTACACATTAAGTTACTCATATGTTTTAAATCTATAATATGGCCAATAACGCATCTTAAGCTTCCAACATTCTAAATATTTAATAGGCCCTAAAGTTCTAGAGTCACTAGAAGATAAAGTACGTTGATCACCTAATACGAATATTTCATCATCCCTTAATTGAACTTTTACAAAGTCATCGACAAAACTTTTAGCCCAAGGGTCATTTATTCTCTCGGAGTTTATCAATATAGAACCTTCTTGTGACTCTACTTCCTCACCTGGAAGCCCTATAACTCTTTTAACAACATCAATATTCTTTTCGTTGTTATTGAATATGACGATGTCGCCTCTAACGGGTATATCTTTCAATTTTGAAGCAAGTACAAATTCGTTTGGAAGAAGTGCAGGTTTCATACTTTCTTCTTTAATTTCATATGCTCTAATTGATTTATTATCATTACGAAAAACAATATATAAAACAAATGCGAAAAGTGTCTTTAAGTTAACTATCTTTAATATGTTTTTAATCATAAATTCTTATCTTACTAAAATTAATAGTAGTGAATTAAGGAGATTTATGAAATTATTTAAACCAACAAGAGTCGCATATGCGCATTGTGATTTACCTTGTGGAGTATACGATCCAGCGCAGGCACGTATTGAAGCCGAATCAGTATTGAATGCATCAAAGAAGTATCAAGATTCTGATGATGCTAGTTTCAAACAAAGATGTGTCACCATAAAAGAAGAGAGAGCTGAAGAAGTCAAACACCACCTATGGGTATTGTGGACAGACTACTTTAAGCCAGAGCATCTTGAAAGATTTCCAAATCTTCATGATTTATTCTGGAATGCGACTAAAAAAGCTGGAGAAGCTAAAAAAACTGAAGATCCTAAAGTTGGTGAAGAATTGCTTGCTTTAATTGATGAGATAGATTCAATTTTTAAAGAATCAAAGTCCTAATCAAACTTTTTAAATAGGTGCCCGATTTTAATTAATTCGGCACCTATTTTTATGTCATTTATACCCCAAAAATTTTCTGTATCCTTTTGAATTGCTGAAGTTACTTTTCTGCTAGTTGTTGGCATAAATGGATATAGTAAATTTGCACATGCATCAATTGCCTGAAGAGCTGTATAGAGTATTCTACCTGCACGGTCTTTATTTTCTTTGATAACTTTCCAAGGCTCTGTTTCATTCAGGTAAACGTTAACCTTTGATACATATCTCATGGATTCCTGTAGGGCTGTTTTTAACTCAACGGCCTCTATATGCTTTCCTATTTCTATAAATGCTTTATCTGCCTCTTTTAGTAATTCTTCATCAACAGTTTCTAATGAAGAGGGAGTTGTTATAGCGTCTTTGTTATTTTGAATCTGAGTAAATACTCTTTGGACTAGGTTCCCCCATGTCGCAACCAATTCCTCATTATTCCTTCTAACCATTTCTTCTTCAGTTAATTCTGAATCTGATTGCTCAGGCAGAACTGATGCAAGAGTGTACCTGATTGCATCTGGCTCCCACTCTGAAAGATAATCAGCCAAGCTCTTGCCAACACCTCTACTAGCTGATGCTTTTTGCCCCTTTACAAGAATATATTGGTTCGCAGGAACATTTGTAGGCATATTTAGTTGACCATACCCAGCTAATATTGCCGGCCAAATTACCGAGTGAAACGGTACATTATCTTTACCAATAAAATAATATGATTCTGCTTCTTCTTTTTGCCACCATTCTTTCCAGGCATCTTCATCACCAGAATTCTTTGCCCACTCAATCGATGCAGATAGGTAACCTATTACGGCTTCAAACCAAACATAGATTTTCTTTTCATCACCCAAATCATTAACAGGAATATCAATTCCCCATTCAAGATCTCTTGTAATTGCTCTATCTTTAAGTCCATCTTTGACAAATGATTTTGCCCAATTTATTACATGTGGTCTCCAGTTTTCCTTAGTTTCTAACCATGGAGAAAGTTTCTCTCCAAGCAAGCTTAACTTTAAGAAAAAGTGCTCAGTTTCTTTAAATTCTGCAGGATTGCCAGATAGTTTACTTACTGGATTTATTAATTCTTCAGGATCAAGTGTTGAGCTACAATTGTCACACTGATCGCCTCTAGCTTCTCCATATTCACACTTCGGACATTGTCCTTCAACATATCTATCAGGCAGAAATTTATTATCTATTGGATCAAAGGCTTGCAAAGTTTTTTGTTTATCAATAAACCCATTGTCCAAGAGCTTGAGAAAAATATCGTGGACCACTTCTTTGTGATTATCTGTCATGGTTGTTGTGTAATTATCCCAAGAAATGGAGAGCTTTTCCCAATAATCTAAAAATTCACTGTGGTATTTATTCACTATATCTATGGGCTCTACGCCTTCTTCATCTGCACGTACAGTAATGGGAGTACCATGAGCATCGCTTCCCGAAACCATTAATACATTGTTTCCAATCACTCTATGGTATCTTGCAAAAACATCAGCTGGTAAATATGCACCACCAATATGACCAAGGTGTCTAGAACCGCTTGCATATGGCCAGGCTACTGCTACTAATATATTTTTTGACATTATATACCTTAGAATAGCTACTTCTCATTTCTCGTTGTGTTTAATTTAAACCTATCATAGAAAATATGGATATCGTACTTGGTTCAATAGCAGCCCTGATAGGAGTAGGTTTTACTTTAGAATTACTTTTAAAATCATTTCGAAGTAAAAAACCATATATAATTTCCTGGACCGTAGCAGTCTTCATGTACACAGTGGCAACAATAGCTCTAGTTTCGGGCCTTATAAATGGTTGGAATTATATTAATTTCGGTATTTTCTACTTTTTTGGAGGGATTACTAACGTTCCTGCATTTGGAATTGGCAGTGCATACTTAATTTTTGATGACAATAAGGTAAATGTTATATCGGGGTTGTATGTTTTATTTGTATTAGGTGCCATGTTTTCTATTTTTACAAGTGGTATTCCTGATTTTTCTAATATTCAGGGCATTCCTGAGGGAAGCCAATTGTATGAAATTAGTGGTCCGAGAATGTGGGCAATATTAGGCAATTCATTTGGCAGTATTTCTTTGGTTGGTATTGCTGCGTACAGCATATATAAATTTAGGAGAGTAGATGAAGACTTAGTTACAACAAATGTATTAATAGTCGTGGGGTCATTTTCACCAGCACTGTCTGGGGTCCTCCTTGCTTTAGGTGATAGTGCATCTAAGACCCTTTCACTTTTAGTCGGAATGTTTTTAATTTATCTTGGCTATAGAGTATCCCAAAGACCAAAAATATAGCTGATTCACGTAACAAATAAGAAACAATTTAGTAATAATCATTTAACTTCTACAGCACTATTTAAAAAAAACTCTTAACTAAGTTATTTATAAATATTTATTTAAGAGGAGATAAAAATGGAAATTGTTACTTACGTAGACAATCTATGGATATTAATTGCCGGAATTCTGGTTATGTTCATGCAGCCAGGTTTCATGCTTGTAGAAACTGGATTTACACGATCTAAAAACTCAGTCAATATTGTTATGAAGAACTTTATGGACTTTTCAGTCGGAGCTCTGACTTACTGGGCTTTTGGATTTGCATTTGCTTACGGTGGTTCTACTTTGGGAGGATTTATTGCGTATGGTAATTTCTTTCTAGAGGGAGACTCTTCTACTTATTTTTTTCAGGTAGTATTTGCAGCTACTGCGGCGACCATCGTTTCTGGGTCTGTTGCTGAGCGAACTAAATTTAGTTCATATCTACTTTTCCAACCCTTTATATGCGGATTAATATATCCAATAGTTACACACTGGGTATGGAGTGGTCAAGGTTGGTTAACTGACATTGGGTTTGTAGACTTTGCAGGCTCTGGCGTTGTACATATGGTCGGTGGTTTTGCTGCTCTTGCAGGAATACAGGTAGTTGGTCCACGTATAGGGAAATTTGATAGTAACGGAAAACCTCTTCCTATACCTGGTAGCTCAATGGTAGCCGCTGCACTTGGCGTATTTATTTTGTGGTTTGGATGGTATGGATTCAATGTAGGATCTGCTTTAGCAGCAGTCGATGTTGATTTAGCAGCAATAGCAGTAACTACCACATTGTCAGCATCAGCAGCGTCAGTAGCTGCAATGTATACTTCAATGATTGCTGGAAAACCCAATGTCGGAATGACTCTTAACGGTGCATTATCTGGACTTGTTGGAATAACAGCTGGTTGTGCAAATGTTAACAATTTAGGTGCAGTCATAATCGGGCTTGTTTCGGGTGTTCTTGTTGTAGGGTCGATAAATCTAATTGAGCGAAAAGGGCTAGATGATGCAGTTGGAGCAGTTTCTGTGCATGGTGTCTGTGGTGCATGGGGTGTTTTAGCTGTAAGTTTATTTGATACATCTGAAGGCGTTTTCTATGGAGGGACCTCCTTACTTGTTCCACAAGTTATTGGGATTTTAGCTATAGGTTCATGGGCATACTTGACTTCTTACGCGGTATTAAAGGTTATTGATTTAAATTTTGGATTAAGAGTATCAAAAGAAGAAGAGATTGCTGGTCTTGATGTTTCTGAACATGGAACAACAGCATATGGTGATTTCATTCTAAAAAAATAAACAATTAAATACTCATTATTAGAAAGTCAGTCTTTCGTATCAAGGTTTCCCCCTTAATGTGACCAGACTGATTTTCTATTTATTACTAGGGAAGGTTGTAGTAAAATTATAAGACTTATGGGATTTGATTTTACAGAGAAAGACTCTTGCGGAGTTGGCTTTATAGCCTCTAGAGGGCTTCCTCCAACTCATGGAATGACTCTTAAAATATTAGAATGCCTTTCAAACCTTGACCATAGAGGTGCTAAGTTTGCAGATGGCACAGGGGATGGAGCAGGAGTTCTCACTGAAATTCCCTATGAACTCATTAATGCGGAACTAAAAGAGAGAGATATAACACTTGGAAAAGGAAAAAAATTAGGATTAATTTCATGTTTTTTCGAAGCTAAGGAATTAAATGAATCAAAAGAAATAATTGAAAAAAAACTTTCAGATTTTAAAATTGATCTTCTGTATTGGAGAAAGGTTCCCACAGATAAAGAAGTATTAGGTACATTAGCAAAACAATCTAAACCAGCAATTTTTCATGCTGTCATTTCCTCTGACGAAAAAAATGAGAAAATATTTGAGAAAACTTTATATTTATTTAGAAAATCATTAGAAAAAGAAATTTCTAATCATAAGTTTTTGAATATACATATAAACTCATGTTCTTCTAGAACAGTTGTTTACAAAGGTCTTTTCACTGCGACACAAGCTTCAGATTTCTATTGGGATTTAAGAAATCCTTTATTTAAGACGAGATTTGGTATATTTCATCAAAGGTTTTCAACAAATACATCTTCAACTTGGGACAAAGCCCAACCACTTCGCATGCTTGCTCACAATGGTGAAATTAATACAATAACCGCTAATTATTCATGGATGCAGGCGCGCGAAGTTGATGCTACTTCTAGTTTTTGGAAAGATGATATTAATACACTCAAACCATTTATTGATGAGGACATATCAGACTCCGGGCAGTTAGATAATGCAGTTGAGTTGTTAGTACAATCTGGTAGAACTTTAGCGCACGCTCAAGAGATGCTTATGCCATCTGCTTGGGAGAACAATCCAAGGTTCACAGATGATGAAAAAGCATTTTATCAATATCATTCGTTCCTAACTGAACCATGGGATGGTCCAGCAGCTATCGTTGCTTCAGATGGTTTAGACATTATTGCAGGTTTAGATAGAAGTGGGTTAAGGCCTATGAGGTGGATGGTCTCAGATAGATATATACTTGCAGCTTCAGAAGTTGGAATTTGTCCATCAGTTGAAGCGGGTGCATATAAAACAGCCCAATTAGAACCCGGGCAAACTATAAGATACAGAATAAATGATGATGAATTGCTTGATGAAAAAGAAGTAATACAAAAATTAAGTATAAAAAATCCATATAAAGAATGGGTTAATTCAAAACCTCTAAATGTAGATACAGAATTTAGCGACTTGGAGGATAAAAGTATAGACATTGATTTGTTGTCTTCATATTTTGACTACACACCAGAAGAACAAAGACTAATCCTTTTACCAATGTTAAAAGGAGATGTCCCAACAGGTTCAATGGGTAACGACTCACCCTTAGGAATATTAAGTAAGAATAAACCCAGATTAAGTAGATTCTTTCATCAGCTATTCGCTCAAGTAACTAATCCACCCATAGATCCAATCAGAGAGCGTTTTGTTATGTCTACTAAAACTTATTTAGGCAAGAGAGGGTCAATACTTAAAGAAACTTCACAGCAGGCTAATTTGGTTGCACTAAATTCACCTATTTTAAGTGGTGGAACTTACGATAAGTTAATCTCTAACGAAGTACTTGGAAAAAAATCCGAAGTGATTAACTATTGTTTCAACAAGTCAGATACCGATATGGAATCAGCCTTAAAAAAGTTGTGTGAAAAAGCGGAAGAATCCATAACTAATAAGAAGAAATCATTAATAATTTTATCTGATAAAGATTTAAAAATTGGTGAAAGTGTTATACCTTCATTACTTGTTATTGGAACACTCCACCATTATTTAATTAAAAAGGGTATTAGGTTACAGGCTTCATTAATTATTGCTTCAGGTGAAATCAGGGATGCGCATGATTTAGCGTGTCATATATCTTACGGTGCATCAGCTGTATGGCCATACTTGGCTTTAGAAAATGTCAGAAAATTGGCATTGACTACGCCTGATTTAGGGATATCAGTTTCTGAAGCTCAAGAGAATTACACTCAAACTTTAAATAAGGGCTTATTAAAAATAATGTCAAAAATGGGAATTTGTACAGTCTCTTCCTATAGAGGTTCTGAATTATTTGAGATTATCGGATTAGACAAAGCACTTATTTCAGATGCATTTACATATTCTAAAAGTAGAACAGAAGGTATTGGTTATAAAGAATTAGAGAGTCAAATCAAAATCTGCTCTGAAGAAGCTACTCAAGATTTAGGGGGTTTTTATAAATATAAAAAAAATGCTGAGCCTCATGTAACATCTCCTGCGACAGTTTTAAGACTTCAAAAAGCTGTTAGGTCTGCAGACAGAGATATCTGGTTAGATTATTTGCAGACATTAGAAGACAGACCCGATGTACAGATACGTGATCTATTTACCCTTCCTGATACAGCACAAGGTTACGAAAATCAAAAAACAGCATCTTTAGATGAAATTTATCAAAAATTTACTGTATCTTCAATGTCTTTAGGAGCCTTATCAGAAGAAGCACATCAAGCCTTAGCCATAGCAATGAATAGACTTGGAGGAAAATCAGGATCTGGTGAAGGTGGAGAAGATCCATTACGTTATGACACTGAGAAAAATTCTAAAATAAAGCAAATAGCCTCTGGAAGATTCGGAGTAACTCCAGACTACTTAGCTTCAGCAGAAGAGTTTCAAATAAAAATGGCGCAAGGTTCTAAACCTGGTGAGGGTGGGCAACTTCCTGGTTTTAAGGTTGATTCACATATTGCTAAATTAAGACACACAACAGAGGGAGTTACTCTTATTTCTCCACCTCCTCATCATGATATATATTCAATTGAAGATTTAGCTCAACTAATTTATGATCTAAAAACATTCAACCCAAGTAATCCTGTAAACGTAAAACTAGTATCAGAACCTGGTGTCGGAACCATCGCTGTTGGGGTAGCTAAAGCTGGCGCTGATATTATAACTATTGCAGGTAGCGATGGCGGTACAGGGGCTAGTCCATGGACAAGCATCAAACATGCAGGATCACCTTGGGAACTTGGACTAAGTGAAACGCACCAGGCATTAGTCGTCAATAATATGAGAGATAAAGTACTCCTTGAGGTAGATGGTGGGCTACGTTCTGCAAAGGATGTAATTATTGCAGCAACTTTAGGTGCTGATAGATTTGGTTTTGGAACTTTGCCACTTTTAGCATTGGGATGCAAAATGGTACGACAATGCCATGAAAACACATGTCCCGTTGGAATTGCAACTCAAGATGAAAATTTAAGAGCAAAGTTTAATGGAGCACCTGAACAGGTTATGCAATTGTTCACTTTTCTCGCTGAAGACGTACAGAAGTATTTGCAATTATTCAATGTAAATAAACTGGATGATTTAATAGGACATGCCGATCTGTTAGGACTTAAAGTTTTAAATAATAATCTACCTAGTAGCTTGCACAAACTTCTTGTGAATGCAGTACCAGAGAAGAAGCATCCTGGATTTATCAGACACGATGAGGGTAGATTATCAAGAAGAATAACTTCTGAAGTAATTAAATCATTGAACGCAGACAAAGAATCATTTTTACAATACCCAATATCCAATGAAGACAGAAGTATAGGTGCAAGACTTTCTGGTGAGGTTTCTATAAATAAGCTAAACAAACAAATTGAAAAAAACCCCGCACTAATTAGCCTTTCTGGTTCAGCTGGTCAAAGTTTTGGAGCTTTTATAAGAGATGGTATAAATCTGAAACTAACTGGGAGTGCTAATGATTATGTAGGTAAAGGTATGGGTGGAGGAAGTATAACAATAATACCTCAGGGTAAAAAAATGCAAGGAGCGTACCATGCCGCTGGAAATGCCCTTCTTTATGGTGCTACTGGAGGTCAATTATTTATATCCGGTAGGGTCGGCCAAAGATTTGGAGTAAGAAACAGTGGAGCTATAGCTGTTGTTGAGGGATGCAGCGCTCACGCAGCTGAATACATGACAGGTGGGACCCTAGTTATTCTTGGGGAGATTGGATTCAATTTTGGAGCTGGAATGACGGGCGGTAAGGTAATAGTTTTGAATACACAGAAGAGTTTTAATCAATATATATCAAAATCAGCACCGACATCACATGTGTTAAATGAAATAGATAGTCTTGATTTGAAAACGCTACTGCAAAAACATATTGAACAAACGGGTTCAGAACTAGCTTCTAAATTATTAACTAAAGAAGAATCCTGGCACAAAATCTTTACTGTTTTTGGTGGAATTGCAGAAATCACAGAAAAGAAAGAAATCAACATTAACAGCAAGGTAAAAGCCTTAGATTAAAAAAATCTTCTGTTAAAAAATAACAATTTGCTTTACCATAGAGCTATGTCTTTAACAAAAGAAGCACAAAATATTCTCAATTGGTCCGATACAGTCGAGTTAATTGACAATTTAAGAGTAGATGAGGTTGGCCTCAAAGAAAGAGTTGCCTCACTCGCCACAAGAAGTATAAAAAAAGATTCTAAACTCCAAGCTTTGAATTATATAATTTCAATGTGTGACCTTACAACTCTTGAAGGGGAGGACACTGAGGGTAAGATTGGACAGATGACAGCAAAAGCTATTAGACCAGATCCAAGTAATGATGAGGTTCCAAGTGTGGCTGCTGTTTGTGTTTATCCCGCACTCGTGTCTAAAGCTAAAAAGATGACTCAGAATTCTAATGTAAAAGTAGCTTCCGTTTCTTCATATTTTCCAAGCGGACAAGCCCCCCTTGAATCAAAAATACTTGATACTCAATTCGCAATTGATGAAGGCGCAGACGAAATAGACATTGTTATAAATAGAAAGGCATTCTTTGAAGGTGACTATAGAAAAATGTACGATGAAATAGTTGCACTTAAAGAGGTATGTAAATCAGTCCACTTAAAAACTATTTTAGAGGTTGGAGAACTCAGGACATATGAAAATATTAAAAAGGCTAGCCTGATTTCATTAGCAGCAGGATCAGATTTTATTAAAACATCAACTGGTAAGATTTCTAACGGTTCATCAAGAGAAGCATGCTATTTAATGGCAAAAGCAGTGTGGGATTATAAAACTGTCACTGGTTTCAAAGCTGGTATAAAGGTTGCAGGTGGAATAAGGGATTCTAAAGACGCAATCAGGTATTTAGTTATTGTCAATGAAGAATTAGGGAGTGAATGGTTAAACCCTGATTATTTCAGGTTTGGAGCATCAAGCCTAGTTGATGATGTGTTAAAACAAATAAAAAAATTGAAAACTAATGCGTATCAGTCAAGCTACTATTTTCCAAGAGGTTAAATCATGAATAAATGGGAATACGCTGAATCAATTGAGTCAAGTTCTATTGTTAACATTGAAAAAAAATACGGAATCTTCATTGATGGAAAATTTCAAAATGCTAATTCCAAAAAATTTATCAAAACTATATCCCCCTCAACAGAAGAAGTTTTATCCTCAGTTTCTTTAGGTAATGAAATTGATATTAATTCAGCAGTAGAATCTGCAAAAGAGGGTCTAAAAATATGGTCTAAACTATCTGGAACAGAAAGGGCTAAATACCTCTTTAAGCTTGCAAGGCTAATTCAGGAGAGATCTCGTGAATTTGCTGTACTAGAAACCTTGGACGGTGGTAAGCCAATCAAGGAATCACGAGACTTTGATTTACCACAAGTCGCTGCGAACTTTTTCTACTTTGCAGGCTGGGCTGATAAGTTAGATTTATCTTGGAACGCAAAAGGTTTAAAACCTTATGGCATAGTTGGTCAAATAATTCCATGGAATTTTCCACTACTAATGCTTTCTTGGAAAGTTGCGCCAGCATTAGCAACTGGAAATGTTGTAATTTTAAAACCCGCTGAGAGTACTCCTTTAACTGCAATTCTTTTTGCTGAATTGTGTCAAGAAGTAGGACTTCCACCTGGTGTATTTAATTTAGTTACTGGTGACGGTAGTACTGGTGCCGCACTCGTTAAGCACCCGGATATTTCAAAAATTGCTTTTACTGGCTCTACTGGAGTCGGTAAGTATATTCAAAAAGAGACAGCAGATAGGGATATAGGACTCACTCTAGAATTGGGTGGTAAAGCGGCAAATATTGTCTTCAACGATGCTGCTATTGACCAAGCTGTAGAGGGTGTTGTTAATGGAATATTCTTCAACCAAGGACATGTATGTTGTGCTGGTTCAAGACTTGTACTACAAGAAGATATCCATGACGAATTTGTTACAAAACTAGAAAAAAGGATGCAGTCTCTTAGAGTAGGTAATCCATTAGATAAAAATACAGACATTGGTGCTATAAACTCAAAAGATCAATTAGACAAGATTACAAGCTTAGTAAATGAGGGAGTAGAAGAGGGTGGAACAATTTTTCAGACAGACTGTGAATTACCACAAAATGGTTTTTGGTTTAAACCAACTCTATTTACAAATGCACAGCCTTCTTACCGAATTTCAAGAGAAGAAATATTTGGTCCAGTGCTGACAACTTTAACTTTTAGAACTCCAGAAGAAGCTATTGAAATTTCAAATAACACTGAATATGGACTATCTGCAGGGATATGGACAGAAAAAGGTTCAAAGATACTCTGGACAGCAGATAGGCTTCAAGCAGGTGTTATTTGGGCAAATACGTTTAATAAGTTTGATCCATCTTCACCATTTGGAGGCTATAAAGAATCTGGTTTTGGAAGAGAGGGCGGAAGACACGGTCTGCTGTCATATCTAAAGGTACAATCATGAATGAAATAAAAAAAACGTATAAAAATTATGTTGGTGGTAAATATGTAAGGTCCGAATCTGGAAAAACTTTTCGGATTGAACTTAAAAATGAATTTTATGAAGTTCCACTTACTTCAAGAAAAGATATAAGAGATGCTGTTGTAGCAGCAAAAAAAGGCCATACAGATTGGCAGAAACTTTCTCCGTACAATAAAACTCAAGTCTTATACAGGCTTTCAGAAATGTTAGAAGGTAATTTTGAAACTTATCAACAACTTCTTCAGGATGCAGGATTAACTAAAGCAAAAGCAAAGGAAGATATTCATAAAGCAGTAGATTCAATAATTTGGTATGCGGGAATGGCCGATAAGTGGGAACAGATGACTGGTAACCTCAATCCTGTAGCGGGTGATTTCTTCAATATTTCCCACCAGGAATCACTTGGAGTTGTATTTACTCTAAATTCAAACACACAGTCACTCAATAGTTTACTTTTAAATATGTTACCGGCCTTAACAGTAGGATGTTCTGTAATAAGCTTTAACGAAGAAAATTCTGTACTTGCACTTAAACTCGCAGAAGATATCAATAATTCTGATTTACCAGGTGGTGCTTTAAATATAATGTCTGGGAAATTTGAATTATTGATTGAGGATATAAGCAACCATGTCGAGATTACCGCAATGGCAATATATAAAGAAATTCATAATGATGAAAAAACAATGATTAAAGAAAATGCATCCAAATCACTAAAACGAATCTTCATAAATCCACCAACTATGGGCTTAGAAGCTTTATTTCCATTTATTGAAACTAAAACTGTTTGGCATCCAAAAGGAAGATAGTCTTAAGTTTCTTATATTCATTTAATGCGTAGTTAATGTTAAAATCTTTTCATGTCTGAAAGAACATGGGGAGATTTACCTATACCTAATATTTATAAAGAGTTGAAGGGTGAGTTCGTAACCTTTAACGAAGAAGAGGAATATCTTGAGTGCAAATATCCAATTCAGGAAAAATACTTTAATCCCATGAATACAACCCTCGGAGGAATTATTGATTCTTTTATGGACTGCACAATGGGACCCCTCAGTTTCCTACTTGGTGAGATGGTTGTAACTAAGACTTTTACTGCAAAATACATTAGACCTGTTAATAACAGCACAGTATTCGTTCATGTAAAGGCGTGGAGAGATTCAGTTAACGATCAAGGTTCAATTTACAAAGCTGAATTATATTTAGATGATGAGAAAATTGCTGCTGTTGCTGAAGGATTATTTGTTAGTCCAAAGAATTAGTCAGTAGTTTTAGTAAATAAATAAGCTGACAAAATAATTACAGTTATTCCAGATATCTGTGATAAAGATGTTGTTTCCTCTAAAAATATGTATCCGAAGATTACTGAAAATATAGGAATGATATATACAGTAATTGAACCAAAAATAGCTCCTACATCATCTATAAGCTTATAAAAAGATAGAAATGCTACTCCGCTTCCACCAATGCCTAAAATTAGAATAGATGGTAGTGAGCCTGTAAAAGTTGGAAGGAAGTATTCACTATTAAAACTAAATAAAATAAAGGAAAATAATGATGCATATCTTAGAGCCATTCTTAATGTATTTAGTGCTCCGTAAGTCTTAATAAGGGGTTGGACAAAGTTTGCAGCAAATCCATAACTTATTGATGCTAATAAAGCTAACAAGAATCCTTTGCTTAATTCAAGGTTTGCAGTCTGGAATCCAAAAGTAAGGATGTAAATACCTAAAAAACCAGTAAAAAGATAAACTTTTTTAAGATTTGAAATTTTCTGCCGAAAAAATACAACTGCAAACATACTAATAAAAATTGGAGTCGAACCATTTACCAGACCTGCCAAACTTGAAGTTATAGTTTTTTCAGACTCTGCAAATAAATAAAACGGAAGTGTCATCCACAACATGCCAACTAATGCAGTGTATAGATGATCTTTCCTTGAAAGTTTTACTTTTTCAATTCGTAATGAATTTATAAAAATCATTCCAATCAATATCCTATAAAAAGAAATTTGAAATGGATCCAGTTCTTCTAATGCAAATTTCATAAGAAGGAATGATGAACCCCACAAACTCGAAGTTAACAGTATTTGAAGATAATTTTTCAATAACATCCTGGCTAAGGATAACTTAATAGAACATATAGGAGACAGATAAAAATATTGAGTTCTTATATTTCTTGATCAGTAATAAGTATTGTTTTTTTTCTTTCGTTTATCAGTTTATTAGCAGAGGTGTTTCCATTATTCATAATAGATTTAAGTATCTCCTTTTTGTTATTACCTGTTACTAGTAAATAAACATTATCCACTTCTTTAAGTAGTTTAAAAGTAGCTGTTACTCTCCATTTAGAAAGGATATTTACCTCATTTGATACATAGAAATTTTCTGTATCATTAACTGCTACTGTATCAGGAAATAGTGAAGCGATGTGACCATCCTCTCCAACACCTAGGATTACAGTATCAAAATTAGTTATATTGTTTTCAAGTTTAGATGCGTATTTATTCGCATCCCTTTCTGCAGATAAACCGGAATACTCTACTTCCAATATTTTCGCAGTACTATCAGCAAAAATTGAATTGAGCATTTTTTGATTTGAATATTCATCGTCCCTAGGGACCCATCTTTCATCAACGGTCCAAAATATTATCTTCGAGAGATCTTGTATATCATTCTTTAGTAAGGAATAAGTAATTTTTGGTGTACTTCCTCCCGACAATCCAATAGTAAATGAATTCTTTTTACTCTTATTAATTTCGTTAATTATCAAATTTGATAAGCATGATGATGCCTCAAGATGATCATTAGCTTTATAAACAATTATTGATTCTGACATAAATTTATTGTTACACTTAAATCTTTAAGTAGTATCAATGATAGTGGAAAAACATATAGTAATTGAAGGTAATCATCAATTAAATGGTGATATCAAAATTAAGGGCGCAAAAAATGCCGTCTTAAAACAGATGGTATTACCTCTTCTTGCTTCTGGTAAATATGAAATAAATAATGTACCAAACATTACTGATGTAACTTACATGAGAGAAGTTCTTAGTTATTTGGGAATTAAGTCTTCATTTGAAAATAGCACTTTAATAATAGATTCTCCAGAAGATATTGGAATTGAGACACCATATGAGCTCGTACAAAAAATGAGGGCATCAATTGTTATATTAGGACCTTTGTTGGCACGTAAAGGCAAAGCTATGATAGCTTTCCCTGGCGGAGATCAACTTGGACCAAGACCTGTACAAATGCATCTCGACGCTCTTGAAAAAATGGGAGCCAATTTTCATCTTGAGCATGGTGTATTAATTGGTGAAACAGATGGACTCAAGGGTGTAGAAATTAATTTACCCTATGCATCAGTAGGAGCAACGGAAAACACACTTTTAGCAGCTGTTCTTGCTGAGGGTAAGACTGTAATTGAAAATGCCGCCAGAGAACCTGAAATAGTTGATATTGTAAAAATGTTAAAAAATATGGGTGCTCAGATAAGAGGTGAAGGCACAAGTGAAATTACAATTGAAGGTGTAACATCCTTAAACCCGACAAACCATGATGTTGTTGGGGATAGAGTCGTAGCAGGTACATTTATTGCTGCCCTAGCTTCTACGAGTGGATCGGGTTCTATTATTGGAATAAATGCGAGCACTTTACCTATGGAAATTAAAAAATTTCAGGAAATAGGTATGAATATAAATATTGAGGAAAATTCTCTAACTGTTGAATCTACAAATAAATTCAGCGCAATTGAATTATCAACATTACCATTTCCTGGAGTTGCAACCGACTTACAGCCAATATTTGGTGCTGCATTGTTAAAAGCTGAGGGAACGTCAATTATAACTGAGAATGTTTACGATCAACGCTTCCAATGGATTCCAGAAGTTCAAAGGATGGGTTCCAATATTCAAACTGGTTGGCAGCATGCAATGATAAAGGGCGTTAAAAGTCTTTCAGGTGCACCAGTAAATTCAACCGATATAAGAACTGGGGCAAGTTTAATTGTTGCTGCTCTCCAAGCTGAAGGAGAATCCCAAATCACTGGGGTAGATCATATAGATAGGGGTTATGAAGATATTGTTTCATCATTAGACTCGATTGGCGCAGTTATAGAATATAATTAAGTTATGGAAAACCAAGATAATATAAATTTTCCTTCTCCGAAGAAGAGAGAAGAGCAAGTAGACATTGATCTCGATATTTTGAACGAGACAATTGAATACATACGTCCAGCTGTTCAAGCTGATGGGGGAGATATTAAATTAGCTTCAGTAGATAATGGTGTTGTAAATATTGAGATGCTTGGTGCATGTGTTGGTTGCCCTTTATCAATAGCAACTCTAAAGAGTGGAATTGAAAGAATTCTTAAAGAAAAAGTACCTGGTGTTGAGGAAGTTATCGCTTCTTAAGTATTTGTTGTTCCTACAAGACTTGTATATAAATTCAATCCAAAGAGTAAATTATTCTCAATTAATGGCTCAAGAATATATCGAACATTATTTTTAGTTACACTACCAGCTAACTGTTTAGGATTGGACAGTTCCTCATATAATCCGAGATTGTTGAGTATATTTTCTCTATCCTCTTTTTCTAGTGTTTCATCTGAAAGTGCGATCACGATTAAGAAAAAAAGTTTTGACTGTTGAGAATTAATTTCATCTTTCGAGGTAGGAGCAAAAAACTCAATTTGTGTGACGGTATTATTTTCTTTATCAACTTTTAAATTGATTACAAAAATATTTTGAGGATTTTCAAGATTTCCAAATTCATAATATAACGTATCTTTATCAAGACTGGTCCATTTAACTTCGTCTGGATTCATAGAAAAGAAGTCTTTTGTTTGTTCATCCTCTGCAATAGAAGAAACTAATTTATTCCAGTTAGAAACAAATATCTCTGAAGTTTTGCCTAAGCCCTTCGAGATAATAAGTTCGCCCTGTTCATTGTTAACTGTGTTTTCTTCAGTTGATGTTTCTTCAGAACTACAACCTATAAAAATTAATAAAACTAGTGATAAAAAGGTTATTTTATTTTTCATTTTCAAATAAATCCTTCAATCCATTTAGATTATTTTTCCAGATTAGTTTCAAAACAGGCCCACCAAAAAATTCTCCTATTGGTCCAGCTAAATATATTGGAAATTTTAATGTTTCTTTCCAGGTGAATTTTGTCTGCTCACTACTTAGCTCCTCTAATGTAAACTTACCTTTTCCAGTGACAATGCCAACATGATCTACTCCTATTGATTTCTTATCAATCCACTCAGTAACAGTCATATAGTCAAATAATTTAATTGGACCTACTTTTGTTAATACTTTCATTTTGGTACCTAGTCCTTGTGTTTTCTCATCTAAAAACTCAATGTTTACAGCGTCTTTCATCCAGTTTGTATGATTTTTAAGGATAGATACTTCACTCCAGACGTCATTAAGCGATTTATCGATAATTGTTGATACGCTAATTGTTTTACTCATTGTCTGTTAAACAATATTACTTCATAAGTAGAATAAATAAATATGAAAAAAAATGAATATCTCTATTTAGACCATGCTGCCAGTACTCCTATGAGAGATGTTGCATTTGAAGCATATAAAAAAACTGAGGCAGAGGCCTTCGCAAACTCATCAGGCGGACATGCACTTTCAAGAAAAGCTAAAAATATTCTTGAAGATTCACGTGATAATATTGCAGGCCATTTCGGTGCAGCTCCAAAAGAGATAACATTTACAAGTGGAGGTACCGAAGCTGATAATTGGATAATTAAAATGCCGTTCATCAATAATAAAAATAAAAGTGCAGAATTAGTTACTTCTGAAATTGAACACGAGGCTGTTCTTGCTTCTGCGGAATGGGTTGAGTCTCTAGGGTACAAAGTAAATTTAGTGCCCTGTGATAACAGAGGTGTGATTGAAACTAAAGATGTTTTAGAAGCTGTAAATTCAAACACAGAAATTGTATCAATAATGTTAGCTAATAATGAGACAGGAATAATACAACCAGTCAAGGAAATAGCACAAGGCTTAAAAGCTTTAAATTCGAAACTAATATTTCATTCGGATGTCGTTCAGGCGGTCGCTACTACTAAATTAGACTTTCACAACTTAGGCATCCAAAGTGCCGCTATATCTGGTCACAAAATTGGAGGACCAAAAGGTATAGGAATTATGTATTTAAGTTCTGAAGTAAAACTTCCTAGTTTTCTTCATGGAGGAAAGCAGGAACTTGAAAGAAGAGCAGGTACTGTGAATGTTTCTGGTGTAGCAAGTTTATCAGCTGCACTAGACGAGCAGCAACAAAATATAATTTCTCAAAATGAAAAAATACGCAATGAACGTCAAGAATTTGAGAATATCCTTAAAAATTCCCAAGATATTATTGTCTTAGGTGACGATGTTGATCGATTAGAACATATTTCAAATATTCAATTTAAAGGTTTCAACTCTGAGACTCTAATGGTTTCTCTTGATCTTCAGGGATTAGGAGTTTCAAGAGGCTCTGCTTGTGCTAGCGGTGCACAGAAACCCTCACACGTGCTTCAATCAATGAAAATATCCAGTGATGTTATTAATAGCCATTTGAGATTCAGTTTTGGTTGGAATAGTAAAAAGGGAGATGGCATCCATGCTGCTGAGATAGTTATCGCTTCAATAGAGGGTATGAAATGAGAGTCTTAGTCGCTATGAGTGGAGGAGTGGATTCATCTGTAGTTGCTGGACTCCTTAAGTCTCAGGGTCATGAAGTGATTGGTGTCACTATGAAATTGTGGGAGGGACCTAATGGGGAAATGCCTGAAACAGGATGCTGTACGGCTTCAGATAGTGAAGATGCCCGAAAAGTCGCGGCCAAGCTTGATATTCCTTATTATGTATTAGATTACACGGAATCGTTTTCTGAAAAAGTCGTAGATAACTTCATTGACATGTATGCAAGGGGTTTGACACCTAATCCTTGTGTTGAATGCAATAGATCAGTCAAATTTGATCACTTTTTAAAACAAGCTAAAAAACTAAATTGCGACAAAGTGGCCACCGGACATTACGCGAAAGTAGTTGAAAAAGATAAAACCTTTGAACTCCACAAGGCTGATTATCTTGATAAAGATCAGTCTTATGTATTACATATGTTAACTTCATCAACACTTGAACACGTCATGTTCCCACTTGGAACGATATCTAAACCTGAAGTAAGGCAAATAGCTGCTGATTTAGGATTAAAAACTGCATTTAAAAAAGATAGTCAGGATATTTGTTTTGTAGGAAAAAAGAATTATAGAAATTTTGTAGATAAAAGAATTGATATTTCTACTTCAGGAGAAATTGTTAATAGTGATGGTTCGAGTATGGGTCAGCACAGCGGTGTTCATGAGTTTACTGTTGGTCAACGAAAAGGGATTCCAGGAGGACAAGGTGCTCCAAAATATGTTACAAAAATAGATGTACGAAATAAAAAAGTATTTGTAGGTGATAAGAAAGATTTGTTAACAGCTAGCTTTTATCTTGAAGATGTTTCTTTTGTGAATGATATAGTAAATGATAACCTCACAATCCAAACTAGATATAATTCTGAAGATTTACCTTGTACGATAGAAATGCTCTCAGAACACTCTCTAGAAGTAACTCTATTGGAACCAACATATGGAGTAGCTCCTGGTCAGTTTGGTGTTTTATACACCGGCACAAAACTTATTGGTGGAGGAAGAATTACATCAAAGCTCAATGAGGCATTAACGGTATGAATGGTAAGGATGTAGACAAAGTTATTGAAGAGCTTTCTCAAGCTGAACATGCATATTACGTACTGAATAAACCAATCATGTCTGATGGTGAATACGATAAATTATTTAACGAACTAAAGCAATATGAAATTAAACATCCAAATGAGATAAAAGAGTATTCACCCACCCAGAGAGTTACAGGAACACCAGATAATGCTTTTGACCAAATTGAGCATCGACAGAGAATGTATAGTTTAGATAACGCAGAAGGCATTAATGATATTACAAAATGGTTTGAAAGACTCAAAAAAATAACTGACAAAGAACTCTATCCAATTTCACTTGAACCAAAAATAGATGGTCTAGCAATTTCTATTACCTATAAAGACGGAATTCTTCAGCAAGGGCTTACACGTGGTGATGGAGTCATTGGAGAGGATGTAACACACAACGTAAAGACCATCATGAACTTGCCATTACGATTAAACACACTTGCTAAGGGTGAAATTGAAATCAGAGGTGAAATATATATGCCAACAGAAAGTTTTAATGCGCTAAATAAAAAAAGAAAAAAGGATGAGGAAATACTCAAACGTCTTAAATCTTTAAAAAACCCAACTCCAGATGACAAGTCATTAATGGCAAAAATCAGAAGTGAGGGAGGCTCAGCTTTTATTAATTCAAGGAATGCTGCGGCAGGATCATTAAGACAAAAAGATTCGTCTATTACTTCTAAAAGAGATATTAGGTTATTGGCCTATCAGTTAATCGATCACACGAATCAGGATGCATTTTCATCACATGAAGAGCAAACTAACCTATTAAAAAAGTATGGATTTGAGACCAACTCAGTGTATTTAACTAATTCCATTAAAGATATTCAAAATACATTGCAAAGAATTGAAAATAAACGAAATAATTATGCTTATCAAATAGACGGAGTTGTAATGAAAGTTAATTCAACAGCTATACAAGATGAATTAGGATTCACTGCAAAGTCTCCACGCTGGGCTGTTGCTTTTAAGTTTCAAGCAGAGGAGCAAACAACAAAGCTTTTAGATATCAAGTTGCAAACAGGTCGAACAGGTGCCATAACTCCAGTTGCTGTTTTAGAGCCTGTCAATGTAGGTGGAGCTCTTGTATCCTTTGCATCGCTGCATAATCCTGATGAGATAAGTAGAAAGGATTTAAGGATTAATGATTATGTTGTAGTTCGTAGAGCTGGGGATGTTATACCTGAGGTTGTTAGTTCATTAGACAAAAGACGAGATGGATCACAAAACAAATGGAATATGCCTTCTACTTGTCCATGTGGAGATTTTAAAATTAATTTTATACAAGATGAGAAAGTTCCTCGATGTAGTGGGGGAACTTCTTGTAAGATTGCTAAAAAAGAATCGATTATATTTTTTGCCTCTAGAACAGGTCTTGAAATAGATGGAATGGGTAAAGAAACTATCGAGTCTTTATTAACATTCGATTTAATTAAAGAAGTTGAAGATATTTTCAGTCTCAAATATGAAGATCTCATAAAATTACCTCAGTGGGAAGATAAAAAAGCATCAAACTTAATTACATCTATTGAAAAATCAATTAAATCACCCCCATCAAGACTACTAACAGCTTTAGGTATTCGCTTTATTGGTAAAAGGACTGCTAATTTGCTAATTCAAAACTTTGGCTCAATTAATAAAATTTTAGACGCTAACTCTGAAGATTTAGAAAAGATACACGGAATTTCAGTGAGTGTTATTAATTCCTTAAATGAATGGAAATTAGTTGAAAAAAACCTACTTACACTTAATACCCTTCAAGAAAAGGGGTTTAATTTTGAGGAGATTAATACAGTTATTGATAGTGAGCTCAGTGGAAAAACTTTCGTTATAACTGGAACGCTCCAAAATTCAAACAGACAAGACTTTATAAATTTAATTGAAAAAAATGGAGGTTCTGTAACAACATCAATATCAAAAAATACAGATTTTCTTATTTCAGGTAGTAATCCAGGTTCAAAGTACAAGAAAGCCGTCGAGCTTAAGGTAGAAATTTTATCTGAAAATGAGTTACTAGATTTAATTATCTAATTATTAATATAAAACTTCCAAGAAAATTCACCGACGTCAGGTAGCCCAACAACCTTACTCCATGTGATTCGGATGTTCTGTTCTCCAGGATTCCAGCTTTCAAAAGTTTTATTTGGTCCTGGTTTCCATATGAACACACCGGTAGCTTCAACATTCATTATTTCAGATGAAGGAATTATGTAATTATTTACAATTAACACAATTTCATAATCAACTGGTAAGTTAATTTCTATTGAAGTTTGTTGTGGAACTTGGTAGTTGGGTAAGGGGGAAATACCCTCTATTACTGTGGGAAGTTCAATAGTTTCATCGTTATCTTGATAAAAGTTCACCCCTATAAAGACAGTAAGCATTAACAACAAAGTCAAAGAAAGAAAAATAAGTCTATAAGTGTTCTTTTTCATACACTAAAATATTATCTAATAACTAAAAAGAGACCAATACAAATTATGGAAAATTTTAAGGATAAAATCGAAGGAATAGACATCAATAATGTAACAGCAAGTGATGTCACAGTAATTGAGAATGTAATTCAATTATTAGATAATGGAAAAATTAGAGTTGCAGAACCTATTGAAAATGACTGGGTCGTTAATGAATGGGTCAAAACTGCGATTCTTTATTACTTCTCAGTTAAAAACTTAGAAATCATTGAGTCCGGTGAACTGGAATATTATGACAAGATTGCACCTAAAAAAAATTATGAAGAATTAAAGATTAGGGTAGTTCCACCTGGCGTTGTTCGGTACGGAGGTTTTTGCGAACCTGGAGTTGTTGTCATGCCAGGTTTTGTAAATATAGGGGCTTACGTTGGTTCTGGGACAATGGTTGACACATGGGCAACTGTTGGTTCTTGTGCTCAAATTGGTAAAAATGTACATTTATCAGGAGGAGTTGGAATTGGAGGAGTACTAGAGCCACCTAGTGCAATGCCAGTAATCATTGAAGATGGTGCTTTTATCGGATCTAGGTCAATCATTGTAGAGGGAGTCAAAATTGAAAAAGGTGCTGTTATTGGTGCAAATGTAACCATTACAGGTACAACCCCAATTATTGACGTGACTGGTGAGGAACCAAAAGAATACAAGGGACTTGTACCTGAGAACTCAGTGGTGATACCAGGAACACGACCTAAAGTATTTCCAAGTGGAGAATTTAATACTCCATGTGCTTTAATAATCGGGAAACGAAAAGAATCAACAAATGAGAAAACATCACTCAATGACGCTTTAAGGACCTTTGGAGTTCAAGTTTGAAGTTAGATAAATTAACAGAAGAGTTAATTGCTATAAAATCTGTAACTGGTGATGAGAATAAAATACTAGATTTCATAGAGAACTATTTAATAAATTCAGATTTTTCAGGGGAAATCATTAGAAATAATGGAGGAATAATAGCTCATTATCCATCTTCAGATTCCAACATTGCACTCGTTGGACACGTAGATACGGTACCATTTGATCCAACCCAGGTAGTGATTGAAGACACCTCAAAGGTATACGGAAGAGGCTCAGTTGACATGAAAGCTGGAATTGCCGTTATGTTACAAGTTTTAACGAGTAATTTTGAGAACATCGTTGGCGTTTTTTATACAGCAGAAGAAGGACCAATGGTAAATAATGGACTTGAATTATTAATGCCAATCTTAAAAAGTGATTTCAATTTAGAATTTGCCGTAATACTAGAACCAACAAATGGAGAAGTACAACTAGGCTGTCTAGGATCTGTAAATGCTGATCTTCAGATAGATGGAAAATCATCACATTCAGCAAGGCCATGGATGGGCGAGAATCCGATATTGAAATTGTCAGAAGTAATTGGATTTATTAATGAAAACCAAATAGAAGAGCATACTATCGATGGTTTACTTTTTAAACAAATCATTACAGTTACGACTATATCCGGTGGTTCAGCCAACAATGTTATTCCTTCACACGTGAACTTGAATATAAATTTTAGGTTTTTACCAACACAAAACGAATCCGAGGCCTCAAAGCTTTTAGCTGATACATTTGCAAAATATGGAACTATCAAAATAAAAAATTCTTCAAATGGGGCACTACCTAATCTTGAATCTCAAAAGGTTAAAGATTTCATAAAAATTACAGGTGCAGATGTTACCCCAAAACAAGCTTGGACTGATATAGCGAGATTCTCACAGGAAAATATACCAGCTGTAAATTATGGACCAGGAGATCCTCTACTTGCCCACTCTCCAGATGAATTTGTTAATACGAGTCAAATAGTAGAATCATATGAGTCAATCGTGAGGTACTTAAAAGGGTTTTGAAATGGCAGACAAAATAGACATAAAAAATGTTGCTAAATTGGCATCAATCAAACTAAATCAGGAAGAAGAAGATAGATTAAAGAACGACCTTTCTATGATCATCGAACATTTTGACGCATTAAGTAAAATGGATTTACCAGATGATAAAATCAGCATTCATCCACTTGGTATGTCATTAAATCTAGCTGAAGATATTGCTTCTAAATCACTTACTCATAAAGAAGCTTTAAGCAATGCGCCTGAATCCAAAGATGGTCAATTTGTTGTCCCACCTTCATTGGATTAATGATGAATAACTATAAACTTCCAATTTCAAAAATAAATCAATTATTTAAAAATAAAGAACTTAAACCTTCCGAACTTTATGCTGAAACTTTCGAACGAGCTGCTATCACCGAATCTATTATTCATGGTCACTTAGAACTATTTCAAGAAGAAAATCTTAAAAAAGCTCTTAATTCAGATGAGCGATACGAAAAAGGTGAAAATTTAGGAACACTTGACGGCATTCCAATTGCAATTAAGGATAATATTAATATTTCAGGATATGCAACTACTTGTTCATCAAAAATGCTATCAAATTACATTTCTCCTTATGATGCCACAGTAATAACAAGACTAAAAAATGAAGGTGCTTTATTTACAGGAAAGACCAATTTAGATGAATTCGCTATGGGATCTTCCACTGAAAATTCAGCTTTTGGTCCAACAAAAAACCCTTGGGATAGTTCAAGAGTACCAGGTGGATCCTCAGGTGGTTCTGCTGCAGTTGTATCAGCTGGATCAGCTATTGCATCTCTTGGAAGTGATACGGGAGGCTCCATTAGGCAACCTGCATCATTTTGTGGAGTTGTTGGATTTAAACCAACTTATGGAACAGTTTCACGATTTGGATTGGTTGCATTTGCATCATCTCTAGATCAAATAGGGCCAATAACAAATCATGTTGAAGATGCAAGATTAATCTTTAATTCTATGAAAGGTCACGATCCTCGTGATGCAACTTCGTTAATAGAAAGTAAAGCTAAACAACCAAAATTAAAAAATGCAAAAATAGGCATTATTAAAGAGCTTATGGAAGATGGCATATCTGAAGATGCCAAAAAAGAAGTTCACAAAGTCGCTAAATTGCTGGAGGCAGAAGGTCACGAAATTATTGAAGTTTCTCTTCCTTTGACAAAAATGTCTATCAGTATTTATTATCTCATTGCTCCTGCTGAGTGTTCTGCAAATCTTTCAAGATTTGATGGCGTACGATATGGAAATAGAGTTCCAGGTAGCACAAGTTCAGAGATGATGGAGCTTACTCGTGCTAATGGTTTTGGACCAGAAGTTAAAAAGAGAATACTTTTAGGAACATATGCGCTTTCTGCAGGATATTATGATGCCTATTACGGCCAGGCATTGAAAGCTAGAGCAATGATGAAAAAAGAATTCACAGATATTTATGAAGATGTTGATTATCTAATATCTCCAACTACTCCTTCAGATCCATTTAAGTTTGGAGAAAAATCTGATAACCAACTAGAGATGTATATGTCAGACTTATGCACTATACCGGCTAACTTAGTAGGCATGCCAGCAATTAGTATCCCAACTGGCCTATCTTCACAGGGACTTCCTCTATCTGTTCAAATAATGAGTCCTTCAAATACCGATAATACATTATTAGATTTTTCTGAATCTCTTGAATCATTAGTAGCGTTTACTGAAGAACCAGTAATTAATGGAGTTGTTTCTTGAGTATTATCCCAACTATCGGAATGGAAACCCACGTGGAGTTAAAAACAAACTCTAAAATGTTTTGCAGGTGTCATGTTCTTGATACAGAATTACCAAATGAAAGTTTATGTCCAACTTGTTTGGGATTACCAGGTTCTTTACCTGTCCCAAACAAAAAAGCTATTGAGTTTATAACCCTTTTAGCATTAAGTACTAATTGCAATATCACCAATGATGGAATGTTTCACAGAAAAAACTACTTTTATCCAGATTTACCTAAAAACTATCAAATTTCACAATTTGACCTACCTGTTGGCACAGAAGGATCTCTAGAAATTGTTGTAGATGGTGAATTTGGAACTGTGGAAATTGAACGTGTACACATGGAAGAAGACACGGGCAAAAGTACACATATTGGTTCAGGACGAATAGATTCTGCTACTAGTACACATCTTGATTTCAATAGAGCAGGCATACCTTTAGTTGAAGTTGTGACAAAACCATTGATTAAATCTTCCAAGGAAGCAGTTGCTTATATCGAGGAACTCCGACAACTAGTAATCGATTTGGACATATCAGAAGGAAAGTTAGAAAAAGGCAACTTAAGGTTTGATGCAAATATATCTGTTGCACATGAAGGGGATAAAGAGTTGGGGACAAAAGTTGAAATAAAAAATATGAACTCTCTTAAATCTCTAGAGAAAGCTATAGAATATGAAATATCACGACAAACCAAGATGCTAATTGCTGAAGAAAATATTATTCAAGAAACTAGGCACTGGGATGAAAAAAAAGAAGTAACAAGTTCAATGAGATCTAAAGAGGGAAGTGCGGACTATAGATATTTTTCAGATCCAGATATTCCAAATATGATCTTAAGTAATGACTTTGTAAATGAAATTAAAACAATAATTCCAGAGTTGCCCTCACAAAAGAGAAAAATGTTTATTGAGACTGGTTTAAGTATAGAAGATGCCAACAATCTTGGAAAAAATAAAAATTGGATAGGTGATCTATACCTGAGTATTACAGAGATAACAGGTGATTCTAAATCTTCATTTAACTGGGTAACTGGAGAGCTTCAGGGCCAATTAAGAAAATTAGAAATAAAGGACCTTCCTAATTGGGTAACAGCAAAAAATCTTAGTGAAATAATACTGCTCGTCAAAGAAGATAAAATCTCCTTCACTTCTGGTAAAGAAATACTTGCAAACTTAATAGAACAAGAGATAGTTCCTGAAGAATTTGCTTCAGAAAATAATCTTATTCAAGAAAACAATATAGAAGAAATAAGCAAAATTGTAGAGGAAGTCATTGAAAACAATTCAGAAGTTTTAGAACGTATTGCAAACGGAGAAGAAAAGTTGATAGGGTTTTTAGTTGGTCAGATTATAAAAATTTCAAAAGGTCAAGTCAATCCATCAGTTGCAAAAGAACTATTACTTAAAGAGATAAGTTCATAATCTGATTAACTATTACTGCTCCAAGCAAACCGAAACCCCCAGCAGCTAAATCGTCATAGAGAACACCTTTTTTCCCTGGAATTTCCTCCATTTGAGCAACAATTTTTGGTGTTTTTAAAATATCTGAAGCTCTAAATATTATAAATCCTGTCAAAAGAGGTAATAATTCTGAAGGTGAAGCTAAAGAAGCAAAACTCATTCCTACTATTTCATCTAGAGTTATCCAACTAGGATCATTTGAAGCAGAAATATCATCTACGGATACAAAGTAAATAATTGTTAAAGAAATAAAAATTATTAATAACCAAATAATTTCTAACTGTAAAAAGTAAATTATTCCAACGAAAACTAATGATGCAAAAGAACCTCCGCCTTTTTTTTCTCCAAAAAAAGTTCTCCACAAGATTCCAGCACCAAATCCTGATGCTATAAAAGTTTTCATATTTGAATAATAGTATTTTTTATGGCTTCATTGAATAAAAGGTGTAGTATTTGTATTTAATAATGAAAAAATCAGAATTTATTTGGCTAGATGGTGAACTTGTTGAGTGGGATAATGCAAATGTTAGTGTTATGACACACACTCTACATTACGGTACAGGCGTTTTTGAAGGAATGAGAGCTAGAGAAACTGAAAAAGGCACTTCAGTACAATTCTTAGATGACCATGTTGATCGACTATACAGATCGGCAGAAGCTTATAATTTAGAAATACCTTTCAATAAAAATGTTATATCTAATGCAATTAAAGAGATAGTGAAAGTCAATAAGCTTAAGTCGGCATACATTAGACCATTAGTTTTCTTTGGTGACGGAGAGATGGGATTGCTTCCACAAGATATACCTGTAAGAGTAGCTATCGCAGCTTGGGAGTGGGGAGCCTACCTTGGTGACGACGCAGGAAGCCAAGGCGTAAATGTTTGTATTTCTGACTGGCAGAGAATTAGTCCAAAAAGTTTTAAACCTTTTGCTAAAGGTGTAGGTGGTTATATGAACTCAACTTTAGCAAAAATAGATGCAGTTAAAGAAGGTTTTGATGATGCAATTATGCTGAGTGACAATGGGACTGTCGCTGAAGGTAGTGGACAAAATATTTTTATTTATAAAAATGATCAACTCTTAACTCCATCAATTGAGACTGGCGCACTTGGTGGGATAACAAGAAAAATGGTTATAGAAATTGCTAAGTACCTGGACATACCAGTAGTAGAGCAAGACCTCAGCCCTGCAGACTTAATCGCATCAGATGAAATTTTCTTTACGGGAACAGCAACCGAAATAGTGGGTGTCGTTTCTGTAGACTCTATTAAAATTTCCGATGGAACTGTAGGTGAGGTTACTTCAAAAATTAGAACTAAATACCTGGAAATAGTTAATGGTCAAGACGATAATTTTAAAAATTATATAACATTAATTTAATGTCTCAAGAACCAAATATAAAAATACAATTTCAAGAGAATAAATCTGAAACGAGTATGCCAGTTCCACGCAGAATGCCATCAAGACCAGCTGAAACAGTAAAGCCTGATTTTGAACAGTATGGTAATGTTGGGCCAGACAGTGGGTTTGCCATGAAGATTGTTAATAAAGATAATGTGCTGTGGTCAAGCCACCCAAAGAAAAAATTAATCAGTACAATAATTGTTAACCTAATTCTATTTAGGGCATCCCACTTTGGCAGAGCTCCCACAACTCGTGATTTTCACCTAGTTCTTGGTTTACTCAGAATTACTGAAGATAATACTGGAGAATTAACTGATGACGTTCTTAACATATGTTCTAAGGAAAAATTGCAAGGTGCCCATTTGAGTACTGTGTTTAATTTTTTAACATAGTCCCATATAACGAGGGTTCAATAAGGTATTTATATGCAAATAGTTAGAGCAAAATACGAGAATGAAATATTTTATGGTGACCTTCATGAGGGTAAGGTTACAAGATATGATGGGTCTCCTTTTGTAGTTTGGGAAAACACAGAAGAAGTTTACGATCTTGAGGAGATTGAATTATTAGCTCCAGTATTACCTTCCAAGGTAGTTGCAATAGCTAAAAATTATGCCAAACATGCTGCAGAGATGGGTTTGCCAGAATATAGCGAAAATATGCCAGAAAACCCAATAATATTTATTAAACCCTCAACTTCAGTAATAGGTTCTGGGCAAAATATTAAATATCCAAGTATTGGAGAGCACGTAGACATTGAAGCTGAACTTGCATTGGTAATTTCAAAGGTGTCTAAAAACATAGATAAAAATAATTGGATGGATCATGTATTAGGAATTACAATTGCTAACGATCTGTCGGAACGTGTCCTTCAGGGTAAGACAGGCCATTTTACAAGAGCCAAGGGTTTTGATACTTTCTGTCCACTCGGACCATATATACAAACTGAATTTGTGGATTCACCAGAACTTCAAATTAAATCATACGTGAATGGTGATTTAAAACAAGATGGTAATACTAGAGATATGATGTTTAAAATAGGAGAAATACTGGAATTCATTTCTTCAATTATGACCTTGTTGCCAGGAGATGTAATTCTAACCGGCACACCTGAAGGTGTGAGTAAAGTAGAAAGAGGAGACGAAATCAAAATTGAAATCGACACTCTTGGTACGCAAATCAATACAGTTGAATAGCATATGAAACTAAGGATTGCACCATCACCAACTGGTTACCTACATATTGGTAATGCTCGTACGGCACTTTTTAACTGGCTTTACGCAAGAGCAAATAATGGTAAATTTCTCGTAAGAATAGACGATACTGACACTGCAAGATCTAGTGAAGAATATATGCAAGATATTGTAAAAAACTTTAAATGGCTTGGGATTGATTGGGATGAAGGTGTCGAAGTTGGCGGACCTCATGGAGAATATAAACAATCTTTACGGTTTGATAGATATAGGGAAATAGCAGAGTCTTTACTTGAAAAAAACTTGGCATATGAAGATGATGGAGCTATTCGTTTTAAGGTTCCTAATGAAAAAGAAATAACTTTTCAAGATATAACACGTGGATCTATGAAATTTAATTTAAACGACGTAGAAGATTTTATCATTTTGAGATCAGATAAGTCACCAACTTATCACCTGGCATCAACTATTGATGATATAGACTACGAAATAACAACAATTGCAAGAGGAGAAGATATACTTTCATCAACTCCAAAACATATTCTTTTAATGCAAGCATTAGATGCGGATATACCAACATTTTGCCACCTTCCTCTTTTGTTTGGACCTGACGGAAAAAAACTTAGCAAAAGGCATGGAGATACCTCTGTAAATACGTTCAAAGATAAAGGATTACTACCAGAGGCACTTTTCAACTATATGTGTCTTCTTGGCTGGGCTCCAGGCGATGATATTGAAATCTTCAATAGAGATTTTGCTATTTCAAAATTTGATTTGAATAATGTCTTACCCAATCCAGCAATATTTGATACTACAAAGCTTTTATGGATGAATGGTCAATACATCAGAAATATTGATGCAAACAGTTTTACAGCTATGGCAATTGATAAAATATCTCATAATATTGAAAGAGAATTATTTGATACTGAAAAAGAGCGTTTAAATAAAATTTTGCCTTCTGTACAAGAAAGGTTGGAAACACTCAATGATTTAAAACCTCAAATTGAATTTCTTTTAGACGAGCCTTTTGTATTGAATCAAGATGATTGGGATAGTGTTAACTCTGAAGAGGGTCAAGAATATTTAATGGCAGTTCGTGAAAAAATCAAAAATTTAGAAGAGTTTACAGTTGAGACAATAGAGACACTTATGCGTGATGAACTTAAAATAATAGGAGTAAAACCAAAAATTGGTTTTCAAATAGTGAGAGTTTCTATTACAGGTACAAAAATAAGTCCTCCACTTTTTGAGTCAATTTTTGCATTAGGTAAAAATGGAGTATTGGCTAGACTTGCAGAAACTATTGAAAAATTATAACAATTAATAATTAAATTAATATATTCTTAATACTTATACGGCCCCGTCGTCCAGAGGCCTAGGACGCTGGGTTTTCAACCCAGAAACGCCGGTTCGAATCCGGTCGGGGCTGCCATCTTTCGGGGATGGTGTAATTGGCAACACAGTGGGTTCTGGTCCCATAGTTGAGGGTTCAAGTCCTTCTCCCCGAGCAGAGGCCCCGTCGTCCAGTGGCCTAGGACGCTGCCCTCTCAAGGCGGAAACGCCGGTTCAAATCCGGTCGGGGCTGCTAATATTTTCTGTTTTCGTATACCATCTTGGTTTATGTCGCAAAAATTCCATATAATCTTCCTCGTCATCTAACTCAAAGCAAAATTCTTTATGAAAAATTCTTTCGTATGGAGTATTTTGTTCTTGAAGAATATCTATATGTTTATTAAAACTATTTTCTCCATATAAAAAATTATTAAAAAACTTAGTTCCCCCAATAATTGGAGTCCCATTGTCTTTACTTGCTGCAATTACTATATCTTTAGATGTACATAAACTTATCCAAGTTCTTGCAAAATGTTTAGTTAAATATGGAAGATCGCTGTGAACTATTGTCCAGCTTTTGTATTTATTAATTTGATTTATAAAACTTTTAATTTCATTATTTAAACCTTTTTCTCCAGTTTCAATGACATTTATATTTTTCTTATGACAGAATTCTTTTACTTTAATATCATTGCTTACTACATAGATATCACTATCGCTGTCTTGAAATACATCTATTAGATTGAGTAATAAACCTTTAGATAATTTTATACGCTGATCCTTAGAAAGAACTTCTGATAATCTAGACATAGGATTTACAAAATCTCTTACGGGTATACCAATTAAAAAACTCTTCTTCATAATCTTATTTTTGTTTTACCATGCTATTAGGTTAGTAAATGTTATGAAAAGAAAAACAAAAATAATTGCAACAGTTGGTCCTAGCGTTGATTCTAAAAATAAAATTCATGAATTAATTGATTCTGGAGCTGATGTAATTAGATTAAACTTTTCTCACGGTTCACACGAAGACCATAAAAATATTGTTGATTGGGTAAGAGACTATCCGAAATCAATTGCGATAATGCAAGATATACAAGGTCCCAAAATTAGAACTGGAATCTCACAAAAGGACACTTTTTTGAACGCAGGTCAAGTTGTCGAGCTAACTAGCAAAGAAAGTAAATCAACTGATAAATCTATATTTATAAATTATGAAAATCTATTGACGGACATCAAACCTGGCGAAAGAATTTTTATTGATGATGGTCAAGTTGTAATGAGAGTAATTGAACTGACTGGTAAAAACATGGCAGCAAATATTGAAATTGGAGGAGAGCTTAGAGATAATCAAGGGGTCGCTTTTCCAGATTCTAAACTTTCTGTTTCTGCGATTACATTGAAAGACAAGGAAGATTTAGCATATGGTAAAAAAATTGGTGTGGATATTGTTGCTGTCTCATTTGTAAGAAAAGCTTCTGATATAACTGAAGTAAAAGCACTTGTTGAAAGTAACATCAAAATTATTGCAAAAATTGAGCTTAAAGAAGCTATGAAGAATTTAGATTCAATTATTGATGTATCTGATGGAGTAATGGTTGCAAGAGGTGATTTGGGTGTACAATTACCACTCGAACAAGTTCCATTTGCCCAAAAGAAAATATTAGACACGGCTAACTATAAAGGAAAAATCTCAATCACAGCAACAGAAATGTTACAGTCTATGAAAACTTCATTTAGACCTACTAGGGCTGAAGTTACAGATATAACTAATGCTATTTTAGATGGAACAGATGCAGTAATGTTATCTGCTGAAACTTCTATCGGCGATCACCCTAATAATGTTGTGAAGGTAATGGCGTCAATCTGTGAAGAGGCAGATTCTAATAGTCACTATTCATCAATGAGATTTAAGACTTTATCTTCGGTAGATACTTTTGCTACTTCACTAGCTAAAGCTGCAGTTCAAGTTGCAAATGACATAGACGCTAAGGCCATTGTTGCATATACAGAAACTGGAAGTACTCCACTTTTGATCTCAAATTTTAGACCTAGTGCTCCGATAATTACTTTTTCTGCAAAAGATTTAACACTGAGACAAATGAATATACTTTGGGGCGTAGAACAAACAAAAATCGAAAGATTTGATACGACAGAGGAAATGTTCCAAATTGCAGATTCTTGGCTGCAAACCCATAAAAACTTTAAAAAAAATGATAAAGTTGTTATTGTTGCAGGAACACCTCCAAACCAAGAGGCCGCAACAAATTTATTACGTGTAATGAAAATAGGTGAGTGATGGGACAGAAAATAGAATTAAAAACTACATCTTTTAATAAAAATATAATATTTGATTTAAATAGATCATTATCAGGTCAAGACGGTATAACCTATCACAATATTGCGGATGCTTCACTACACGAAGAAGTAAGTGC
>CAXBVE010000004.1:0-63312 GCA_963979435.1 uncultured Candidatus Actinomarinales bacterium | reverse complement strand
GAAGCTATTGAACCTCCTGCAGACCTATTTTCAAAAATTGGCCGTGCAGTCCAATATGGTTCTCTCTTTGGAATTGTAACTGGATTCATACAAGCTATTGCCATTAGCACTTATCTTTATGATGGGCTAATCCTCGAATCCGAAACTTTTAACCTTATAACCGACTATCAAAGAACTACTTATATTGCTGCCCTTACTGCATTAACAACATTTTTTGGAGTTCTCAATACTGTAAACATTAAAAAATTATTAGAGTCAAATTTTATTGGACACGGGATAAAAACAACAGATAGAGAGTCTATTTTTCAAGGAATTGGTTTGGGACTTATTTTTGGATCCATCTCCGGATTCTTTATAACTTCTTCGATTGGGCAAACTATTGAACCAATCCTTCCTGAAGATCCTACTGTTTTCCTATTACCAGTTTTCGGCTCCTTCTGGAGGATACTTTTGCTTTCTACTATATTTCAGGCTCTAATTTCCATGCTTTCAGTGGTTCTGGGAGTACCCAAAGGGCTTGACGTTTTTGAAGAAGAGGAAGCACAAATTATAAGAAATAGAATTACGGGTTCTGCTGTCATACCTTTAAGCGCAATCATGGTTGGTGGTTTAATAGCATTTTTAATTGCACAAGTTTTCATAAACTTTCATGATTACGCACCGCTCTTTGCCTTGATAATTTCAGCAACAATCTTGACATTTTCTGCTGTGATGAGTGCTGGTCCAAAAATAAAAATTACAAAAAATGAAGTACTTATTACTGCCCTTGGAATAATCACACTTACGGTTATTATCGCTTCTGTTGCTGCTAGTCAACTTTAACTTTTTATGATGAATGAAGCTTTTGATGAACTTGAAAGTATAGAGAGCTATATTGAAGCAGATCGTTGGAAAAATATCTCTAGAAGATATTCGTCAAATGACATAAAAAAATTAAGAGCTCCTTTTGAAACAATTAGTCCCATATCAAAAACTGGAGCTGAAAAGCTCTGGTCACTTTTAAACAGAGATGATCAATTTATTTCTGGGCTAGGTGCGATAACAACTCAACAAGCACTACAAATGTTCAACCTAGATTATGAATTTATTTATGTAAGTGGGTGGCAAGTAGCTGCAGAAAGTAACGGCGGAACGAACACATATCCTGATCTATCTTTATACCCTTCAAACAGTGGTCCAAATTTTGTAGAAAAAATTAACAACACGCTATTAAGAAAAATGGTTGAATTAGAAAAAAAAGCTGTACCTCCAGTTATCGCTGACGCTGAATCAGGTTTTGGTGGCGTCTACAATGTCTTTGAATTAACGTCTCAATTTATTAAATCAGGAGTGGCGGGATTACATTTTGAAGACCAGCTAGCTTCTGAAAAAAAGTGTGGGCACATGGGTGGAAAAGTAGTGATTCCAACCCATGAATATATAAACAAATTAACTTCGGCAAGACTTGCTTCAGATGTTCTTGGATCTCCGATTGTTCTTATAGCAAGAACAGATTCATTAAATGCAAAACTAATGACTTCTGATTTTGATGAAACTGATAGACCTTTTTTAAGCAATAAAAGATCATCTGATGGTTATTACCCAATTGAGAAAAATGAAGAAATGGCAATCACAAAATCTTTAGCTTATGCAAAATATGCTGATGTTATTTGGTGTGAAACAAACACCCCTGATCTTGGATTTGCTCAAGAATTTGCATCAGAAATAAAAAAACATTACCCTGACAAAATTCTTGCCTATAACTGCTCTCCGTCTTTTAACTGGACGGATAAATTTACAGATATAGAGATAACAAATTTTCAAAAAAATCTCTCTGAATTTGGTTATAGACTCCAATTTGTTTCTTTAGCTGGTTTTCATTCAATGTCTAGCTCTATGTATAACCTGGCAAATAATTATAAAGGTGGGAACATGAAGGCAATTGTTGACTTGCAAGAGTATGAATTAGAACTCTCCAAAGAAGGATATACAGCTATTAAACACCAGCAAGAAGTTGGTGGGGATTATTTCGAATCTATTGGGGAAATAGTTATGGGTAATGATTCAGATCTTCTTTCTAAGAAAAACTCCACAGAAGAGACTCAATTTTAATAGAATACATCTATGGAAAATTTTAAAAATAAAACAATAATCATGAGTGGTGGCTCTAGAGGTGTAGGTCTAGAGATTGCAAAAACACTGGGTAAAGACGGAGCAAATGTAATCATATTAGCAAAAACTACTGAACCTCATCCAACCTTACCTGGAACTATCTACACAGCTGCTGAAGAAATTGAGGCAGTCGGAGGAAATGCCTTACCTGTGGTTTGTGATATAAGATTCGAAGAACAAGTTGCTTCAGCTGTTGCCCAAGGTGTAGAAAAATTTGGAGGAATCGATATTTGCATAAATAATGCAAGTGCAATTCACTTGTCTGATACCGTAAACACTCCTATGAAAAGATATGACCTAATGCATAATATTAATGTACGAGGCACATTCTTATTAAGCCAACAGTGTATCCCTCACTTAAAGAAAAGTGAAAATGCTCATATTTTGACTTTATCTCCACCTTTGAATATTTCTAGAAAATGGTTTGGGGTTACCTTGGCTTATACAACAGCTAAATATGGAATGTCTTTGGTAGCACACGGACTTGCTGAAGAATTTCAAAAAGATGGTATTGCTTCAAATTGCTTGTGGCCAAGAACATCTTTAGATACAGCAGCTGTTAGAAATGTTATTGGTGCAGAGTTGGTAAAAGGGTCTAGAAAGCCATCTATATATGCAGATGCGGCATATGCAGTACTAAAAAGAGATTCTTCAACCTGTACAGGAAATTTCTTTTTAGACCAAGATATTTTAGAAGAAGAGGGTATTACAGATTTTGATCAATATGCCATTGATTCTGATGCGACACTTGTTTCAGACTTTTTTGTTGATGATAATCCTGAAGATTGGATTCAAGCTTTATAGTATTGTCTTTCAGGCATATTTGGTAACCTGAATGAAACTGCCCACCCCTGTTTTCAGATAAGGGCAAACTTATGTTTTACTAGATTTTGAATCCCGAATAATTAAATTATCGAATAGATAACAATAAAATGCAGAATTGCAGCTACTGAAACAAAAGAATGCCAAACTTCATGATATCCAAAAATTTTTGGTGCTAGTTTTGGATACTGTAGACCGAAACTAGTTGCACCAATAATGTAAAGTAAAATACCTAAAATCATCAGAATGCTGTTAGCTGTAGTAAACATATCAAATATCCTCAATAGATAAGGTAGGAGGATAAGACTCATACCTATATATACGGCTACATTTACAAATGTATTAATATTTGGGAAATAAATAATTTGGAAAGCACCCAACAAAGCAACACACCAAATTAAAATCAGTAAGAATAATCCATCTGGCCACGGAGTCATTAAAAGAGCTAAAGGTGTTGCTGTTCCAGCAATCATTATGAAGATTCCAATATGATCCAACTTTCTCATTCTTTTTTTTGTTAATTTATTCCAGTCGAATTTGTGATAGAGGGCACTAAATCCAAACATCATCATTACAGCAGCCGAATAAATTGCTGTAGCAACATACTCAGATGCATTACTACTCTTAATAATTAGCGGTGGGCATGCCCCGACAGCAATAAAAAACATTGCCTGGTGAAAAGTGCCTCGAAGTAATGGTTTTTGTCTTTCCATAATGACAATAATAATAAGTCATCAGCAATAACAGAATTCGTGTCAGATCATTAAGTTTGTTTGTGAAGAACAATAGAGCCTATATTTATTGTGGCCAGAGGCAGAATCGAACTGCCGACCCCTTGTTTTTCAGATAAGGGCTCTACCGACTAAGCTAACTGGTTTTCTCTTTCTTTTTATTTAATGCACGTTGGGTAGCATTAAGTTCAGATTTTCTTAACCTTATTGACTCTGGTGTGACTTCTACAAACTCACCCTCTGAAATAAATTCTATGCATTGATCTAAAGACATTAGTTGCGGGGGTCTAAGTGGGATTGTTTCATCTGATCCTGACGCGCGATGGTTTGTAAGTTTCTTTTCTTTTGTAATATTTACCTCTAAATCGCCTTCATTATTTCTTTCTCCTATAATCATTCCCTCAAATACTTCTGTACCTGGAGGGATGAAAAGAATACCTCTGTCAACCATTGCAAGACTTGCGTAAGGGGTGACCTTTCCATTTCTATCAGAAATCAATACTCCATTTGTTCTTTGAGGTATTTCACCAGCCCATGGTGCATATCCATCAAATAAAGAGTTCATTATGCCTGAACCTCTTGTATCTGTTAAGAATTGATTCCTAAAACCAATTAAGCCCCTAGAGGGAATTGAGAATTCAAGAGTTGCTCTTCCAAAACCATTATTCATGAGATTTGTCATTTTGCCTTTTCTCTTAGACAGCTTTTCAGTAATTACGCCTACATAGTCTTCGGGTGTATCAATAAAAACTTTTTCCATGGGTTCGCTTTTTTTTCCGTCAATTTCTTTAACGATGACTTCAGGTCTAGAAACCATAAACTCATACCCTTCTCTTCTCATGGTTTCAATTAGTACTGCCATTTGAAGCTCTCCTCGACCCCTAACCTCAAAAACATCTGTTTTCTCACTTGGGATAATTTGCAAAGATACATTACTTAAGATTTCTTTCTGTAATCTATCACTGATATTTCTTGAAGTTACATATTTACCCTCTCTACCCGCAAATGGTCCATTGTTCACATGGAAAAAAATTGAAACTGTTGGTTCATCTATTTCAATTCTTGGAAGAGGATCTGGATTCTCATTACTGGAAATGGTATCACCAATCTGTACATTATCTATACCAGCAATAGCAATAATGTCTCCTGATTCAAGTGTTTCCACTTTTACCTTTTCAAGACCTTTAAATGTATACATAGCTGAAAACTTTTGATTATTTACTGTTTGCTCTTTTCCACACAAACTGTATTGTTTATTCATCTCGAGTATGCCGTTGTCTAACCTCCCTATAGCCACCTGACCAACATAGGAGTCATAAGAAAGGTTAGTTACTAAAAATTGTGGGTTAAGGGAGTCATCTGTGTTGGGTCCACTAAAAAAAGTAGTTATTAAATTTAACAATGGAATTAGATCGTTTGACTCATCACCTAAAGACTCATGAGCAATACCATCTTTTGCATTCGTGTAGATGATTGGAAATTCTATCTGTTTATCGTTTGCGTCTAAATCGATAAACAAATCATATACTTCTTCTACTACCTCATCAATTCGAGCATCTGGTCTGTCAATTTTATTGATGACCAAAATTACAGGTAAATCTCTTTCTAGAGCTTTTTTCAAAACAAATCTTGTTTGGGGTAACGGACCTTCACTGGAGTCAACCAAGAGAAGTACTCCATCTACTAAATTGAGACTTCTTTCGACCTCTCCACCAAAATCAGCATGGCCTGGGGTGTCTACAATATTAATTTTTATATCGTTATAGTGAATTGCCGTATTTTTTGAGGTTATGGTAATGCCTCTTTCTTTTTCAAGATCTCCAGAGTCCATTACTCTATCTTCTAATACTTGATGATCGCTAAATGTCCCACTTTGCTGAAGGAGCCCATCGACTAGTGTTGTTTTTCCATGGTCAACGTGTGCGATGATTGCAATATTTCTAATTGTTTCTTTTGCCATAAGGAAGTAAGTATAGGGTTGTTATATTTTATAAATATTTTTGATTTTTATTTAAAACCTATCTAGTTTCCAAAAAAGTCGATAATATTTTCCCAAGCTTTTACATCAGCTCTATAAAACTCTGAATATGAACATTTACTGCAAGTAATTACATAAAATTTCTGATTTTGAACATTAAAAAATTTTGATAGACCACCACTAGTCATTGAGACTTTCTCTCTTGTGTGTGATATCGATACAACTTCTTTGTTGCGTGTTTTATCTTTCTTGTCCTGAATTGAACCAGAAGTACTACATTTTGGGCAAACCCATACTTTACTATTCATGCCAACATATTACTTGCTAAAATAGTTATGTGATTAAGCATTTTAAAGTAACCCTTTTAATAATCTTTTTGGCTGCCTGTGGCAATGGAGATGCGTCTTCTGAGGGTTCGCTAGTAATTAGGATCGTTGATGATGAGTTTTCGCCAAAAGTCATCAATGTACCTGTAGGTTCAACTGTAGTTTGGGAGTCTGGTGGTTCTAATAATCATAATGTAATCGCAAGTGATGGTTCTTGGCAGGCAATCTCTTCAGATTATTTTGAATACGGAATTATTACCAAAGGTGATCAATATGAATATACATTTGATGAACCAGGTATTTATGAATACTACTGCCCGTATCATGGAACAAATAACAAAGGTATGGTTGGGACAATAATTGTAGGCGATGTTGAATATACAGCTCCTGTTGAGGAAGTTGATTATGTGATGAGTACAAATGTATTAGAAGTTGGTGCAGATAAGAGTTTTGAGACTATCCAAGATGCAGTAGATGTTGCTTTTACTGGAGATTTAATACTGATAAGTCCAGGTGTTTATAACGAAAGTGTCACAGTAACGACCCCTTATTTAACAATTAGAGGTACTGATAGAAACTCAGTAATCATTGATGGTGAATTTATGAGGGAAAATGGAATTCAAATTTATGACACAGACGGTGTAAGTGTTGAAAATCTATCAGTGAGAAATTTTTCCCTGAATGGTGTTTACTGGAATGGATCAGAAGGCTTCAAGGGATCATATTTAACGGTTTACAATAATGGCGATTATGGCGTTTATGCATTTGACTCAACAGATGGAATATTTGATAATATATACGCTTCTGGTCACCCTGACAGTGGAATTTATATTGGACAATGTTATCCTTGTAATTCATTAATTTACGATAATGTCATTGAAGGAAATGCTCTTGGGTACTCTGGAACCAACGCCGGAGGCCATCTTTATTTATACAATAATATTTGGCAAAATAATATGTCAGGAATTGTACCAAATACATTAGATTCTGAACTAAATCCTCCAGGTAGAGAGACAACAATAATAGGTAATTTAGTTATCGATAATAATAATTACAATGCTCCTACTAACCGTTTCGGCTTAGTAGCAAAAGGGATGGGAATAGTTGTACCTGGAAGAGTTGGCGACATTATAGAAAAGAATATTGTCATTAATCATGATAAATATGGAATAGTTGCTAGTCCTATGCTTGATGCGAAATTATATTTTTCGCAACATGTTCAAGTAAAAGATAATGTTGTTCTTGATTCAGGCTACACAGATTTGGCACTGGCAGGACCTTGGGGTCCGGGGAATTGCTATGAGGGTAATGTCTATCAAACTTCGACACCACCTCTTCTTGAACAGCTACATAATTGTTCATCTATTGAAGAGGGTGGTCTTTTATCAAGATTTCCTCTTCAAGGTGATGTTTCAGGGCTAATGATGCTTGCTGGATTTTTTGCAGATGCACAAAATCAAGAACTTGATAAAAATAGATACAAAGAGTACCCGTGGCCTAAAGAACAAACAAACATGACATTTCAGAATATCAATATACCTAGTCCAGCTGTGAATCTTTTTTATGTTCCAGATTTAGAGGCAATAACACTTCCCTATGACTTAATGGATGACCAAAATTTAGATAATTTATATGAAGCAAAAAAGGAGATAATAATGAGTGGAGTGCCTATTTCAAGTCCAAGTATTTGGCAGTTATTGTTTCAGTTGTATGGATACTTGATGCCGTTTGTGCTTTATTCAGCATGGACAGCTCTTGCGTTGTATGATTTAAACACTAACAAGCAAGTTGAAGGTGCAAAAAAATATATATGGTTAGCTGTTGTATTTTTAGTACCATTTTTTGGAGTTCTTGCATACCATTTGATTGGACCAAGCTCTATATCGAAGACAATGAAATACGCAGCTATTGGAGGAGGACTAATAAGTTACTTACTAATCCTCATCCTTACAGCTGTTATAAGTGGTCTAGTTTAGTTATAAAGATATAACTTGATCAGGCATGTTGCCAGATAAGGCTTGGTACAAGTCTGGGAAACAACCTGCGGCTACTCCCTCAACTGTTCCTTCAGGGGTATAACCACCCTCTGCATTTTTAGATGCAAGACCTCGTTGGTTTGCACATTGATCACACATCATCAATAGCATTCCTTTTTCAGCAGCAACTTTTGCTAGCCTTTCTCCTTTAGGATTTCCTTTTTGGAGCAACATTGTATTGTCGTCAAAAAAGAAAATACCGACTACTTCAACACCATGGTTATCAGCTTCTAATTGTGGAAGTATCATTTCTCCAACTTTATAATTAGCCGCATTTGGAGAATTAAGAATGTAAGCAACTTTCATTTTTAATACCTTTCGTATTGTTTTGATATATTATAAAAGAGCTATGGTTTATGAAAAAACTTTATGTTATGGAACTTTAAATCCTGATCTTATATATTTTATTGAGGATCTCCCTGAGGCTGGAGGAGATATTAGAAGTAATAATTACAATATCAGAGCTGGAGGAACTGCAATAAACTGTGCTGAAAATATTGCCAACTGGGGAATGTCTGTTTCTGTTCTAGGTAACAGTATTGGTAAAGATGCTCTAGGTGAATATTTACTGAGTGAGCTAAAAGATAAAAATATTTTACATGAAGAAATAATCTTGACTGATAATCCAACTCCGACATGCTCTATCTTTGTAGATAGAGATGGTGAAAGAACTATTGTGTCTTCGGGTTATTCAAACTGCACCTGGAATAAGCTCTCTGAAGTAAAAAACTTTCAGTCTCTTCTTGTTGACAGGTACTCCATACCTAATATTAAAAACTCGATAACTGAGATTAAAAAAAGTGGTGTTTTCGTTGTCCAAGCAGGATACGAATATCCAATCGATTATGAAATTGATTTTTTGGTTGTTAGTAAAGATGAGATAGACGTAATAGAAGCTGAAAATTTATTGAATAACGAACTTGTATCAAGAATATTGTTAACACACTCAAACTTACCTGCAAGACTAATCAGCTCTGAAGGTGCTATAGAGATTACGCCACCTGACTTTAAAACTGTTAATGCAACAGGGGCGGGAGATGTAACAGCTGCTTATATTGCCGCAAATGGAGTTGAGGATATCATTTCGACTATAAAAAATGCATGTGCTGCAGGGGCCATCTTAGCGGGTACCGGTGAACTACCTACTCTTGAAAAAATAGCTGAAATATCAGAACTTGTAGATGTTAGTCCAAGATAAAAATTGGGCGTTTTATTTGCTTTATAGTAAAATTTAATAATGGCTGTAAATTATAAAGCTCCGGTAAAAGATATCGTATTTGGGTATCAAGTTATTAATTCCTACGATGTTCTTTCAAAAATTAGTCAATTTAGCGATTTTTCAGAAGATATTGTTATCCCAACAATGGAAGAATGTGGAAAGTTTGCAGAAGAAGTCTTAGCGCCAATTAATGCAGTAGGCGACGAAAAGGGTGCAACAATAAAAGATTCTGTTGTAACTATGCCCGAAGGATTTGTTGATGCCTACAAGAAATTTGCTGAAGCAGGGTGGTCATCTATTTCACTTCCTTCTGAGATAGGTGGTGGTGGTATGCCTGTCGTTCTATCTGGTGGAACACTAGAAATTCTAAGCTCTGCAAATTTGGCATTTGGCTTGGCTCCCGGACTAAGTGCAGGAGCAATTTCAGCTCTTAATTTTCATGGAAGCCAAGAACAAAAAGATAAATTTCTTCCAAAACTAGTTTCTGGTGAATGGACTGGAACAATGAACCTCAGCGAACCACAAGCAGGTTCAGACCTTGGAACTATTACAACTAAAGCGGAAAAAAGCGAAGATGGGAGCTATAGAATTACAGGTACAAAAGTATGGATTACTTTTGGAGAGCATGACATGACTGAAAATATAATACATCTTGTTCTTGCAAAGACTCCCGGTTCGCCAGAAGGAACTAAGGGAATTTCAATGTTTATTGTTCCTAAGTTCATAGTAAATGATGATGGCTCACTTGGAGAAAGAAACGAAGTTAAGTGTCTCTCAATCGAAGAAAAACTAGGAATACACGCTAGCCCTACCTGTGTTATGGAGTATGGAGGTAATGAAGGTGCCGTGGGTTACTTGGTTGGTGAAGAAAATAGAGGTTTAACTTACATGTTCACAATGATGAATGAAGCAAGAGTCTGGGTGGGTGGACAAGGCTTATCTTGTGCTGTACCTGCCTTCCAGGGAGCTGCTCAATATGCTCGAGATCGAGTACAGGGCCGTCCTGTTGGGATGAGTAAAGAAGATGCAAAAAATTCAACAATTATTGATCATGCAGATGTTAGAAGAATGTTAATGACAATGAAGTCCTACACCGATGCAATGAGATACCTTATGTATGACAACCAGTTAATGATGGATTTAGAATATTTTGCAGAGGATGAGGAAACTAAAGCTTTTGGTGAAGAAAGGTGTGGACTTCTCACTCCTGTAACTAAAGCCTGGGTTTCAGATTTGGGAGTTGAGCTAAGTTCTATAGCAATACAAGTCTATGGTGGAATGGGCTATGTGGAAGAGACTGGAGTTGCTCAATACTTAAGAGATTCAAGAATTGCACCTATCTATGAAGGTACAAATGGAATTCAAGCACTAGATTTAATGTTTAGAAAATTACCTTTAGATGGAGGTCAAGCTATGCAGCGTTTGCTCTCTGAGGTAAATGAGACCGTTGAAACGATGAAAAATGGCGATGAGGAATTACAAAATATGGCATCATTGCTAGAGGTTGAAGTAAATAATCTATCTGAAGTGACACTATGGCTTGGTGGGAAAATGCTCGAGGGAGAGCTTGTAGACGCTAGCTCGGCAGCAACACCTTATATGAAAATGTTTGGCCAGGTAATTGGAGGATATTACATGGCAAAAGCAGCAATATTGGCAAAACAAAAATTGGAAGAAACAAAAGATGAATTTTATGCTGACAAGATTACTCTCTCCAAGTTTTACATGGAACAGTTATTGCCTTTAGCATCTGGGTATACTTCATCTGTAAAAGCTGGCAAGGATACTCTTTATAGTATTAAATCTGAAAACTTTTAATTGATTGAGCTTCTAAAAGATAAAAATAATTCCATTGCCCTAATTGGTGCCAGTACAAATAAAAATAAGTTCGGATACAAAATACTTATAGATCTTGTTAGTAAGGATTATGACGTAATCCCTGTAAACAACAAAGAAGTAGAAATAGAGGGTAGAAAAGTATTTAAAACTGTCCAGGAAATATCAGACTGTCCCTCAATTATAAATTTTGTAGTGCCTCCAAGTATTGGATTCGAAATTACTAAGGACTTGGTTGAAAAGGGTTATGATAACTTTTGGTACCAACCTGGAGCAGAAAGTGCTGAAATTTCAGAATATTTAGATTCTAATAAAAAGAATTACATTGATGATAAATGCATAATGGTCGTCAGTAATTTAATAGACAAGTACTAATAGCTCTACTAGCCCTCGCTATTTTTATTAACTTGATTTAATTCGTCGAAAGATTTTTCTAATTTATTTTTCCTCGTAGTTTTTAGTTTCTCAAATGAATCAACTGTTTGATCTAACCGTTTTGTAACTTCATCAAATGAATCAATAAATTTATTGACTTCACTTTTAACTTTTTCATGCGCAAGAAGGATATTTTTTGTGTCAGTTTGAAGACTGAATAGCTTCATCGAATGCCTAATAGTCTCTAGATAAGCCATGAGTGTTTGAGGGCTCACTAGGATTACTTTTTTTGAAAAGGCATATTGTATGACTGGAGTTCTGGCTGCTCCGATTTCAGAAGTAAGTAAAAAGTGGTATAAGTTTTCAAGAGGAATGTACATCAGGACGAAGTCAACAGTGTCCTCTTCGGCTGAAATATATCCCTCTCTACCTGAAGTTTCATCAATTTTTGTTTTAATTGCTTTATCAATAAATTCTCGGTTTTTTGTTTTTATGCTTTCAGTGATTTGCTTGCGTGATATCTCATCAAGGGTCTCATCTTCTAAATCTAAATTTAGCTTAGAGAGCTGCATGTATAGATTTAATGGAAACTTTGAATCCATATTGATTGTTTTGTTATCTGGTAAATAAAATGTGAAGTCCGGCTTTGTTCCACTATTCATAATTTTTTGGGATTCGTAATGTATTCCATCTTTATATTCCATGATTCCTAATAAGTCTTCAACTTGGAATTCAGCCCACTGTCCCCTGCTCTGGTTGTTATTTAGTACAGATATAAGGTTTCTAGTTTGTTGATCAACACCAGATATTGAACTTTTAATCTCACCTGTTTTTTCTAAAAAATCTTTTACAGTTTTATCTGATTTATCTAACAGCTTATAAATCTGAGATTCTTCATTTTCAATTAACTCACTGACTATTCCCTTTATTAGATACTCATCATCTTTTTCCGACACCTCTTCTTTTCGTGTAACAAAATACACAACCGTAGCCATAAGAATAATATTTACTATATAAAGCACAATGTCCATGATTCAAGAATAGCAATAACAGTGGACAATTTTTATAAAATTGGCTGTTAGATGTCTTAAACGCTATCGAAAATCTTTTTAAAACTAAACTTAAAGTTTTCTGCTGAATAGTTTTTTAGAATAAAATCTTTTGCGTTAGTGCCTATGTGTATCGCCTCTTCATAATTTTCTTCGACTTGGTTTATCTTTGTAGCTAAACTTTCGATACTATTGCTTTCAAAGATATAGCCAGTCTGACCTTCTATAACAATATCCCCCATACCAGGTGCATCGGTTACTAGAACAGGGCAGGCCGTAGCTTGTGATTCAAATATAACCCTTGCAAGACCCTCTGATACAGATGGTAAAATCATTAAGTTAATTTCAGAATAAAAACTTTTTACCCTTTCCCTGTCTACTTCTCCAAAGAATTTAACATTGTCGTCTAAGGCATATTCACTTATTAAGTTTTTTAAAGTTTCTAAATATTTAGAATTAGGTGTTGGCCCTACAATTAAAAGTTCAACATTTTCTTTTTTAATAGAATTTAATGCTTCAACAATTAAGTGAGGCTTTTTTCTATCTGTCACACTTCCTATGAATAAGATTCGAAATTTTGAATCTTTATCTCTATTAATTTCAATATCTTTAAAGTCATCAAAATCGACCCAGGCCGGAAAGCGTACGATAGTTTTTGACTTATTTATTTTTCTTACCTGAGCTTCAGTTGAGGATGACACTGCCCTAATAATATCTGCATTATGAATCGTATATCTTGACAACCTTTGGAAGATATATTTGTATAGACTCGGGAATAATAAGTTTTTTTCTAAGCCAAGAGTTTCTATAAAGTCTCCATGTGTTTCTACAATTACTTTTATGCTTTTATATCTCATTTTCACAATCAGCATTGAAAGAAAGCTTGATACTGGATCTTGAAAACAGACTATTTCTATATTGTTATCTTTTATAATTTTCGTCATAGAAAACAAAGAAACTACCATTATCTTCAAATAATTATAAAATCGGCTTTTTGTTTTCTTGAAAAAGTAAAGGTTCGCATTCTCCAAATTAATTTCTTTTTTTTCATTTGCAAATGCAATTACATTTAGGTTGGAAATTTCTGACAAGTACTCAAATTTTTTACGCATATTCTTATCAAGAGGAAGCTTGTAAGTTGTAGGAGCTATGAAAAGTACATTCTTCATTCTTTAAAAAAAGAGTCTAATTCGTTTAATAATTGTTCGTCATGTGTCCATGGAATTGAGTGAGCTGCATTATCAAAGATTATTTCATTTACATTTGCTAGATCTTTTATAACTTCTTGAGAAGTCTCCTCAGGTACTAAATTATCTTTTCCACCCGTGATGACTAATGTCTCTGTATTAATTTCATTTAACCAGGGTCTTGCGTCGTATGGTACAACATACCTTCCACCATCCTCGTATATGAAATCGTCTTTAGATTTATGTAAATTATTCCAGGCCCAGTCAGTGTATTCATTTCCCAATGCACCAGTTTTACGTAAATGTGAATATTTAGATTTTGGATTCATGTTTGGAAATAATCTCTCTCTAATTCTCACCGTTGCTACAAAAAATTTAAAGAGGGGTTTATCTTTATATACGGCACCTCCGAGCCAGCTAAATGGTGTGATAAGAACCATTTTATTTACAAGCTCTCTCTTCTTCCTTGAGATGCTGAGTGCTACCGCACTTCCCATTGACCATCCAACTATATTGCATTTCTCTATGTCTAGTTGATCTAATATGCTGATTACTATATCTGCGTTTTCATCAACATCCCATCTCATCCAACTTGAGTCGGATTTTCCGTGATTTTTCATATCGATTGTCACAAAAGAATTTTTTTCTTGATAGAAAGGGAGAATTTTAAACCAACTTCCTAGTGAGTCAGAGCCCCAACTGTGTAGAAAGATAATTGGGATTGTGTTGTTTACGTAAGATTCACGAATAAAGTATTCTTTTTCACGCACAAAAACTGTTCTCCCGGGTATTTTTGTTGGATGAATTTGAGTTAAGCCCTCGGTCTGGGCTTTTTTAGTGCCAATTAAATTTTTCAACAAAGTAGCAAAAGCAAAATATTTTGTTAATTTTTTAATCATTATTACTAAATAATATTTATCTTTTCGATATAGTCAGTATTTATTTCACCTATTTCCCAAAGTTCCAAACCCATACTTTCTTTAATCTCTACAATGTCAATATTTTGGTCTTTTGGTATAGCAATAAGTAAACCTCCACTTGTCTGAGCATCACAACAAAGCTTTATAAGGTTTTGGTCTGATGAATTGTCAATTATCAACTCTTTAACATGGTCAAGGTTTCTTTGGCTTCCTGATGAAAAGAAACCGTTCAAGATTAATTCATGAACTCCTTCAATTGCAGGGATGTTTTTACTATAAATGTTTGCTCCAAGATTTGTATTTTTTAACATCTCACTTAAATGACCAAATAACCCAAATCCTGTAATATCAGTTACTGCATTTGCATTGTATTTATGGGCAACGTCAGCAGCAGAATTGTTCAAAGTTGTCATTACGTTTGTAGCTTTATTAATTATCTCAGAGCTAGCTTTATCTTTTTTAATTGCGGTTGATATTACACCAGTACCCAGTGGTTTAGATAAAAATAACTTATCGCCATCTTTAATTGTATTGTTTAGAAAGACTGCTTCTTTTGCTACTCCTGTTACAGAAAAGCCATACTTAGGTTCATTATCATCAATGCTGTGTCCTCCTATCACCGAGCATTTAGCTTGCTCCATGACATCTAATCCACCTCTAATAACCTCTCCTAAAATATCAAAACTAATATGGTCTCTAGGCCAACAAACTAACTGTAAAGCCGACAGAGGCTCTCCACCCATGGCATAGATGTCAGATAATGCATTTGCGGCTGCTACTCTGCCCCAGTCATAAGGATTATCTAAAATTGGAGTAAAGAAATCTATAGATTGGATAAGATTTTCACCACTAGCTCTTACGACTCCAGCATCATCGGGGTTGTTTAAACCTACAGATACATTACTGGCAGATAAGGCTTTATGATTTTTAAATTGCGACAAAACTTGTGCAAGCTCACTAGGTGATAGTTTACAAGCTCAACCAGATCCACGAGAATACTCAGTCAGTCTCATCACACCTCCCACCTAATTATTAATTTGCTTTTCAGCTTCTATTTCTTCTATGAAACATTCTTGTATTAGTTTCAATACCGGGCTTTGTTCATACACTTTTTCATCGATTTTATTGACAAATTTTCCATGTTTAGCCGTGGACAACACAAAAACTGTATCCATTTCATAAATCTCATCAGCAGTTATCCGACTTTCTATAACGTTTAACTGTCCTTTAGCTCCAAAAAGATTGATGTATTGTCTTGTTATCGAATCAAGTATTCCTAAGTCTAAATCAGGAATATAAACTGTATCATCCTTTATCCACCCAAGAGAAAATGTAGGGCCTTCAAGGATTATATTGTTTCGATTTAAGAGTAAGGCATCTGTAAAGCCATTTTGTTCAGCTAAGCGTGTCTGAGTAACATTCAAAGCATAGGAAGTTGACTTTGTGCCAATAATCTGATTTTCCTCTAGTAGAAAATCACCACCAGGATGCCATGGGCTTAATTGTGTCTGTAGAGAATAGTTTTCTGGAATGTCTACTGGTTTTTGATGGAACATATAGACATCATAACTTTCAACAGTCTCAGATCGGCTTATTATTACCCTTACGTAACCCTCAGTAAAGTTTGAAGCTAATTTTATAAGATCTTTCTTTATAGAGTTAAAATCAATATTCTTGAATAACATCTTATTAGCGGACCTTTCAAAACGTTTAAGGTGTCTGTCTACTGCAAAAAGAAAACCATTATGAATACGGATAGCTTCAAAAATACCATCTCCTCTCCAAAAAGAGAGACTTTCTATTGGCGTATTAAAGTTATCCTTACTAACTTCTATACCATTAATTAGATACACTTTTTATAAATATCTTTCTCTTATATACGTATTAGTAATTGGCATTCTTCTATCTTTGCCAAAAGCTCTTTCTGTTAATTTTACTCCAGGTGCAACTTGTTTCCTTTTATATTCATTTTTGTCAACTTTTTCTAACACGTCATATACAATGTTGCTTTCAATTCCTGAAGCGATTATTTTTTCAGAAGAAAAGTCAGATTCAATATACATTTTTAATATTTTGTCCAGTAATTCATAGTCAGGAAGGGAGTCGGAATCAAATTGATTGTCGCTTAGTTCTGCGCTTGGTTCTTTACTAATAGAATTTACTGGAATTACGATTGATTCTTTATTTCGAAATTCGGAAAGTTTATATACTTCAGTTTTATATACATCTTTAAGTAGTGCAAATCCTCCTGCTAGGTCACCATACAATGTGGAATACCCAACAGCCATCTCAGATTTATTACCAGTTGATAATACCATTGCCCCTAATTGATTTGAGAGACCCATAATTATATTTCCTCTTATCCTTGATTGAATGTTTTCATCGGTAACACCAGCGAGTGGTTCCTCAAGTGTAGTTTTTAAAAGAGTCCTTAGTGTTTCTACAGTATCCTCAATTTCAATAATTTTAAATTCTATACCCAAGTTTGTAGCCAGATTTTTTGCATCCTCAAGTGAGCTGTCTGGATTATATTTTGAAGGCATTGCTATTCCTATAACATTTTCTGAACTCAGTGCGTCGACCGCAATTGTAGCTGTAAGGGCCGAGTCTATTCCTCCTGAAAGCCCAACTAGAACTTTTTGAAAGTTATTTTTTTGTACATAATCAGCTACACCTAATTTAAGAGCCTCATACATTGACTCAAGTTCATTAAAAGTTTCATGAGACTGTAATTCTGGAATAGCGTCTTTTTTTATGTTCAAAGTAAGTTTTGAATCAGAAATGATATCTTTAACCTGTACTTCTAGATCGAATGAAAACACTTCTTCCTGAAATTGACTCGCTTGATAAATGATTTCACCTGATGCATTTACAACAAAAGAACCACCATCAAAAACAAGTTCATCTTGTCCTCCAACCATATTTAGGTATATTATTGGAACGTTTAACTTCTTGGCCTTTTCTGCTACTTGTTTTCTTCGTGAATTAGATTTATTAATATCGAATGGTGAAGCATTAATATTGACAATTATTGATGCACCAGCATTCACTTGAAGATCTGCTGGGCCATTATCAATCCAAATATCTTCACAAATATTAATTCCAATAGCTACATCGTCATACCAAAATAAATCTGCTGGTTTACTTCCTTTTGAGAAATATCTTGCTTCATCAAAAACTGAGTAATTTGGAAGAAAGCACTTATGGTAGATGCCTTTCACATCTCCATTTTGAACAATAGCCGCAGCATTTGAGATTTTTCTTTTAAAATTGTCCGTAGAATTTTCATCTAAACTTCTATCAACAAAACCTATTATTGCACTGGTAGCACCTGAGAATTCTGCTATTTCTTCTAATACTGCAAAGTTTTTACCCACAAAACTTTCTCTTAGAAGTAAATCTTCAGGCGGATATCCAGTTATTGAAAGTTCGGGAAAAATAACAATGTCAGATTGTATTTTTTCAGATTCCTCTAGAGTATTTAGAATTTTGGCTTTGTTTTCCTGAATAGCTCCCACAGAGAAAGAAAGTTGGGCACCGGTTAATCTTATGGTTTTTGTATTCACAATACAATGATAGATTGTTGATTAACTAAGAAGATACTGTAATTTTTATATCTTTCGACTCTTCAATCCACTTTGAAACTCGTTTAATGGATGGCATTCGATCTACTATTTTTTTCTTTTTATTGATTAGATCCATTGTTTCATGGAGAGATTCTGGATTTCTTCTTTTCAGTTCAGCAATACTTTCAACACCGGCTGCTTCTAAGAGGTCAGCATAGTCTCGTCCAAGATTATTTATTTTCATTAACTCAGCTCTCTTAGCCCAGTGTAAAAGTTTAGGAGATGTTATACCTGTCTCCTTAGTAAGTAGGGCTCTTCCTGACCTAGTTGATGCGATTTGTAAAAAAGTTACTGTTGTTCGAACCCTGGCTCTTCTTAGCTTGGTAGCCTCGATGTGTGTCATCCCATTTATAGAATCTATTGAAGTCATTATTAGATTTTACAAAAAAATTAATATAAATTAAGTAAAAATTTGAAGAGTTTTTCCCACTCTAAAAATCTTTCTGTTCGTCGAAATCCGTAGGTCTTAAAAAATTGAAGTTTATACTTTTAGTTTTGAATTCTGAGGATTCGAAAAAATTAATTAGATCAAACTCTCCAAAGACAGAATCAATCTCATCAGAGGAATCATCTTGGGTGATCATTTCAAGTTTATTCCAAAAATATTTTGGTACAACTACTGGATAGCCATACTTGTACCTATACTTTGGAATCATTACCTCGTCAAAATCATGCTTTGTATTTAGAAGCCTTTGAATTACCTTACCATCCACAGATGGTTGATCTCCGAGAAAGATAAAAACATTCTCAAAATTTTTATTTTGATTCAAATGGTGTAAACCAGTTCTGATCGAAGAAATTATTCCCTCGTTCCAGTTTTCATTTATTAGTATCGCTGATGATTTGAAATCAACCTTTTCAATTATTGTCTCACTGTCGTAACCCAGAACTACAACAGCATCTTCAAAGTAAGTCGAAACTGTTTTGATTGTTGTTTCAAGAATTGTACTTCCCTTGTACTCAGCAAGTTGTTTGGGAAACCCCATTCTTAATGATTCACCAGCAGCCAATATTATTGCAGCATTCATAAAACAACCAGACTAGAAAATCCTGAAAAAAGAATTAATAAAATCGCTTCTATATTTCTTAACATATAAACCTGTTTTAAACCTGAACCCAAGCATACTAATGAAAATATACTTGTTACAAGTAAAACTATTCCCTGAAGCGCAATTGAATTAAAAAACAGAATTGGTATGTTCAATAATATTGGAACAGATGAGAACCCATAAATAATCCCTATAAAAATTAGATTGGGTTCTTTCTTGAAGAAGTACTTCAATGCTGCATAAATTATCGCTACTGAAATAAATACATTAATAAAACCAAAGAGTTGACTTGAAATTAATGTACTTACATTATTTATTGACTCAAAACTTTCTTCAATTTCAATTATTAGTGTCTGGAATTCTAAAACAGCTTCTTGCGGAAGCTCAGCACCAGATACAGAAATAATCTCCTTCACATAAATTACAAGATTCTTAAGAAAGGTTGTTACCGCTAAAGTACTGATTATTGAGCCTGAGAGCCAAATAGCTATCCCTTTTTGAAGTGATGATTTTTCTGTGACAAGCTCACCATAAATATACTTATCAAGTTTTAACACTCTATAAAAAATTGTATTGTTTCTCATTTTATTTATTTATACCTTAGAATCCAGTGTATGACTATAGCAAAGTTAATTTCATATTGTATTGCAGTAGCAATGGCAATCGTTATTTATTGGGCACAAACTCAAGTATCTTTATTTGATTCCCCTATTCCTCAACTTCCCTGGGGGGTCGTATCTCTGGTAGATCTCTACGCAGGATTTACTCTTTTTGGTTTATGGATTGCCTATAAAGAAACTGTGTTAAAAACATTTTTTTGGATTATTGGATTAATCGTATTGGGGAATTTTACAACTGCTCTTTATGTGATTTATAGTATCAATCAAGCCAACGGAGATATGAAAGTTTTCTTTTTGGGAGATAATATTTAATCTTTTTTTAGATTATCTAAGAGTATTAAGGAAACGTCTCTTACTTTTATAGATTCGCCTCTACCAAGTTCTTTGACTCCATCATCCATCATGATGTAACAAAATGGACAAGCTACGGCGACTTCATCGGCTCCTGTTTCTATCGCTTCTTCAGATCTCTCAATATTTACTTTTTTTCCTGTAGACTCCTCCATCCACATTCTTCCTCCACCAGCTCCACAACAGAAACTATTAGTACCCTGTCGTTTCATTTCACGAACTTCTATACCCCCTATTGCTCCAAGAATCTCCCTAGGTGCAGTGTATATGTCATTATGTCTTCCCAGATAGCAAGAGTCATGATAAGTAATAACATAAGGGTCTTCACTTGTACCAACATCAATTTTTCCTGACTGGACGAGTTCTGTTAATAATTGACTGTGATGGATGACTTCAAAATTACCGCCGAGCTGAGGATACTCATTAGCAATAGTATTAAAACAATGTGGGCATTGTGTAATAACTTTTTTAACATTTAGATTATTCATATTCTCAATATTTTGAATAGCTAATTGCTGAAACACAAATTCATTTCCAGTTCTTCTGGCTGAATCCCCAGTACACACTTCTTTTGGCCCTAAGACTGCATAGGAAACACCTGCTCGTTTCAACAAGGTTGCAACTGCCTTTGTGACTGGAACATTTCTGTCATCAAATGCTCCTGCGCAACCAACCCAGTACAGGTATTCGACTTCTTCTTTGTTCTCTTCTTCCAACATAGGAACTTCAAATTCTAAACCCTCAGACCATTTCATTCTGTCGTTTTGAGATGCACCCCAAGGATTAGATGAATTTTCCATTGCTACATAAGCCTTTCCAAGTTCTGAGGGAAAGTCTGAAGCCATTAGTGCAAGATGTCTTCTCATATCAAGTATTTTGTCTAAGATTTCAATGTTTACAGGACAGACTTCGTCGCAAGCTCGACATGACGTACAAGCCCAAAGTTCTTCGGGTGTAATTCTTTCAAATACATTTGAAGTCTTAACCTGTAAATCAATAGGTGTTGTCACTGTTGCTGGAACGGCTGGAGAGCCAGATTCAGACATTACCTGTCCAACTTTAAGAATAATTTCTCTGGGGTCTAGAGGCTTCCCTGTTAAGTTCGCTGGACAAACAGAGGTACATCTTCCACAGACAGTACAAGCATCAAGATCAACAAGTTGCTTCCACGAGAAGTTTTCAATAACTTCTACACCAACCGTATCTATATCCTCAGCCTCGAGAAGATTTCCTATGTCTTTCATTGCTCCTTTAGGTCTATCTTTTGGACTAAGGAACATATTTACAGGAGAAGTAATGATATGTCTGAGCTTTGATTGAGGTAAGGATATTAAAAAGACAAAGAATGAAATAACATGAAGTATCCAGGATGTTCTGTGAAAGAGAACACCATTTTCAATTGGTAAAATATCAGCAATGAAGTATCCAACAAAGCTCCATTTTTCATACTCAGGAAAACCCTCAACAATTATTCTCCCGGCTTCCGTTGTTAGTCCAGAAATACCCATAAACCCTAGGAGACCAAGTGTTAAAAAATCATCCATTTTTGTTTTAGTTTTAATTCTGAATTCAGTTCCAAAAATTCTTCTGAATAAAGCCCAACCAATGCCAGCTAGATATATTAGAGACGCTATCTCTAGTGAAAAAGAATATACAAAATAAGTTGTACCTTGTAAAAACTTCATAGAGGGAGGCATTAAATGATGGATCTCTAGCGTGATAGTTCCTGCAAATAAACCCAAAAAGCCAACATAGATCATTGAGTGCATTAGTCCTGCTGCACGGAATCTCAGAACAGTTCGCATAAGTATTCCATCAAAGAAATTTTTAAGTTTGGATACAAGAGTGGTTTTTCTTTTTTCACTTGTGCCACGTGTCCAATTTTTTGCTCTCAGTGAAAAAAGATATCCACTAATAAATACGGAGGATGCACTTAATAGATAAAAAGCATATTGTAAATATTTAGGAATATTCTCAAATACTCTTCTTCCCTCAACAATATCTCCTTCGGGGAATAGATAGCTTGCAGCCCACAGGAATAAGGTGCCAACAGCACTTCCAGCAGAAAATAAAAGGACGTAATCGTTAACTTGCTTTGGCTTTTTTTGACTAATCATTATTTATTTCTTTTGAGATTTGTTGTGATTTATTTGTGGCAGACTCAATTGCATTGTAAATAATTTTATCAAAAGAATCCTCAACAAGCGAATTCAGGCCAGCTTCAGTAGTTCCATTTGGAGACTTTATTTTATCTACTGTTGAACTAAATTCATCATCAGAAAGAAATGACGGGAGTGATCTGACTAACTCTTTAATTATTTTATTTGCTTCTGATTTTTCTAAACCTAAAAGCTCTGCTGCCTCAACTATTTTTGATGACAATTCCAAATACCAAGCTGGACCACTTCCAAAAATTGAGGTTATTATGTGAAAAAGACTTTCATCATATTCTGCAATAGTCCCAAGACCCCCCAGAACTTCAAGAAAGGATAAATAATCTTCTTGATAATTTTTGGTATACGGAATAAAGCCACTGTTTTCCTTAATTGATAGATTTGGCATCAACCTAATTATTTTATTGTTAAAGTGCCTTTGGAAGTAGGCCATTTCGACACCTGCTAAGACTGTACATATAAGAACATTCTCTGAAATTTTATGGGAGTTTAATGAAACAAATTGTTCCACATCTTTAGGCTTTATACAGAGAACTAAAACACCTTCATTAATATCGTTAATTTCACTCATAATATGTGATTTTTTTAACGGGGAAGATTCCGGATTCTGATCATAAAGGTATATGTTTAAATCATTTTTAAGATTATTTAAACCATTTGATAATGATGAACCAAGGTTGCCAACACCAACAATATGAATATCCAAATTAACCATTATTTAATATTATCACTATTAGAAGAAATGTATATCACTATGATTTATAGAAAAAATTAATGAAAAGTTTGCATAATTTTATAACTATATTATATTTTATATAAATCTAAGTGTATATACTTAGATTATATATATAATAAGATATAGATAAGAAAGGATAATAATGAGTAGTACATTAACAGCTTCTTCAGTAAAACCTGGAGTTAGACGATCAAAAAAATATACATCTGGTCGCGTTTGTGAGTTTTCGTCTTGTGAGACTCAAATAAGCATTTACAACAAGAAAAAGTATTGTTTCTTGCATTCACCAGTCTCCTATCCAAGGGTTAGAGGACATTTATCAAGAGATCAAGAACCAAACATTTAACTAATATACATATTTTTTAGAAAGGAAATATAAATGGGAAAAGCAGTAGGAATTGACCTAGGAACAACCAATAGTGTAGTTGCAGTATTAGAAGGTGGAGAACCCGCCGTAGTCGCAAATGCAGAAGGAAATAGAACTACACCATCAATAGTAGCTTTTAAAGGTGAAGAAGTTCTTGTTGGTGAACTTGCTAAAAGGCAGGCAATAACAAATCCTGATAACACTATAAGATCAATTAAAAGAGAGATAGGAACTACCTGGAAGCAAAAATTTGAAGGTAGTGATTATACGCCCCAAGAAATATCAGCAAGAATTTTACAGAAACTAAAGCGAGATGCAGAAGCATATCTTGGTGAAGATGTAACCGAAGCTGTAATTACTGTTCCAGCATATTTTAATGATGCTGAACGTCAGGCTACAAAAGAGGCTGGGAAAATAGCAGGCCTAAATGTATTAAGAATTATCAATGAACCTACTGCTGCATCTTTAGCTTATGGTTTAGAAAATAGCGAAGATCAGAAAATATTAGTTTATGACCTAGGTGGTGGAACATTTGATGTGTCAGTATTAGAAATTTCAGAAGGTGTTTTCGAAGTTAAGTCAACAGCTGGTGATTCTAAACTTGGCGGGGATGATTGGGATGAGAAAGTAATGGACTGGTTGGTTGAAAAGTTTAAATCATCAACTGGTATTGATATCTCAAATGACAAGATGGCTATGCAAAGAATAAAAGAGGGTGCTGAGAAAGCAAAAATTGAACTTTCCTCAACTAGCGAGACAGAAATCAATTTACCATTCATTACTGCAAATGATGCTGGCCCCCAGCATTTACTAGAAAAGTTATCTAGAAGTGAATTTGAAAAAATTACTTCTGATTTAGTTGATAGAACAAAAGAACCAGTAAATAAAGCTATTGATGATGCAGGTCTTTCATTTTCAGATATTGATCATATTATTTTAGTTGGTGGATCAACAAGAATACCTTCAATCCAAGCTCTAGTTAAAACTATGACTGGAAAAGATCCTCACAAAGGAGTTAATCCTGATGAAGTTGTCGCATCTGGGGCAGCTATTCAAGCTGGAGTATTAAAAGGTGATGTAAAAGATGTGTTACTTCTTGATGTTACTCCATTGACCCTCGGAGTTGAGACTAAAGGTGGAATCGTTGCAAAGATGATTGAGAGGAATACAACTATTCCTACTAAGAGATCTGAAACGTTTACTACAGCTGAAGATGGTCAAACAGAAGTTGAAATCCATGTTCTTCAAGGCGAAAGGGAGATGGCTTCAGGTAATAAATCATTGGGTAAATTTAAATTAACTGAGATACCGTCTGCTAAACAGGGTACTCCTCAAATTGAAGTTACATTTGATATTGATGCAAATGGAATTGTTAATGTGAATGCAAAAGACCTTGGTACCGGCAAAGAGCAGAACATTACTATCACTGGTGGAACTGCCCTTGAGGACGATGAAATAGAAAGAATGATCAAGGATGCTGAGACTCATGCAAATGAAGACGCTCAAAAGAAAGAACTTATTGAAACTAGGAATTTAGCTGAAGGTATGGTTACTTCTACTGAAAAAATGCTTGAAGAAAATAAAGATAAAGCTACTGAAGAAGAAGTTACAGCTATGACAGATGGAAAAGATGCACTTTCTAAGGTGCTTGAGAATGATGAAGCCACTCTCGATGAAATCAAAAATTCTATTGAGGAACTAACCAAAGCAAGTCAATCATTCGCAGAGAAGCTATATGCTGAAGCCCAACAAGAAGCAGAAAACACATCTTTTGATGATGCAGAAAGTGAAGATGTTGTAGACGGCGAAGTTGTGGAAGAAGATGAATAAAAATGAAAGTACTGATCCTGAAGATATAGAGACTTCTGAAGAGGTTCCTGAAGATATAGAGACTTCTGAAGAGGTTCCTGAAGAGACTTCCGATAATGAAGAAGCTCATTCAGTTCCCCTTGAGCAGTATGAGAAAATTAAGGATGATTACTTAAGACTTGCAGCAGACTTTGAGAATTTCAAAAAAAGAGCTGAAAAAGAAAAAAGTATGAGTACTGTTACTTCTCTTTCAATGATCATCTCTACACTGCTACCTCTAATAGATAATTTTGAGATTGCAATGAACCAAGATGGCACTCCAACGGAAATAGAAGCTCTTTATAAAATGACTCAAGTCTTTCTAGATACATTCAATGTAAAAGAAGTACCTGGCATTGGGGAACCTTTTGACCCTTCCTATCATGAAGCTGTTGAGCAATCAGGTGAGGGTGATAAAGAATTGGTTGGAGAAGTCCTCAGAAAAGGTTATGAAATAGACGGTCGATTACTACGACCGGCTATGGTAAAAGTCCATAGTGAATAGGGACTGGTTAGAAAAAGATTTTTATAAAGTCCTTGGTGTGTCTCAAAATGCATCAATAGATGAAATAAAGAAAAACTACAAAAAACTTGCTAGGGAAAATCATCCGGACCTTAATCCAGGTGATCCAGAAGCTGAGAAAAGATTTAAAGATATATCCGAAGCTAGTTCTGTTCTTGCTGATGATAAAAAGCGACAAGAATATGATCAAGTAAGAGCCATGGGGCCATCTGCTTTTAGTGGTCAAGGTGGTGGATTTAATGCAGAAGATCTTGGAGATATATTTGGTAATTTAGGAGATATTTTTGGTTTTGGTGGAGCTGGAAGAAGGAAGGGTCAGAGCTACCAAACTAATTTAACTATTTCATTTGTAGAATCTGCCTCAGGTTTAGAAACAAATGTTCCATTAAGGAAAGAGGTTTCATGTTCAGACTGCAGAGGGAATGGTTCGGAAAATGGAAATGCATACCATACATGTAATATTTGTGGAGGCTCAGGTCAAACTGCTTCAAATCAAGGTTTCTTCTCTTTTGCACAACCATGCCAAGCATGTAGAGGTCAAGGAAGTGTTATAGACAAGCAGTGTAAGACCTGTAAAGCACAAGGAGTTGTAATCAAGAGTGAAACAATCAAGGTAAAGATTCCTGCTGGTGTAGACAATGGAACGGTTATCAGACTCCGAGGGTATGGGGGTACAGGTGACAATGGGGCACCTGATGGAGACTTACTTGTCCAAATAGCTGTTGAGCCACATCAATACTTTAAAAGAAGCGGTAGTGACCTAGTATTGGAAGTTCCTCTTCTTTTCACAGAAGCTGCATTGGGTGCAACAATTAAAATTCCAACACTTGAAAAACAAATATCACTAAAAATTCCTTCAGGAACACCAAGCGGTAAAACTTTTAAAGTTAAGGGTGAAGGGATAACCCCTCAGGGGAGAAGATCTGGAGACCTGTATGTAAAAGTTTATTTAAATCCTCCACAGAATCTTTCTAGGTCAGCAAAAAAACATTTGGAAAGCTTCAGGGATCAGTTTGAATCTGGAGATACCCCTAGAGATTATTTATATGAATAGAGAGAGTTCTACTGCGATTTATTTTATCTCTGTAGCTTCTACACTTTCTGGCATACATCAACAAACCATAAGAAGTTATGAAGAAAAAGGTCTCATCAAGCCATACAGAACAGGTGGAGGAACTAGAAGATATTCTCAAAGTGATATAGATAAACTAATTCAGATACAGGATTTATCTCAAAGAGGAATCAATCTGGACGGAATAAAAATAATTTATGAAATGAGAGATAAAATTGAAGAGTTGCAAGAAACTATTGTTTTGTTGCAGGATGAATTGAGCCAAGAAAAAATTCAATATTCAAGAAATGAAAAAGATATTCACCAAAGCTACAAGAATGAAATTGTTAAAGAAACAAACAAGTCAATAAAGAAAAATATATAATAACCTCAATGGACACTGGTAACTTTATCTCACTCTTAAAAAAATTTAGCTTCGGTAGGTTAATTGCTTCTGGAATATTTCTTAGAGTTGTAATTGCTATAGTGGATGGTATTTTTGCATTGGAAATCAATGAACTGTCTAACTTTAATTTTTATATATTCGGTCTTGCTCTGGCTTACACAATACTTTGGATGTTTAATAAAAGTTATATCGAAGAAGAATAAATGAATTCTTCTCAAAGAATTACTAACCTCGACTTTATTAGGGGCTTTGCTGTTCTTGAGATACTTGTAATAAATGTAATATCATTTGGTTTACCTGTTACAGCTATATTTAATCACCCTACTTATGGTGTTGAAAACTTACTTATCTTTTTATTTAGCTTTTATGCTTTGTGATAAAAGCGTCAATTTTATTTTCTAAAATTGGAAGTGTTATACCTCCGTCACATAAAACTTCATCATGAAAATATCTAATGTCAAAATTTTCACCTAGAGCGTCTTCCGCTTTTCTTCTCTGTTCTTCTATTTTTAACTGACCCATCTTATAAGAGCAAGCTTGTCCCGGCCAAGCAATATACCTGTCGGTTTCAACATTCGCATTTAGCTCCTCTATGGGTGAATTTGCTCTAAAGAATTCAACAGCCTTGTCTCTAGACCAGCCCATACCATGCATTCCTGTGTCTAGTACTAAACGACATGCCCTCCAGGCATCATTACCAAGTCTTCCTAGTTGTTGTACGTCATTGGAGTACAGGCCCATTTCATTAGCTAGTTGTTCCGAATATAACCCCCAACCTTCAACAAAAGCAGTTGAAGCAACATATCTCTGAAAGTTTGGAACATCTTGTAACTCTACAGCTATAGTCCTGTCCAAATGGTGTCCGGGTATTGCTTCATGGAAAGCAACAGATTCAGCTTCGAAAATACTTTTAGTTTCAGCTTTATAGGTATTTAGAAAGTAAGTTCCATCTCTGGATCCATCAGGTAATGGTGGATAGTAATAAGCAGGTGGGGCATGTTGTTCGGCCTCTGCAGGCACCGGAAGGACTTTGCAGGGAGACTTTGGAAACACAGTAAACCATTCTCCTAATGGTTTATAGGCCCTCTCTATGGTATCAACAGCGAGTTTCAGCATTTGTTCTTTACTTTCATATCTCATAGATGGGTCAGTTTGCATTTTATGGATGACATCTTCTGGTGTACTGACTTCATCAAATACACCCTTTCCTATCTGAAAAAACTCTTTTTTTAGTCTTTCAATTTCAGACATACCAACTTCATGTACTTCTTTTACAGTTATGTCTTTATGTCCTGTAAATTTTCTTAGACTCCTTAAATATCTGTCTTCTCCTCCTTCAATCCACATAATCCCTGACTTGTCATCAGACCTACCTCTTGGAAGATGCTCTGTTTTTAAGAGTTCTAAATAAGCTAAGACACTTGGTCTTATATTGGTTTCAATAATTCCCTTTGCTTTATCTTTCCAGCTAGATACTTCAGAATCTGAAATCGATGGCGCAAAATTAACCATAAGTAATGGATCCGCTTCGAGACTTGTATCTAAGTAGTTTTCTAGTTGATCGATAGTTCTTAAAATATTTCTTTCGGTAGCTACTCTATTATTATCTAATCCTAATTTCTGAACATCTGCTATTTGATTAAATAATCGCTTGTAAAGTTCTAATCTTTTTAAAAGTAAATCTGCTGATTCTTGGTCTGGTACGAACATTTGCTGATTGTAATCAATTAGAAAACCAGTGAAACCTGCGACACCAGCAGAAAATTCCCAACCCCTGTCTAATAAAGAATCTTTTTGTGAGCTAAGTGCAAACTCAAGCATTCCATGAGTGACTTTTTCTCTATCGGTAAGAGAGTCAAAATCAATTGCAGTTAATCTAGCTGTTGCTTCGTTTACCGATTGTGATTCTTGGTCAAATTTTTCTTCTGTAAGTTCTTCAATTTTATCAAAATAGCTCTTGTGTCCTCGCATAATTGCTGAAGTAGGTGAAGAATCTAAAGAGTGCTGAAAAAAATCATCTGATAACTTTACTAACTGTTCACTTGCCATTGTTTTCCCTTTTTAAATTTTGAATTTCTACCTCTAGTTTATCCAGTTTTTTTGCTAAATCTTTCATGGTTATATCTTTGTCTCCAAAGCTTGAAATAAAGTAGGAAGAAACTGCTGCTGTAATCGTAGCAATGAAACCTATGCCCATAACCATCAAGGCGCTTGCAATAATGCGACCAAGATTTGTGAGTGGAGTGATATCTCCATAACCAACTGTAGTTATAGTTACAAGAGCCCACCATAAGCCATCACTATAGGTCTGTACATCTGGTTCTGATATGTAAAAAAGAAAACCAAAGAATAAAACAATGGCTATGGTTGCGTATACAATAAATCTCAACCCTTTTGAATTAAATATAGCTTTAACAGTTGCTGCAAATCTGTTTAGTAGGGCTGCTAATCTAAAAAATCTTAATGCATTTAAAAGTCTTGGAAGTCTAGCAAATCTTAAAAATCCAGAAGACTCCAACCCCTCTGGAACAATTGGAAATGAGAAAATAACAATGATTAACTCTATTTTGTGAGATTTGATGAAATCTATCTTATTCTCAGAAAAATAGAATAAAACGACATACTCGACTAAAAAAACAGTCCATATTCCCCAGTTTAAATATAAAGCTACTGGCTCAAGGGTCTGTTGCGTGTACTCAATTACTAGAACAGGTATCAGCATTAAAACAGAAATCATTACAGGAACTTCGAAAAACTTTTCTGCTTTTTGGAATGAACTATTAGACATAAAGCATTATAAAACTAATTTAAAAGCTTTTAATAAGAAACTGTTCTATTTAAATTGATTACATGAGGAAAATATTTTTTAATATATTTTTAGTTACTGTAATCATGTTATTCTTACTAATTTTTTTATATCCTCAGAAATTGAGTGAAGAGATGGAAAATGAAGAAGTAGCAATATCTCAATTAAAGACTACAGAGACAACAATCTACGTCCTCTCTCAAAAAGATCATATAAATACAATTAAGCAGGTTATGGAAAATTATGATATGGCTGTATTGCGATCAAATCTAGATGCATATAGTGAAATTCTTTTAAGTGGTATAGACGTTCAGTTGCAGGAAATAGCTCTAAAAAATGCAACAATATATGCATCTATGAAAATTAATAAATTTAAAAAAGAGAATGATCAAATTAGAGGTATCTACTTAAATGGATATTTATTTAACAACCCTAGTAAAAGAGAGAGTATAGAAAAGATTTTGACCAACACTGATGTAAATACACTTGTAATTGATGTGAAGACAGACAATGGTCATATACTTTTTGATACTGAAATAGATGAAGTTATATATTTAAATAATGAACGAGTTAAATTTACTAACAATGACCTGCAAGAACTTAGAGAAATTAAAGACATTTATTTAGTTGGTCGATTAGTTGTTTTTCAAGACCCTTTATTTGTAAAAGTATTTCCAGATGAAGCAGTATTTGACTCACGATTAAATAAACCATATTCGCAAAATGGACAATTCTTTTTAGACCCCTCAAGCAAAAAAGTTCAAGATTACATTATCAATATTGCAATAGAATCATGCAGACTTGGTTTTGATGAAATACAGTATGATTACATCAGATACCCAGATTCAAATAGTAAATTTATGCAATTTGATACTAAAAATGATTTTGAAAACAGAGTTAATAATATAAATTCTTTTCTCTCAAGATCTAGGCAGCTTCTTCATAATGAGGGTTGCTTACTTTCAGCAGATACTTTTGGTTATATTCTTACGAATAAGCAGGATGGAGGCATTGGTCAGAATCTTGAAACTATTGTCGAAAATGTAGATTTTATTTCTCCAATGGTCTACCCGTCACACTATACAAATGGTTCCTTTGGTTATCAGAATCCTAATGAGCATCCTTATGAAGTAATAACAGCTGCTCTAACAGATGCTTTGGATAGGGGTGTAGATAAGGATAAAATTAGGCCATTCTTGCAAGGTTTTTGGCATAGTAACGAAGATATAAGGAACAATATTAAAGCTGCTTCAGACCTGGAGATGGACTGGTTGATTTGGAACATATTATCAGTGTATGAATTAGATTCATTTACTAAACTAAGTGAATGACATTAAAAAATACCTTTAAAAAAAATCTAGATTCCATACATAAACAACTTACAGAAGTCAGCGACTGGATGTACGAAAATCCTGAACTCGGATTCAAAGAGTTTAAAACGTCAGAATATTTAGTTAAGTTTATTGAGTCTTTTGATGAAAAGGTTGCCTACCCTACTGGAGGTCTTGATACTGCTTTTGAGGTTACATACGGCAACGAAGGGCCTCTTATCGTTCTCTGTGTTGAGTATGATGCTTTACCCGAAATTGGTCATGCATGTGGTCATAATATAATTGCAACTGCATCAATTGGTGCTGGTCTAGCTATAAAAGGACTTGTAGATGAGTTAGGTATCAGAGTTAAATTACTTGGTACACCTGCAGAAGAAGGGGGTGGAGGAAAAATTATACTCTTAGAAAATGGAAATTTTGAAGATGCTGTATGTTCTATGATGATACATCCAGGAGTTGAAGATGTTGTGAATCCTACTTTTACAACAATACAACAATACAAAGTTGAATTTTTTGGTAAAGATGCTCATGCCGCTGGAGCACCTGAGCAGGGTATAAATGCATTAGATGCTCAAATCCAACTTTTTGTCAATGCGTCAACCTACAGACAACAAATGGTTTCAACAAATAGAATGCACGGTGTGATTACTAATGGGGGCTTTAAGCCAAATATTATCCCCTCATACACAAGTTCAGAATGGTATCTAAGAGCATTAAATGAAGATGATTTATTAAAAATCGAAAGTGATTTTAAAAACTTTGTAAATGCAGCTGCGATGTCTACAAAGTGTGAGGTGAAGATAGAATCACCAGATTATAGGTATACGGAAATTGATAATAATAAAACCATGTATGATCTGTACAAGGAAAACTCTTTATCAGTTGATAGAAAAATGATCTTACAAAGTGAGGCGTCTAGACCGGGACTTGGATCAACAGATATGGGGAATATATCTTTAGCGATGCCATCTATCCATCCGATGCTATCAATAGATTCTGGTGATGCAGTTAATCATCAACCTGAGTATGCAGCCGCTACGTTAACCTCAGGAGGGCATAAAGCGATATATGATGGAGCATACGCAATGGGTTCAACAATTATTGACTTAGCTGAAAAAAATCTTTGGAGTGAGCTTTAAAGAATCTGGCTCAAGAATAGCTTTGTTCTATCACTCTTTGGATTGTTGAAAAACTCTTCTGGTGTGTTTTCTTCAACAAGCTGACCATCATCAAAAAGCATTACTCTATCAGCAACCTCTTTTGCGAAACCCATTTCATGAGTAACAACAATCATTGTCATACCTGATTTAGCCAATTCTTTCATAACATCTAATACTTCTTTAATCATCTCAGGATCTAAAGCTGACGTTGGTTCATCAAACAACATTATCTTTGGTTCCATAGCTAGAGCTCTTGCTATAGCTACTCGTTGTTGCTGTCCACCTGAAAGTTGTCCTGGAAACTTATCTGCTTGTTCTGGAATCCCCACGCGTTCAAGCAATTCCATAGCTTTTTCTTCAGCTTCAGTTTTGCTCTTTTTTCTTACCCAAATAGGAGCAAGCGTTATATTTTGTAAAACAGTTAGGTGTGGGAATAAGTTAAAACTCTGAAATACCATTCCTACCTCTGAACGAATAGCTTCTATATTTTTTAAGTCATTTGTTAACTCAATGCCATCAACGAATATCTGCCCATCTTGATGCTGTTCGAGTCTGTTTATGCACCTTATGAAAGTTGACTTACCCGAGCCTGAAGGTCCTGCAATAACTAAAACTTCTCCCTCAGCAACATCCATGCTTATACCCTTAAGCGCTTGAAAGTCACCGTACCATTTTTTAACGTCAACTGATTTGATTATGCTCATAATTATCTCTCTCCTAATCCTAATCGTTTCTCAATTTTCATGCTTCTTCTTGCGAAGCTGTATGTAAATATCCAGTAAAATATTGCACAAAAAAGTATATTCTCTTGTATGGTTCCTAAAAAGTTGGCACCTTGTGATTGATTAGGAATAACTTTTGATCCAATATATAGAAGGTCAAATAATCCCACGATAGCTACCAAACTTGTATCTTTAAAAAGACTTATAACCTGGCTTACAATTGGAGGGATAACGGCTCTTAATGCTTGTGGCATAATTATTAATGTTATTCTCTGTAGGGTGCTTAACCCCACAGCATCAGCTGCTTCAAATTGACCATTACTTATCGACTGTAGTCCACCTCTCACATTCTCCGCTAAATAAGCTGAGCTAAAGATAGCGGTAACAACTATTGCTCTTAACACTTCATCAAACTCTACTCCTTTAGGTAGAAAGAGTGTGAGCATAACGCTTCCAAAAAATAGCCACGTGATGAACGGAACGGATCTTACTAATTCAATTACTGCGGTACAGATTATTCTTATCACGGGAAGTTTGGAAGTTCTTCCTAGAGCTAAAATAACTCCAAAAGGAAACGAGATAGCAATTCCGAAAAATGCTATTAACCACGTCAGTGTAAATCCACCATAGATTGAAGATCCCGGAACTACTATTAACGATTCAGATGATGCTCCTCTCATTAACAGTACGAGAATAAAGACTGTTACGCTCCATACAATAGAAAGATTTTTTGCCGACTCTTTGGAGTTAGCAATTGTTGGAGCTACGGAAACTAAAAGCCATGTAATGAAAAATAATATTTTTAATTGTCTTAGTACTGGTAAAAAGAATATCACTATTGATAGAACCAACATTCCATAAGTGATATATTTTTGATAAGGTACTATTTTCTCACTATTTAATGTCCTTATTGCAAGAATTCCCAGTATTGAGAATGTCACTGCAATAGGTATATCGAGCGTTAGGATGTTTGACATTCCAAAATCTGGTTTTCTATATATCCAAGACACTATTACTAATGGAGCAAGAACCCATGAGGAAAGAATTAATCTACTCATAGAATCTTTGCCTTTTGCTTTTAAGAAGCTTCCAATTAGGTATGCAAAAATCATAAAGCCAAAAATAATTGTCCAAGGAATGGTTGTTGTATTGGCTAACGGTAGGAATGGGTCTGGATCTACTCTTTCGTTTGATGATGTAAAAGTTACAGTTGGAACTTTTATGATCCAAATTGAACCGACAAGCAAAGATAAGTATAAAAAGCTAATTCTGTCTCTTACAATCTCATTTTTTGGATAGGTTTTTCTTAATAAGTACACGGTAAGAATTAAACCAACACCAACAGCAAGACAGATATATCTAGTATTGTTGCTAAACACTTCAACCGTAGTTCCCTCAACATCTACGGAAGTTGGTGCAATTAAGACAATGAATAGGAAGCTACTTATCCCTTTTAGTAATCCATCACACCATTCTTTTATTATTACTTTTTCTTTGAGAGAGTTGAACCCCCAACTAAGTCCTAATAAAAATATTAATAATCCAACAGTTATCCATACCCTTATGAAGTCTGATTCTGGATACGCCTGTACCATATATAATTGTAAATTATAAGTAACTGCAGTCCACTCTCTCTCTGGAGAGATGAAAAATCCAATTATCGCTCGAAATACACTCACTACAGCAGCGACGGAAAGTACAGTCAAAATTGATGAGCTTAGGCTTGAAAATAAATTTTCTTTAAGCCATCTTGATACTCCAGCAAACTGTACTTCTGGTGGACTTTCTAGTGTTTTGTTATCTTGCATTACCTTTCCACCATCTTCATTTTTCTATTGTAATAATTAATTATTGAGGACAAGACAAGACTTACGGTTGAATAGAATGCCATCCATATTAAGAAAACAGCCACTGTTTGACCTTCTTGGTTGTATATCGTTTGCCCTACAGCAACAATCTCAGGAAATGCTACAGCGATTCCTAATGATGTATTCTTAGCTAGGTTGAGGTATTGATTTCCCATTGGCGGCAACATAATCCTGAGTGCCTGAGGTAATACTATTAACCTTAGAAGTGTGCTTCTTTTTAAACCTAATGATAATCCAGCTTCTGATTGCCCTTTTGCAACTGCCATGATTCCAGATCTTACAACTTCTGAAATAAAAACTGAAGTATAGATAATTACACCCATCCAGGTTGCAAAATAGCCCACGCTCATCACTTTTCCTACATCGGGTGAATATCTACTAAATTTTGATTGTCCAGCTTGTATTATTTCTGGATAGCTTAACGTAAATGGTTCTCCAGTAAGTTCCCAGTTAAGTCTATTTTGAACACCATCTAAAAACTGTGGTATTCCCCAATCTGCTTTAAAGAAAGGTTCATCTCCTACAAGAAAATCTGAAATTGTAATACCGAAAGGTAGGAATAAACCTATTGCAAGGATTAGAACCAGTAGGCCCGCCATGATGATTTTAAAAATGTCATCATCTGTAAGAATTCCCCTATTTTCTGCACTTCTAGTTCTCTTAATTTCTTTTGAAATATATTTATATGAATAATAAAAGCCGATAAATATTATTAGTGACTGTATTCCAATTCTGGGTAATAATTCAAAACCATCGGATAACAGTGATGCTACAAATCCTATAACTCCTACGGCTTTATAACCACCAAACCATCCTCCAACGTTCCATACGATAAATGTTATAAATGAGGCTATGCCTGGATAAGCTTCTCTACCTTCAGACTCCATTACGGAAACTCTCCATTTAAAAATTCTCCTAGCTGCAATGAAGGATAAAATAAACCAAACACCAAATAGCCAGCTAGTTTCCTGAGCATCCAGCCAAGGAAAAGCTATACCCTTTGCACTAATATCAAATATCATTTCTCCACGGTCATACTCTTCTGGTCTTGGAAAAGATAAAATGACTGCTTGCCAGAAAAATATCTGGACTAACAAAGGTATATTTCTGACTGTTTCTACAAGGCCTGAAGACGATCTTTGTACGACCCAGTTTTTAGAAAGTCGTGCAACACCAATTACTGTTCCTAGTATGGTTGCTACAAAAATACCGGATATAGCAATACGTAACATATTAGCCATTCCAACCTGTAGAGCCTGTAAACCAGACTCAGGGTATGTTACAAAGCCTTCGGAAATAAGAACGCCGGGAGTAGTACCAAGAAATCTCCAAGAAAAGGGTAAGTTAGTTGCATTTAGGTTTTCAATTGCTTGAGATACAAAATTGCTAATTAAGTTAAAAATAAAGAGCAAGAAAGCAATCTGTCCTGCCCATTTAAGGAATCGTACATCTCTCCAAAAAGCTTTGTTAAATTTCATATTTTTTTTCAGTCATCAGTATTAGAAAAGGATAGCACCCGAGTAACTACATTTCTAGGCAGTTTTCAAAGAATAAAAAAAAAGGGGTCCTGAGACCCCTTTTTTAAAACATTTAAGTTTTTACCTTGCAGGTGGTGCGTAAATTAATCCGCCATCTGTCCAAGGTGCGTTAGCTGAACCTTCTCTATAAAGTCCGACTGGATTTAAGTTCTTTGAATAAATCTCGTCGTAGTTACCAACTTGCTTGATAACGTTATAGTAAGCATCTGCACTTAAGCCCATGCTTGTTTGAAGTTCACCATCATTTTTTCCTGTAAGACGTCCCATTTCTGGATTAGCCTCATAGTCAAATGAATCGATGTTTGCACGTGTTACACCATATTCATCAGCGATGAATGTAGCATATACTGTCCAGTTAACAATGTCTGCCCATTGGCTATCGTTTGAACGATAAACAGGTCCAAGAGGTTCTTTAGAGATTGGTGTAGCTGGGAAAATTGCCCAGTCATTCATCTTATCCTCTTTAGCTCTGTTACCAACAAGACCGGAACCATCTGTAGTTACAAGATCACATTCTCCAGCTTTGAATTTCTCCATAGCTTCTGGGAATGCTTCAACTGTTACAAGCTCTATAGATGCTCCTACAAGACCTGCTCCTTCAGTAATGTTTTTCTCTGTTGTTGTTCCAGCATTTGTACAAACTCTTAAACCGTCGATATCAGCAAGAGATGATGAGCCTGAAAGTCCATCGGAATTTCTACCCATTAACTGTTGTCCATCATAATAAGTTGTTGGTCCAAAATCGTTACCTAGATCGGTATCACGAGATTGTGTCCATGTTGTGTTCCTTATTAAGAGGTCAACTTCACCGGCTGACAATGCTGTAAATCTTTCAGCAGCTGTCAAAGCAGTGAACTCAACTTTACTGTAATCTCCGAATACTGCTGCTGCTACTGCATAACAGTAGTCTGCATCAATACCGGTTACAGAACCGTCGGCTTGAGTCTCTGAGAACGCTACAGCAGAACCTGAAACACCACACTTGAGGAATCCTCTGTCGGTAACTGTTTCAAGAGTTGTTTTTTCAACAACTACTTCTACTGCCGCATCTTCTGTAGTATCCGTAGCGCAAGCTACAGCTACTAATGCGAGTACAAGCAGAGATACGATTGTTTTTTTATTCAATGTTTCTCCTTTTAATTAAAAGTAGACTACTTCATTGCAAAGTAATCTAATTTAAATATAGTAATAGAAATTTCTCTTAATAACTACAAATATTCATTTAATGAATAAAAAGTTGCAATTATTTTCTAATTCGCTAAGAAATCGGTAAAGATAAATAAAAATAACCATTAAAATTTGTAGTTGTACACAAGGAGTTCAAATGGCTGCCACTGTAGTTCTCGGAGCCCAATGGGGAGATGAGGGTAAGGGTAAAGTCACAGATTTTTTTGCTTCCTCAGCCGATTATGTTGTTAGATTTCAAGGTGGCAACAATGCTGGACACACTATTGTTGTTGGCGATGAAAAACTTGCATTATCACTAACACCTTCTGGTGTACTCTACCCTGATTGTGTTCCCGTAATTGGATCTGGATGTGTTGTAGATCTTGCCTTTTTAAAAAAAGAACTTGAAATGTTAAATTCCAAGAATGTGAGTACTAAAAAACTAGCAATTTCTCCAAATGCCCATGTGATTATGCCTTATCACAAATTACTTGATGAATTAATTGAAGAAAGTTTAGGCGAAAACAAAATTGGAACAACAAAAAAAGGTATCGGACCTTGTTACGCAGATAAAATTCAAAGAAGTGGAATCAGAATACAGGATTTAATTGACGATGAAGTTTTTGCAGAAAAAGTCAAAACTAACGTTGAGGAAAAGAATCAACTTCTAACCAAAATCTACGGACGGGATCCTATTGACCCCAATGAGATTATTAATGAATTTAAAACTTATAAAGAAATTATAAATAATCATGTAAAAGATACTTCCTTGATGATCTCGAATGCAATTAAAGAAGGTAAGAATATATTATTTGAAGGCGCTCAGGGTACTTTACTTGATATTGACCATGGAACATATCCATTTGTAACGAGTTCAAATACCTCTTCTGCAAATGCAGCTATTGGATCTGGTATTGGTCCGCTGAATCTAAATAAGATCGTCGGTGTTACTAAAGCTTACATTTCTCGAGTTGGGAGCGGTCCTTTTATAACAGAGCAAAAAAATGATATTGGAGATTATTTAATTGAAAAGGGTGCAGAATTTGGGGTAGTTACTGGTAGAAGAAGAAGGTGTGGGTGGCTTGATCTAATTTCCTTAAAATACTCAGTAAGAGTTAACTCTTTAACCGAACTATTCATAACAAAACTAGATGTTTTATCTGGTCTTGAAGAAATAAAGCTAGGTGTTGGATATATGACTGGAGATAAAGTAATTACAGATTATCCATATCAACAAAATGTTTTTTATGATGCTGAACCAGTATATGAGACATACGCGGGCTGGTCTGAAGATATAACTTCTGTAAGGAGCTTTGATGACTTACCAGAGAATGCTAAAAAATATATAACTGCTATTGAGGACTTTATTGAGATTCCAATAACTTTTATATCTGTCGGGCCTGAAAGGAACCAGAATATAGTTATCGCTGATGATTGAAAGATACCAATACCTCGAAATTGAAAAAATTTGGAATGATCAAAATAAATTTGATACATGGAAACTTGTAGAACAGAAATACCTCGAAACCTTAGAAGAAAATAATATATCACCAAGTGGGGTGTCTGAGGTCATTGGAAAAATTGAAGTTTTAAAAGATGAAGTATACGAGAGAGAGAAAATCACTAATCACGATTTAGCTTCATTTGTCGATGTACTTCAATCCAAAGTTGGTGACAATTCAAATTGGATTCATTATGGTCTTACAAGCTCAGATGTAGTTGATACAGCAAACAGCTTATTAATTAAACAATCTTTATCTATAACTATCGAATTACTAGATGAACTTTTATTACAGATTGAGGCTAAAGCGAAACAGGAGATGAACACCCCTGTAGTTGGTAGAACTCATGGTGTTTTTGCAGAGACAACCTTTTTAGGAAACATTTTCGGTAACTGGCACCAAGAAATAAAAAGAAACAAAGAACGCTTAGAGGGGTGTGTAAAAACGATTTCTGTAGGAAAACTCAGTGGACCCGTTGGCAACCATACGGTAGTTGATGAAAATATTGAGAAAATAACTCTGAATAAACTTGGACTAGAAGCTGAAATCTTCGCTAGCCAGATTGTATCAAGAGATAGATATGCAGAAATTATCACAAGTCTTGCAATTCTTGCAAGTAGTTTTGAAAGAGTTGCAACAAATATTAGGGGTTACCAGCGATCAGAAGTTTCGGAACTAAGTGAACCTTTTAAAGAGGGCCAGAAAGGTTCATCTGCTATGCCACATAAAAAGAATCCCATAACAAGTGAAAGAATTACAGGATTGGCGAGGGTTGTACGGGGTTACGCTTTAAGCAGTATGGAAAACATAGTTCTTTGGCATGAACGAGATATTTCTAATTCCTCCGTTGAAAGGATTATCCTTCCGGATGCTTTTAATTTACTTTGTTTTATCACAAAAGATTTAGTAGCAATTTTTGAAGGTCTTCATATAAACTACAAAGCTATTGAAAAGAATCTTGGTGATGCAGCAGATAAATTAAGTAGCCAGAAAATTCTTTCAGCTTTAGTAAAAAATGATATTGATAGGGATGAAGCTTATAGATCTGTTCAAGATTTAACATTTGAAAATTTTTCAACTGAAGAGATTGTTATAAAGCTCTCAGAAAAATTCAATATTGATTCAAATTTAATTTCAGATTTTATTGAAAAAGAAACTTCACTCTCAAACGATGAAAAGTCTTTTAATAATAAGTTCAAATAAATTGAGAAAATTTTATACAAAATATTTAGAGATAAAAGAAGAGTTAAAAGAATTAAATTTTAATCAAGAAGGTGTTTTCGATTCCGTAGTAGCCCCACTCTTTTTTGTAGTAACCAATAATTTTACAACTCTTAACCAAGCAATTTTATATACGGGTATTTTGTTAATACTTTTGTTTCTATATCGTCTTCTAAGAAAGCAAAATTTAAAATTTGTATTCTATGGATTAGTTGGAACTTTAGTAGCACTTCTCCTGGCAAGAGTTCAAGGAAGTGCTTCTGGTTTTTTTATTCCGGGAATCATTAGGGATATTTCAATTGCTGTTGTAGGTTTTATTTCAATAATAATTAAGAAACCATTTACTATTTATAGTTCTAAGGCAATTAGGAATTGGCCTCAGGAGTGGTACCTTCATGAACTTGTTCGTCCCGCATACACAAGGGTTGCAGTTATTTGGACTTTATACTTATTCTTGAAAGGCGGTCTCCAAATAATCTTTTTCAACTCCCCTGAAATCCTTGTAACAATTAAACTTTTATCCTCAAATCAGACGACATTAATTTTGTTGGTCATTACTTATATTGTTGGACAAAATAAACTTCAGTCTCTGGGTGGTCCAAGTGTTGATGAATATATTAATGACATACCAGCCCCATGGAAAAGTCAACAAAAAGGTTTTTAGAGTAGGATTAACGTATGAATAATTTAACAGCATCAGATTTGCCTTCACTAGCATATTTAATTGGAATTCTTGTTACATCCTACCTGTTATTGAGATCAGTAGTTTTTCCAATAATTAAACGTGGTGCAAGTAAAACAACTACATATATAGACGACCTATTTCTAGATAAAAAATTTTTAAATAGAGTTTCATATGTATTCGTTTTTGTTTTATTTAATTTTTTAGTTGCAACACCCCAATTCAATTTAGAAATATTTAATACTGAAATTTCTAAAAGAGTCACTAGTGCACTTTTAACATTATTTGTTGGCCTTACACTTCTTGAAATGTTAAACGTGTTAAATAAAGTTTCCGAAAATATTGAGTCATTAAAAAATAGGCCAATAAAGGGCTACGTTCAGATTGTTAAAATTGTTGTTAACTCATTCATATTCATAATTATTTTTGCAATAATGACCGGCCAACCAGTTAGTTATTATATAAGTGGTTTAGGTGCCCTTACAGCGGTTCTCTTGTTGGTTTTCCAGGACACAATCTTATCTTTTATAGCATCCGTACAAATTGGTCAGAACAACATTATTAACAATGGAGACTGGATTGAGGTACCGGAGTATGGCGCTGATGGCGATGTAATAGATATTGCCTTACATACAGTTAAAGTGCAAAACTGGGATAAAACAATCACAACAATCCCTACATCAAAAATCGTAACCACGTCTGTAAAAAACTGGCGAGGAATGTCAGAGTATGGAGGAAGAAGAATTAAAAGATCTATCTCTATAGATATATCAAGCGTTAGGTTTATGGAGCAAAAAGATATTGATAAGCTAATGAAAATCCCGACTGTAAATAAATATCTCTCTGAAAAAATAAAAGATATTGAAGAATTCAACTCTTCAGTGAATGAAGAAAAAGAAAAAAGAAAACTCACTAACCTTGGAACTTTTAGGGCATATCTTGTTAAGTATTTACAAAATCATGATGGTCTCAATACAGAAACCATGACTTTGCTGGTAAGACAACTTTCGCCAACTTCCACAGGAGTTCCTTTGGAGTTATATACTTTTACAAATACAATTGATTGGGTTGAATACGAAGGTATACAATCTGATATATTTGATCATATATTTGCCGTACTGCCAAAGTTTGGACTTAGAGCTTTTCAAGACGGCACAGTGGAGGCTGCTGCTGCAAGAGGATTACCAATAATTGATTTAGAAATATAAATTGTATCCCAGAAACTTTCATAAATTTTATAGGTAAGCTTTTCTAAATTTTCCTCAAAATATTCTTTGGCCAAAAAAGATTGATAACTCCAAAAAGAATTACTAGGTAATTTAAATAGTTTCCCCATCTTGTATAAAGTGTCAGTTTGTTTGAAGTTTTAATCTCATCAATTAGTACTGCGTCCGTGAAGAGACCTGATGAGCTGTATATGTCTCCATCAATACCACTTATGAAAGCTGATTTTCCTGTTATTGCAGCATGAGCAATATCTCTATTATTCGATATAGCATTAGCTCTAGACATCAATATGAATTGATCTGACATACCGCTCTCTCCATAACTTGCTTGATTTGTCAAAATTACAACAACCTCTGCACCCTGAACAACACTTTTTCTTATATATCTATCAAAAGAACCCTCAAAAGAAATAACTGGAGAAATTTTAATTTCATTTTTGTTTGTCATAAATACTTGTTGTTGTGTTCCTCTTACCATATCCCTTGGGACCAGAGAAAGTGGTGGTATCCAATCTAAGTATTTTCGAAAAGGTATATATTCTCCAAATGGTACTGGATGCTGCTTAAGATATTCTCCAGAGATTTCTCCTGTTTCGTCAATAAAGATTCCATAATTCTCAAACTCTCCCGGACTTGAAGGCCTGTCTCCACCAATCAAAAATGCAGCATCAAGTCTTTGTGCTTCTGTAGTAATCTCTTTTAAGGTTTCAGTATTTTTCTTTGGGTCATTCCCAAACCCACTCGAGCTCTCTGCCCAAAGAATGAGTCTTGCTGTTCCAGTATCTTTGAATCCCTGTTCGCTGTCTAGAGACTTGGTAAGTAGAAGATGGTTATCATAAATTCGTTGTCTTTCGTTTTCGCATTTATTTTTTGCCCCAGGACATGGTGAATTGCCCTGAATAATTGAGACTTGAATTTCTTCAACTACAGAATCAGCAGTTGAAGTTATTGAAAAAACAAGTGGAATAATTATGAAAGTGAGTAATACAGCAAGGCTCTTTAATTCATTACCTGACTTATTTCTATTACTAATGAAAAGATATAAAAACAATATCAGACTCTCTATAAGTAGAGAGTACCCAATAGGTCCAAATGTTTTAAAAATTTGTGGAACCAAGTAAAAGAAAATGTTATCTTGATATCCAGTTAATAAAACTGTTGAGGAGTACCCCCATGGAAAACCTCCAAAAGGAAAGTAAGATCTTAATAAACCAAAACCACTTATCACTCCAATTAATGCGAATAAATTATTATCAGTTCTTGTGCCTACAAAAGAAAAAAGCTTGCTGAATAACCCGTACAATAAGCCCATAAGGATCGTTAAAGGAATCCATGCCTCATACCCAATTGATTGAATTCCAAATAAAATTACCCCATAAGCAATACTTCCAAAAATAAACCCTTTCATGAATACTTTCTCAACTTGAATTATCGAACTGTAGAAATAATAAATTGCAGGAAATATTAGATACCAGTAATCAAATGGAGGAAAGCTTAAAAAATATAGAATCCCTGCGAATAGTGCTTTGATTAACATATGTTCATATCTTAGTAATTAGTATCGATGAAATAAATTAAAATAATGCCCTATAGATCACGACTGCTCCTGAAAATATAGAAAAATAAGTTACCATATCGGCGATAAGTTTATCCGATACTCTGGAAAATAGTAGGCTTGAAAACCTTATCCCAAGTAAAACTGGTAAAACAAGGTAGAGAAATAAAACTAGGTGGTCTTGTAGCAAATTTCCAGTAAAAGCCAACAGAGAAAGGGTGATTAGTATACCTAAGGTAAATACAGCATTTAGAGATGGTCTAAATTCACTTCCCTTGGTTCCTCTGTATAAAATAGCGACAGGTGGGCCTCCAATTGCAGCAATCATCCCAAATATCCCTGAAAAAGTACCTGCAAGCAATGAGTTGATAGAGTTTCTTTTTACATTCCAACCAAAATATGAACCGAGTCCAGCACTTAATACTATTACCCCCACAGAAATCGATAATAAGTGAGGGTCTAAGGTTGTTAAGAATACCAAACCAATTGGGCCACCTATAACTCTTCCACCAATAAGAAACTTCATAGGTTTCCAGTTAACTTTAGATTTTTCTCTAATAAAGACCCTTAAAGCTAAAGGAAGGCCCAAAAGAGAAAGCAGCTGAGGAACTAAGGCAGGTTCTATTTGAACAATAATTGGTGATGCAATGACTGCGAAACCAAATCCTAGGACCCCTTGGACAGACGCAGAAATAAATAATAGAAGTGCTATAAAAATTAGTTCAAAAATTGAAAGATCGAAAGGAATGTTCAACTAAGTGCTTTTTCTATGAGATTTAGAATCTCTCCTTCTTCAGTGTGTCTTCCAGTTTCAAGTTTTGAGTAAAGTAATTCTTCATTCAAATAAAATTCAAAGACGCCACCTGATCCGGGAATTAGATTTATTGAATTAACTTTTTGTCCGTATTTTTCTAAAATGTCTTCTATCGTACTAACTGCACGAGGTGTGTAGTTTCAAACTACACAAAATTCAAGTTTGATATCCATATTAGAAATACTATCATAAAAAACTTAAAAGGAGATAAATGTTTGATTATTCAGCAATAACAAAATTAGATTTAGAAAATGATATAAAAAATACTCTAAACATAGGTCTTGAACAAATTCAGAAGATTAAAAATGAAGATACACCATCTCTAGATATGTTTGATTTATTTGAGAGAACACTTTCAGATTTGTCTGGAAGAGTAGCTTTCATGGCAGATGTAAGCAAAGAAGAAGATATTAGAAATTATGGTAACGTTGCGGAATCAATTATTGAAAATTTTATTTTGGAGGTTACAACAGATAAAAAACTTTATGAAAAATTCAAATCAATCAAAACAAATACTTTAGATAAGGAGTCTATCAAATACTTTGATGAGGTTATTAGAGACTTTATTGATGCTGGACATGAATTAGATCATGATAAAAAAACACGCTTAATTGAAATAGAAAAAAAATTAATAGATCTTGAAATTAATTTCTCTAAAAATATTGCAGCCGATAATTCTGAGGTAATACTAAATCAATCTCAATTAAAGGGTCTAAGCATTGATGAGCTGAATAATTTCAGAAAAGAAGAAGGAAACTTCATTGTGACAATGGCTTACCCTGATATAAATGCAGTTTTAGAGAATTGTGAGATTCGTGATTCAAGAAAAAAAGTGTGGAAGGCATTTAATAATAGAGCAGTATTATCAAATTCGCCTATTTTAAAAGAAGCGGTTGCTTTGAGAAATGAAAAAGCAAACCTATTTGGTTTCAACACCTGGGGAGAATATAGGCTTCAACACAGAATGGCTAAAAGTCCACAAAATGTTGTAAAAATGTATGACAATTTAGTTCCTAAATTACAAACGGCCGCACAAAATGAAAAAGTTGAGCTAGCAACTGACAATATTGAACCTTCAGATATAGCTCCTTGGGATATTAGGTATTTTATTACAAAAAAAAGAAATGAACAGAGTCAGGTTGATAATAATGAAATAAAAAAGTATTTCTATATCCATAATGTAAAAGAGGCCATGTTCTCAATATGTGAAGATGTTTTTGAAATCTCTATTAATCGGGAAGACTCTCGCACAGCTTGGCATGAGGATGTTGAACTTTGGTCGATCTCAGATCACAATAACAAAAAAACTGCATATTTTTATTTAGATATGTACCCAAGAGATGGAAAATACACCCATGCAGCAGTTTTTGATATTTCACCAGGTAGTGCAGATGAAACAAATCTTCCAGTTTGTTCAATGGTTGCTAACTTCCCAAATCCAAATACTGGTAATGGCCTCATGACTTTTGATGAGGTGGAAACACTTTTTCATGAATTTGGCCATGTCCTTCATAACGGAATTGGGAAGTCAAAGTTTGCTCGGTTTTTAGGGGCAAATGTTGAGTGGGATTTTGTTGAAGCACCAAGTCAAATCATGGAACACTGGGTATGGAAGAGTGAATGCTTGAGAAGATTTTCGAAACATATTGAAACTGGAGAAACACTAGCCCACGATCTTTGTGAGAGGTTGAATTCTTCAAAAAATATAGGAATCAGCTTACTAACTCTTCGTCAAGTATCATTTGGGCTAGCTGATCAACACTTACATGGAATAAATTTTGATGATTCGTTAGATCAAATTGAACAAGAGTCTCAAAAGGTAACAACAATAAATTATCCTGACGATACTAATCACCTTGGAGCTTTCGGACACTTACTTGGAGGATACGATGCGGCCTATTACGGTTACTTGTGGGCCGACATAATTGGTGATGATTTATTTAGTAGATTTGAAAATGAAGGTATCTTATCAAAAGAGGTTGGCATTGACTATAAGAATAAAATTCTCTCGGTTGGTGGTTCTAAAGATGCAGAAGAAATGGTTCAAGACTTTCTAGGAAGAGAGTGGAATGACGAGGCTTTTTTGAAACAAAAAAAATTAGGTAAATCTTGAAGAAAAGCTTGCATCCTGTGGGTAAAGTTGTTACCCTTGTGAATATATTCACAAACTAAAAAGGAATCAAATGACTGACGGACTAAAAGCAAGTCAAATTAAAGGCGGAATAAGGCCTTCAAAAAGTTTTGACCAGGGCAGAGTATGTAAAGATGAATCATGTAGCACTAAATTAAGTATCTACAACAAAAGAGATCATTGTTTTAATCACGCTCCTGTTAAGTATCCTCGTGTAAGAGGCCGCATTTTACAAGAAACTGCTTAATTAATTAAGAGTTAGACATATCGTCTAAATCTAAAAAAAAATATACACTAAAATACTCCTATGGATATAAATTTTACTGTTCCAGAAATAACCTGTGGGCACTGTAAAGAGACTATAGAGAAAACGTTAAACACACCTGGTGTATCAAATGTAAATGTTGATGTAGACACTAAAGCTGTTTCTTTAAATATCTCTGATGGTGTAGAAATGACAGATGTAGAATCCTTACTCGATGAACAAGGCTACACTGTTGTCCAAGGTTAACGAAACTGTAACCCTCGACCTTGAAGGAATGACCTGTGCTGCTTGTGCGGCAAGAATTGAGAGGGTTATTTCTAAAAATGAATCTATCGAGTCAGTATCTGTTAATTTTCCTTTAAAAAAAGCAGTCATCAAATATCAAAAAAACCTTAACATTGATGTATTAATCAAGAAGATTAGCTCTATAGGTTACTCTGCCACAGTCGCTACTGATAAAGAAGAAGTCAAAAGAAGTAGTGGAAATATTTTTTGGCTTCCATTCCTATCTTTAGTTTTTTCTGCAGGTATCTCTCAAGCGTTTAATACAGATAATTCATTAAGGGCATATATCTTAGGCTTCTTGGTTATATTTGTATTTGGAAGGCGTTTTCATATTTCAGCGGCCAAAAAGATATCACACTTTGAATTTAATATGGATACACTCATTTCGCTTGGTAGCTTAAGTTCAGTTGCAGTCTCTCTTTTGCCGTCTAGTAACAGTGATATGTTCCTTGATGCTGGAGCTTATATAATTTCATTTGTATTATTTGGAAAGGCATTCGAAGAGATATCAATTCAAAGCTCTATAGATGTCTCTGAAGCAATAAAAAATTCAAGACCTCACAATGCTAAATTGTTAACTAGTGGAAATATTGAAGTAATGCTAGTTTCAGATCTATCAGGTGGTGATCTTATCGGTGTTTCTCCAGGTGAAATCATTCCAATTGATGGAGTCATAATCTCTGGTTCATCATCAACTAACGAGGACTTTCTAACCGGTGAGTCGAAACCAATAAATAAAAATATTGGTGACAGCGTATTAGCTGGAAGTATCAACTTAGATGGTTACTTAGAAATTGAGGTTAAGAGTGAAGGAGCTTCGACTTATGATTTTATAGAGAAACTTATCCTCGAAGCACAATCAACTACCCCCTCTATTCAAAAAACTCTAGATAAGGTGACCCAATTTTTTGTTCCAGGAATACTCATATTAAGTTTTACCACATTTATGTATAGATATTTTATTCTGAGTACTGAATTAATAAGATCTCTTGAAATTGCAATCTCAGTTCTAGTAATTGCATGTCCATGTGCTCTGGGTTTAGCCACACCTATAGTGTTATATAGAGCTTCAACATTGGGATATAAAGATGGTTTTATCTTTAAGAATTTTGATAAATTACAGAACCTAAAAAAGATAAATAAAGTTATATTTGATAAAACAGGCACTCTTACTTCTGGTATTTTTAATATAGAAAAAATAGACCTTGGAAATTCAAGTTTAAGTGAAGACGAAGTTTTATCATATGTAGCCAGCTTGGAAATTAAATCCAATCATCCTGTTGCAAAAAGCTTACTTCTAGAGGCTGAGAAAAGAAGCTTATCTTTGTACTCTTCAAAAAATGTAAAAGAGATTATTGGATCGGGTATTGAGGGATTAGTAAATGACCTTACCGTTTCTATCTTTAGGAAGAAAGATTTAGAGAATATTCTTGAAGTAACTATTGATGATGCACAAGCTTATATTCACCTACAAGAGGATTTGAATATTGATGGAAAATTGATTGATAAGGTAGATGATTATTATGATATTTCAATTTTATCAGGTGATGGTTCAGACAAAGTTTCAACATTGGCAGAAAAATTGGGGATTAAAAATGCTCTAGGTAACCAAACTCCAGAGGATAAGCTTGCTTTTGTAAAAAATATACAGAAAACCGAAGGTGTTATTTTTATAGGCGATGGAGTTAATGACTCCCCTTCCTTGCAGCAGGCAGATGTTTCTATTACAACCTCGGTAAGCAGCCAAATTGCTCAAGCATCTAGTGATATTGTTATTCACGATGGAGGAATCGAAAAAATTCTGAGTATTAGAAAGCTTGCTTTAGTTAGCGACAAAAGAGTTAGACAAAATTTATTTTTAGCATTTATATATAACAGTCTCATGATTCCAATTGCTGTTTATGGAAACATCTCACCTAAATTAGGGGCATTAGCTATGGCTATGTCTAGTATCTCAGTGGTTTTGAATTCTTCAAGAAAACTAACTAAATAGTTTCGAGATAAATCTTCACATTGATTAACCTTTTATTATGGATGATATAATTTGGCACAGGAAACCACTTTTATCTGAACCTGTAGCAGTTCTAGCTTTTGAAGGTTGGAGTGATGCGGGTAATACCGCAAGTGGATGTATTGAAAATCTCTGTAATAACCATGATGTTGATCCATTTGCAGAAGTGAACTCTGAAAATTTTTATAATTATCAAATGAGAAGACCCATTGTCGACGTTAAAGAGATTGGGGAAAGAAATTTTCATTGGCCCCAAACATCTTTTTATTCAATTGAAGATTATAAGTCAACAAATGACATCATATTAGTTTTTGGAGAAGAGCCTTCAATGAGATGGAAAACTTACTCAGAGCATATTGCTAACACATTGATTGAGCTTGGTGTTAAAAAAGCAGTCACGCTTGGAGCCTTCTTTGGTCAAGTCGCTCACACCCTGCCCGTACCGATTTTTGGTGTTAGTGATGATCCTACATTTAACTCAAGATATAATGTTTTACCAACTAACTATTCAGGTCCTACTGGTATAACAAGTGTGGTTGGGCATGAATTGAGAAATAGTGGAATTGAGACTTCTGGTCTATGGGCTGCTGTTCCCCACTACCTAAGTTCTGGTGGTTACCCTAAAGGAATAAGCGCTTTGTTAAATAAATCAGCTGAGATATTAAAAATAGATATTGATGATACTGGAATCCAATCTGAGGGACAACAATTTGAAACAAAAATTAAAAAAGCTATGGAAAACTCAGAAGATCTTGCTGAATATGTAGCAAAACTCGAGGATGCAGAGTTAACTCTAGAAGATACCTTTTCAGACGATTCAGATGATAGCCTTGTTCAACAAATTGAAGAGTTTTTAAATAATGAGTCTGGAGAAGTCTAGACGCTTTTCTTCTTATGTCTGTTTGACTTACGACGTTTTCTATATTTATGTTTAGACATTTTTTTACGTCTTTTCTTTATCAAAGATCCCATAAATTAAATTTTTTCCTTTTTACCTAACTGCGAAATTCTAACGCATTCCTGTCATTATTTGAAAATCTTTTAAGGTTTTTTATTGTTCACCTTTTTTAATGCGCTATTTATGGACATTTCTCCATCATTATTATTTGGAGATCTACGCATAGCCCATAAACCCCATGTAATCATTGACAGTATTTCAAAATACTCGAACTTTTCTACCTCATCAGTAGTTGAGATTCCAAGTTCGTTTAACGATTTATTTTTCAAATCTTTGTTAGTTTCAAAATTGTTTTGCCAGAATAAATCAGCATAATCAAAATAGCTATCTCCCATTGATGAGTATTCCCAATCAATAAGGAGAGTCTTATCTTTAAATACAACAAAATTTCCTGAGTATAAATCTTGATGACAAGGCTTCTCATCTAGTCCTATTTCATTTAATTTTTTAACTACTTGCAGACCGGCTTCTTTTGCTTCTTGTTCAAGGGGGTTTGACTCATCTGCAATATTTATGAACACTTCAGTTGGTTTAAAGTTATTTTGAAAAATAATCTCAGAATTATGAAGCTTCTTAAGCTCTTGAAATGCATTGTTTCTTAAAACAGAATCATTAAAGTCTGTATCTTTATAGGTATATATCTCATAATATTCAGAAATCTTGATACCGTTTTCTTCGTCAAAAATGATAAAAGGTAAGGTTAAGCCCTCTTCTTGAACTAGTAGAGTGTTGTGTTTTTCAGATTGTCTATTAATCACATCTGGGTTTTCACCAGGTATTCTTAGTACAAATTTTTTATTATCAACTTCAACTATAAAACTGGAATTGGTAATACCTTTTAACTCTGTTAATTTATACTTACTTGTATCACTTGTTTTAGATACGTCATATCTAAGAAAAATATCAACAACTTTACTACTTTCCAACATATTCATTATCATAATATAAGTTATGAATGATCCTTTTGCACTTGATTTAACAATAAATCTACTTCTTCTTGGTTTTGGTGGAGCAATGTTCGCAGGAAGTCTATTCGCATACTTTGGAAGGAACTTTAGAGAGGAAGAGTTTTATGCACCACGTACACTTTTTCTTGGAACCATAGGATTATTTATAACTTTATGGACTATTGCATCTATCGTAAATAATTAATAAAATCAAAAAGTAGGTTAGTATATTCAAGGAAAAGGGGAACCATGCTTTCAGATGTTGATATAAAAAAAGCTCTAGAAGAAAAACTTATACAAATTGACCCTTTAGAAGAAAGCTATATACAACCTTCTAGTATAGATTTAAAAGTTGGTGCTGATTTCAGAGTTTTTGAAAACCATAAATATAGTCATATTGACCCTAAAGCTGAGCAGCAAGATCTTACTAGCTTAGTAACTGCTTCAGAAGCTGAGCCATTTGTTTTACATCCTGGGGAATTTGTTCTAGGTACGACTTTTGAGAAAGTATCTTTGTCCAACAAGGTTGTAGCAAGATTAGAGGGAAAATCTTCACTTGGCAGGATAGGATTACTTATCCATTCTACGGCAGGTTTTGTAGATCCTGGATTCTCAGGTTACTTAACACTAGAGCTATCTAACGTAGCCAATTTACCAATAATGATCTACCCAGAAATGAAAATTGGACAAATATCTTTCTATTACTTAAATTCACCTTCAGAGTCAACATACGGGTCTGAAGCATATGGAAGTAAGTATCAGGGACAAGAAGGTCCAACTCCAAGCAGAAGTCACAACGACTTTAAAGAATAATGTTTCCAGGAGTTGGTACGTTAATAAATGGTGTCGGCGTACTCGTCGTTGGTCTTCTCTCAAGGTTATTTTTCAAAAAGAGCATCAAAAATTTTGAAAAAAACTTACTTCCTCTAGGATTGTTAGTTTTAGCTTTAGGTTTGAGGGAGTCCCTTAAAAGTCCTGATTATGTTCGTTTAATAAATTTTGAGGTATCTGGTTTTATATTTACCATTTTTGCTGTAATTATTGGGGCATTAATAGGAAACTATCTGCAAATTGAAAATCAAATTAAAAAATTTGGAGACTATCTCTATAACAAGTTTGAAGATTCTCAATTAGATCAAAGTAAATTCATTGATAGCTACATATCCACAACTCTGATAGTGATCACTGGTCCACTAGCAATAATTGGTCCTTTCTTTGATGTAGTTGAATCTAATTTGGAACTACTTTTAATTAAGACTGTTTTAGATTGTTTTTTAGTTATTTTTATAACTTCTAGTGGGGGTAAAGGTGCGGTCTATTCTGGGATATCAATATTGATTTATCAAGGATTCTTTACTCTTTGTGCCTTCATTATAAATTCAAATATTGATCAAATTATCTCTGACTCAATTGCAGGTATAGGAGGAATTCTTTTAATTGGAGTTGGAATTAATTTGTTAGGCTTAAAAAAAATCCCTGTGGGGAACTACATGCTTAGTTTGTTTATTCCTTTTCTTTTAGCATTGTAAAAGTTCTTGTAGCCCCTTCAACTCCTTCAAAGAGTTTTTCTAGTTTTAGAGATTCCTCTTCAAATGTTCCTACAACAAAATGTGGCTCTTGAATGTTGAACGATCTGTTTTTAAAATCGATTTCGATAGGAACATATGGAATATTCATATCTTTTGCAATATAGTAAAAACCGCTTCTAAATTGAGAAACCGCATAGGTGCCTCCCTCCGGAGTCAAAACTAAAACAAAATTTTCTAATTTAGAAAATTCTTCTATTGCACTCGCAATATGGCCTTTAGCTTCGGTTCTATAAACTGGTATTCCACCTAACCTAACCAACATTCTTTTCTGAAACCAACCTAATGGCCATGGTATTCCTAGACGATCAAGGTTTTTTGAAAAAGTAATTGGACTTGGTAATCGTGTGAAAACCCACTTTGCACCAAAAAAGTTAACTTTTAAATCTAGCGCTAGAACTGTAAGTAGCCCATACCAGGCATCTCTCATCGCAGTGTGAGGTACGCCTACTAAAACCATTTTTTTGTAATTAGGTATCTCACCATTTACATCCCAATTTGAGATTTTAAGTATAAATCTTCCTGTCGGACCCAGGATTCTTCTCTTTTTTTCGATTACATTACTAGGAAGTGGATTCATTTCTGAACCAGATGCTTAGCTATTTGAACAGCATTTAGTGCTGCACCTTTTAACAAATTATCCGAAACACACCAAAAATTAATAATCTTTGAACTAGACAATCCCATTCTTAATCTTGACACTAGAACATCATACTTGTTTTCAGCATCTAAAGGTGTTGCGAGTGTTTCCGACCAATACTGTACTCCTTCAAAATTATTCAATTCTTGTATTGCTTCATCTGTGTTAATTTCATTTTCAAAGACTGCTGAACAAAAGACTCCATGACCAGTTAGAACACCTACTCGTGCATTTGATGGCTCAACAACTAGTTCTGGTATACCTAATATTTTTTTTGACTCATGAACAAATTTCATCTCTTCATCAGAATATCCATTGTCTAATAGGTTCCCAGCCAGAGGAATAACGTTTCTTGCTATTGGCCTTGTATAATATCCATCTTTATACTCTGCTAAAGATTTATCATCTAAAGATTCCTCTTTTCTTAAAGAACCAACAGCTTCAGAACCAGAACCAGATACAGCTTGATAGGCAACGGGCGTCATGCTGACCAAACTAAACTTATCATGTAGGGGTTTTAAAGCCATTACTAGCCCCATTGTTGTACAGTTTGGGTTCGCAATTAACTTGGTAGTTGACGTAATTTCATTTTGATTTATTCCATAAACGACAAGTGGTACTTCTTCGTGTAGCCGAAATGCAGAAGAATTATCAATTACATAACTTCCTTGGGATGTAAAGTTTTCGGCAAAAGTTTTAGACCTTTCCCCACCAGCAGAAAATAAAGCAATGTCATATTTTTCAATATTCTCAGAATTTAATTCTTTGATTACTAAATCTTCATTGTTAACTGTAAGTTTTTCTCCTGCAGATTTACTTGATGCAAATAAGTGGAACTCTATATCTTGAGGAAGAAGTCTTTCACACTGTTTAATAATATTTCTACCGACTAATCCAGTCGCACCTACAATTGCTATTTTCATTTAATCTATGATAAATTCATCATGTAGAACTTCAATAGCTTTTTGCATATCATTTTTTGAAATTACACATGATATTCTTATTGGGGAAGTCGAAATCATTCCTATATTTATTTCATTAGATCCTAGTGTCTTAAACATTTTTGATGCCACACCAGATTCAGATTTCATACCAGCACCAATAATTGAAACTCTTGCTATATTTTCATCTTTATCAGAACCTTCAGCCTTTAGGTCTTCACTGAGATGTAGAAGTATGTCCATAACCTCGTCTTTTTGTTCCTCCGGGGCAGTAAAGCTGATATCGGTTTTTGAATCTTTAGAAACGTTTTGAACAATCATGTCGACATTTACACCTTTATCAGAAAGGTAACCAAAAACACTTCCTGCAATACCTGGTTGATCTGGAACACCAAATAGTGTAAATTTTATTTCCTTGTCGTTGTGGGTTACTCCACTAACAATTGCCTGTTCCATTACCTGTTCCTTAACTGTTGTTCCCATACCATCGCTAAAAGTTGGTCTCACGATTATAGGTACATTATACCTTCTGCCGAATTCAACTGACCTTGCCATTAAGACTCTTGCACCCGTTGAGGCCATCTCAAGCATTTCATCATAAGTTATTTCTTTTAATAGCTTTGCTTTATCAGTAATTCTTGGATCTGCAGAAAATACTCCCTCAACATCTGTATATATCTCACATTTTTCAGCTCCTAAGGAAGCTGCTAAAGCAACTGCGGTTGCATCAGAACCTCCTCTACCTAAGGTTGTTATCTCTCTAGTGTCTGGATTAAATCCCTGAAATCCAGCAACGATAACAATACTTCCTTTCTCTAGACCCTCTTTTACTCTTTCACCTGAAATTTTTTCGATTTCAGCTCTTCCGTGTCGTGAAGTTGTGATAATTCCAGCTTGAGAACCCGTTAGTGAGTAGGAATCATAACCAAGACTATTTAAATGCATTGCGAGTAGTGACATTGTTATTCTTTCGCCAGCAGAAAGTAGCATATCCATCTCACGAGGTGAAGGGGTCTCCGAAAGTTCATTAGCTAGGGCTATTAATTCATCTGTACTAGAACCCATTGCAGAAACTACTACTACAACTTGTTTACCCTCTTTTTTCGCACTAATTATTTTTTCTGCAACTATTTTAAGCGAATCGGGGTTCGCTACACTTGTTCCACCATACTTTTGAACTATTAAACTCATTGGAAACATTCTAATGAACTATTTGAAGATATAACAGACCTAGTACTCTAGTTTGTAATGAGTATTGACTTACATTTACATTCAGAGAACTCTGATGGAACAGATAGTCCAGAAAGTATCATCGAAAAAGCTATCGAGATACAGCTTGAGGCTATCTCTATAACAGATCATGAATACCTTACTAATGTGCCTACAAGTGAAAATATAGAAATCATTAAAGGAGTCGAGGTCAGCGTTTCTTGGGAAAAGTTAGAAAAATCTAATCCCTATGCTGGAATACATTTACTTTTATATTTTGTTGAAGAGAAATCACCGGTAAATAGTTTTTTGGAAGAAATAAGAATATTAAAAAATATTAGAAACTATGAAATTATTGAGAACTTACAAAATGAAGGTCTTGATATTAATAAATCTGAATTGAGTAACTTTAAAACACAAGTTCCGGGACGACCTCATATCGCAAGTATCCTAAAAGATAAAGGGCATGTTAGTTCAATAAATGAGGCCTTTATAAAATATCTAGGTAATGGAAAAATTGGAGATTCACGATCTCATCAACCTAATATTGAAAAAATAATTAACCTTGCTCAGGAATCAAAATGTTTAGTGTTTTTAGCTCATCCACATACATTGATGAGCAATGATAAGTATTCAAAAAAAGAAAACTGGATAAATGACTCTTTTTTTGAACTTGTTAAAGAGTTGTCTGAGTTTGGAATTAATGGTTTAGAAGCGACCTACTCTAGTTATAGCAAAAATGTTACCAATCAAATTTCTGAAGTTGCAAAAAAACTAAATCTACTTGAATGTGGTGGCTCAGATTATCATGGTGATATAAAACCAAATATTAATTTGGGATATGGATATGAAAACACTCCAATTAAAGTCCCTTATGAATTTTTAAATGACATGAAGGAAAAACATGGACAACTCTAAAAAACTCCTTGGTTCAATTTCATTAATAACAGTTTCTTATTTAATGAGTCGTATTCTAGGTTTCTTTAGAGAAATTCTTCTTGCTCAGTGGACGGGTGTTACTAGTGCTTCAGATACTTTAGATTTAGCTTTTATAATTCCTGATTTCTTATTTTATTTATCAGCAGGTGGGTATCTTGCCATTACCTTAATACCTATTCTCAGTGACCTCTCAAAAAATAAAGAATCTGAGCTTAACGATTACTTTGTCTCACTTCTTTATGGATTATCATTGATATTTATTGCGATTTCTTTTCTTTTCTTCTTATTTAGATATCAAATTGTAAGCTTATTGAATGTTGAGAATCCAGATTTATTTATAAAACTATTTACACCTATAGTTTTTAGCCAGGCTTTTTTCTTTATTGGTGCAATTTTAATGTCATTCCAATATTTTAAAAATGATTTTAAGTATGCAGCACTAGCCCCAGTTATTTATAACCTTTCAATCATTTTGTTTGGTTGGTTTTACTCGACCTCCCCTGAATCAACAGTTTATGGATTTGCTATTGGAGGCCTAGTTGGTTCAATCATTGGACATCTTTTTCTTCAAGTATTGGGCGCAAAAAATAATGGTCTTATCTTCAAAGCCTTAAGGCCAAAAATTGAACATGTTACACAGTACATAAAGATTTCTTTTCCATTAATCATTGGGCAGTCCATTGCGGTAGTAGATGAACAGTTATTCAGATATTTTGGATCACTCTTGTCAACGGGATCAATAGCATCTTTTAGATACGCAAGAAGAGTGGCATTAATTCCTGTAGGCGTAATTGCACAGGCTGTTGGAGTGGCTAGCTATCCTACTTTATCAAAATTATTTGTAGATAATAAATTAGATGAGTTCAAGTTGCTAATAAAGAAACAGTTATCAGCTTTAGCTCTAATTAATACCGCTGTTTTAATCATTTTTTTAACAAACTCAGAAAACATTATCGAGATTATTTATCAGCGCGGATTATTTTCTGCTGAAGATACAAATAGAGTATCATCAATTTTTACGCTTGTTGCCTTTGGACTAATCCCATGGTCTCTAAATCAAATTATCACTAGAGCTTACTATGTGCAAAAAAATTACTGGTTCCCTGTTTGGGTTGGAACAATTATTACCCTTGTTACAATTCTTATTTTAAAAATACTTAGCAATCCATCAGGGGAAAGTTATGCAGTAATCATTATTTCATCACTTTGGGTAAATACTTTAATCTTATCTTTTTTCCTTAAAATTAAAAATGATCGACTTATTGATAGAAATCTATTATTGGACTTCTTAAAAATATTTTTAGTGGGTTTAATGGGATATTTTTTAATTATCAATTTTGGGTTGTACTCTGGTGGACCATTTTTTGAGCTTATATTTGATACATTTTTTATCTTTTTACTTATATTGATGTCTCTCCTTGTCGTTAAAATGAAATATATTAATCTGAAAAGGACTCGTTAATGCAAAAATTTCCACTGAAAAAAGGTTTATCAAGTGTTGAATCTCTACACGAAGAAATTAACGAATATATTGATGTGCTAATGGGCCATATCAATCCACCAATTTCAGATGGCATAGACACATTATTTGAAGTTAGTAGTACGTACTTAGCAAGAGCTAAAGAAATAGAGATAAAACTTCTTGAAAGAGAAAGAAGTGGTTCAATTTCAACGGGTGATGATCTTAAAAAATTTAGAACCGGTGAATTAAGAAGCTTTATAGAATTGTGTAAAAGTGCTCAAAACCAGGGCTCAAGAAGAATTACAGTAGCACTTAGTGAATTGAATCTTAAAGAAACTTAAGTTAGATCCTCTACATCAAAAATTTCCTGTGCAACGCTTAAACCTTTTTCCTGAATGTTTTTCTTTGTGTCCAAGCTGAGAGTAACTTTAACTATAATCTCTAAACCCATCATTTTGGCAATTATAGATTTAAGTAAATCAATAATTTCGTCAGATTTCTTTAATTCTTCAAACAAAAATTCATTTTCTTTATCAACAATTAAATTAATAACATCCTCTTCTTCAACATCTGCTCTAACTGCTGTTAAGTAGGAATACTTTCTTGGAGTTAACTCTTGTTTCATTTCTTCAAGAATTTTTGGCCAGAAAACATCAAAATTTCCAAGTGATTCTTTTTTAGGTGTCGAATTTTTTTTACTGATATTTTTTGGAATACTAGTTTCAGATAGAGTATCTTTTTTTTCTACTTGAGGAGAATTCATTTTTGTTGGCATAACTTCATTTTTTGAAAGCTTTCCTTCGAGGAGGTCTATTCTGTACCCGATAGTTTTTACATCTGATCCTAGTTCAGGCTTAATAACTTTCATTAAAAATAACTCAAGTTTGAGATGTTGTGATGTGCTGTTAGAAAGATTTTGATTTAGGTCGTCAATTAAGTCAAGAATTCTGATTAATTGTTTTGCATTTACTTTCTTATCAGCGGTTTCCAATAAATTTTTTATATTTGGAGTTAGGCTATCTAATTTTTCATCATTGGGAAGATATTTTAGGTAAAACATATTTCTGAAGAATTCTGAAATGGACTCCATTACATCGCTTGGCTGAAGTCCTTTTTTATAAGCATCCCTTATCACTGCAAGAACTGCGGCTGTGTCCTGAGTTTCAATTGAGTTGATGATTGTTTCGAATTCTTTTGTGCTGAGTTTTCCAAGTATTCCATATAAATCGTCAACAGTTGTTTTTTTTCCAAAAGTGTTATAAGTTTGCTCGAAAAGATTTATTCCATCTCTTAATGATCCATCAGAAAATGTAGCGATGATTTTTAACACATCTAACTCAAGTATCATCTTTTCTTTTTTCCCGATCTCCTGAATCGTTTTAACAATATCTTCTTCCGATATTTTCTTAAATACAATATGTGTCGTTCTGCTCTTCACAGTTTCCAGTACCCTTTCAGGTTCTGTCGTAGCCAGAATAAAGATAATATGTTCTGGGGGCTCTTCTAATGTTTTGAGAAAAGCGTTGGATGCTGCATTTGAAAGCATATGCACCTCATCTAGAATATACACTCTTTTTTGTCCAGGACTACTAGCAATAAAGTTCACACTCTCATTCATGTCTCTTATATCATCAACTTTATTGTTTGAAGCCGCATCAATTTCAGTAATGTCGAAAATTGGATCGCATCCAAGTTGAGTTGCAATAATTCTTGCTAAAGATGTCTTACCAACACCGCGGGGACCTGAAAACAAATAGGCATGCCCTAAATTATCTTTTTTAATTTGTTGAGTTATTAAAGAGACAGCTTCTTCTTGACCTACTAGTTGGCTAAGTTTCTCTGGTCTATATTTTCTGTACAGTGCTTGTTGCATATTATTAAATGGTAATAGATTTCTCTTCTATAATGCACCAAAGAATTAAACTTAGTCAAATGAGAATTGGTGTAGATTTGGATGGCGTAGTCGCAGATTTTACAAAAGGCTGGACTACTCAGTATGCTTTAGACTTTGGAAAAGAGATTTCAGAGGAAGAAATAACTGATTGGGGTCTCTCTAAACCTCTTACTCACTTTGAAAAAGACTTAGATTTTTGGAATTGGGCTATGGATATAAATGGCTCATCGATATTTAGGCATTTAGAATTGTATGAAAATTCACAGGAGACTCTAGTAGAGCTCTCAAAGATGGGTCACGAAATAGTCATCATTTCATCTAAACCATGGTGGTCTATTCATGACACTCTCATGTGGCTTGGTGAGAATAGAATTCCAACAAAGGAAGTTCATTTTATTGAAGATAAATGGACAATAGATTGTGATGCATATCTTGATGATGCTCCATATCAATTAGAAAATTTTCTTAAAAAAGTGCCAGAGAAGAAAATTATAAGATTTGAGAGGCCATATAATTCTCATTCTGAAGGAACTTACAGCATTAAAGAATGGTCTGATTTAATTCCTTTGTTAAACTCTTTTTAGTGTTTAATCTAAAAATATGAATGATTCATTTATTCTGAGAGATCGCTTGTGGAGAGAAGCGAATGAAAGAATTACTCTGTCGAGCTATGCAGCCCTATCGGAAAAATCTAAAGGCAGAACTAACCCAGAAGCTCAAGACATGTTTCGTACCGTTTATGAAAGAGACCGTGATCGCATTATCCATTCAAAAGCCTTTAGAAGGTTAAAACATAAAACCCAAGTATTTATCAATCCGGATGGTGATCACTTCATCACAAGGATGACTCACACTTTACAGGTCACGCAAGTTGGAAGGTCTATTGCAAAGACGATGGGGCTAAATCCAGACCTTACTGAAGCAATTTGTATGGGTCATGATGTGGGCCATTCTCCTTTTGGTCATACTGGCGAAGATGCCTTAGATGAACTTCATCCAAGTGGTTGGAGTCACTCAGAAAACTCTGTCAAAGTTCTGGATCGTATAGAAAATCTCAATCTCTCGTTTGAAACTCTCGATGGTATTCGTATACATCCATGGAAGTATGCTGATGAACCAAGCACCCAAGAGGGTATGATCTGCAGATTTGCTGACCGAATAGCTTATCTAACCCATGATGTAGAAGATGCAATTAGGGCGGGTGTTTTGAATCAAAAAGATATTCCTACCTCTTTCATTAAAGACCTGGGACCTCCAGGAAAAAATTGGATTAATAGCCTAATCTCTGGCATTTTTAAAGCTTCATCTAGTGGCAAGGTTGAAATGGATCCCGAGGTGGCAAAAACTATGCAAGATCTCAGAAATTTTATGTTTGAAAAAGTCTACCTAAGAAAGGGTACTGAAGTACAAAGAGCTGAGTGTAAAAATATTGTTATAAAGCTAGTTGAATATTTTGTAAAAAATTTAGATGAACTACCAGAATCCTATAGACAGGATCAATCAGATATTGAAAATGCTATTGACTACGTTGCCGGAATGACAGACAGGTTTGCTTTGTCTGCTTACGAAAAAATTACTTAAAGTCTGGATCTCTTTTTTCAAAAAATGCAGTCACTCCTTCTTTTAAGTCATCAGATATTAAATAGGAAGTATTCCACAACCTAACATAATCAAGCGCTTGATCCGTAGTTAGGTCTTCTCCTTTATCAAGTACATTTTTTGTGCCTCCAACAATATGTCTTGAATTTGATGCAATCTCTTCAGCTAACTTAATACCTGCTTCATGAAGTTCTTCAACGCTATCATAAATAGCATTGACAAAACGTATTTTGTCTGCGTGCTGACCATCAAAATGTCGACCTGTAAATGCAAGTTCTCTTAAGTCTCCTTTTGAAATAATGCTAGGCATTCTCTGTAAAGCTCCTACATCGGCAACTAATCCTAGTTTTGTTTCTCCGATAGAAAATTTTGTATCTTTTGTCGATAAACGAATGTCACATGCAGATATCATGCTAGTTGCCCCTCCTATGCAGAAACCATGTGCAAGGGCAATCACTGGAACTTTAGAATTTGCAATTGTTGTAAAAGAACCTTGCATGTCATCTATTAATTTCATAGTTTTTCTTCTGTCGTCTGCAGTAGATGAGAGGTTTTCATTTAAGTTCATGTCACCCATGAATGTTGCAATGTCAATTCCTGCTGAAAAAGAGTCTCCTTTGCCCAGCAAAAGAATACACTTAGCTTCCTCTTTTTCATTTATTTCTTTTACTAAGTCTGGAATCCCAAACCAAACATCAAAATCCATCGCATTCTTTTTTTCTGGTCTATTAATCCATATATAAGCAACTTCATTAGTAATTTCTTTTATTAATTTCTGTTCCATATATGTAATCTTAGTAAGATCTTTTCATGGATGTATTTGAAGCACTGTATACAACTCGAGCTATGAGGCGTGTTACTGAAGAACCTATACCTGAGGAAATTTTAAAACAAATGGTTGATGCAGCTGTTCGTGCTCCAAGTGGAGCTAATAATCAGGGTTGGAAATTTATTGTAGTCACAGATTCAAATATAAAAAATGTACTTGGAGACCTCTATAGAGAAGCTTGGGACTTTTATATCAAAGAGTATTATGAAAATAATCCAGATATGGGTGCATCAAAAGTATTAGATGAAACTAAAGCTGATCAAGTAGTGAGAATTAGTAAGTCTGCTACTTGGTTATCTGAAAATTTTCACAAAGTGCCAGCACAGTTTGTAGTTTTATCAAGAAATGATCCATCAGGATCATCAATTTACCCAGCTATTTGGAATCTTATGTTAGCTGGAAGAGCACATGGTATCGGAACTTGTCTGACTACTGTGCTTGGAATGTTTAATCAGGAAAAAACTTTCGATGCTTTAAATATCCCAACTGATAAAGGGTGGAGAATTAATGCAGTTGTTACTGCTGGCTACCCACTGGGAAAGTGGGGAGTTGCTAAAAGAGATCCCTTAGAGGATGTCACTTTTTTAAATACTTGGGGCAATAAACCAGGTTGGAATCTAGAAGAACCGCTTTTTAACTACTA
>CAXBVE010000003.1:0-69802 GCA_963979435.1 uncultured Candidatus Actinomarinales bacterium | reverse complement strand
TGCTAATTGGTATACTCTCACCATGTAATATTACTTGTAATATTTTCTAAGACAACTATCAACTGGTATGGAAACTGGTTTGATTCTGCGAATCATACTGCGGTAGAAACTCTAGACACTGCTTATAATTCCTATATATATGTAGTTACAAAAGCGGCCTCGGCAAGATTCGAACTTGCGACACCAGGTTTAGGAAACCTGTGCTCTATCCCCTGAGCTACGAGGCCAAGTAAAAACGTAGTACTTGTAGGATATCTATTTGTATATAGGTAATAAATGTTAGCAGTCGACGTTAAGAATATTAAAAAAACTTTTACTAGCAAACAAGACACGGTTGAGGCAGTAAAAGATGTAAGCTTTCAGGTTGAGCAAGGTGAAATCTTTGGGCTACTTGGCCCCAATGGAGCTGGGAAATCAACAACTATCTTAATGCTGACAACACTTCTCAGCATCACAAAGGGAAGCGCATCAATATTAGGTATTGATGTTGAAACACAAGACAAACAAGTAAGAGAAAAAATAGGTGTTGCTCTACAAGATACAGGTATCGATCCAATTCTTACCGGTCGAGAGCTCTTTTTTACTACTTGTCGATTATGGGGTTACTCCAAGGCAGATTCAGAAAAAAGAACCAATGAACTGTTAGAACTCGTAGGACTTACTGATGCTGGAGAGAGAAGAGTCAAAACATATTCTGGAGGTATGAAAAGAAGATTAGACCTAGGACTTAGTCTTGTACACTCACCAGAAATACTATTTTTAGATGAACCAACAACAGGTTTAGACCCAGGTTCCAGAAGAGTGCTATGGGATGAGATTAAACGACTTCGAGATAGTGGGGTCACCATAATTCTCACTACACAATACCTTGAAGAGGCTGATGAGTTAGCAGATCGCATTGCAATTATTGACGAGGGATTAGTTGTTGCAGAGGGAACTTCTGATGAGCTCAAAGCAGGTATCGGGGGAGATGTTATTACGTTATCCTTTTCAACTACTGAAGATTTAGAAAAAGCACACAAAATATTCCCTGACGCAGTACAGGAAAAAGATGAATTAAGAATTACTGTTGCTGATGGTGCAACAAAGATTCCAGGATACATCAAACAGTTAAACTCAGATGGTATTGAAGTGAGTGCCGTATCAGCAAGTAAACCAACCCTAGATGATGTATTTCTTGAAGTAACAGGATATAGATTAGAGGGTACTGAAGAACCAGTTGAGGAAAAACCAGAACCATCACGAAGAAGAGGTAGGTAATGGAGACGAAGAGATCATTTGCTGTACAACTTCAAATTCTCACAAAGAGATTAGTGCTTCGATTCATGAGAAGACCATTAGCTGAGCTTCCTAATATTTTCATCTCAGCATTCTTTCTTTTTGTATATGACGGTGCATTAGGTGGAGTTTTTGGTGGGTCGGCAGAAGGTACCCCTCTTGATTTCGCTAATGGTAATTTTGTTAACTTCATTCTTCCAGTTTCTATAGTTTCAGCCTCTCTTAGTGGTGGTGCTTCAGGTATATACCTTGTTGAGGATATTGAATCTGGTGTGTTCAAGAGATACCAAAGTATGCCAATTTCAAAATGGGCAATCATATTATCTCCTATGCTTATTGGTGCATTACGAGTTTTGGTACAGGCAGGTTTAATAATGGTTATTGGAAAATTTATTGGTGCAGATCCGGCAGTGGGAACAGTAGGTTTCTTTGTTGTTCTCTCTATTGCCTTTTTATGGGGGATGGGCTTTGCTGGCTACTCCGTTGCAGCGGGTGTTCGTTCGGGTTCTTCACAGGGTGCTCAAGCAGCCTCCTTTTTATTTTTTCCAGCATTATTTTTAGCACCTACTTTTGTACCAAGAGAAGCTTTAAGAGGATGGCTAGCAACAGCTTCAGCGTACAATCCAACTACATATGTTATTGAAGCTATGAGAGCCGTCATGGTTGAAGGATGGGTAATTGATGTTATAGCTAAAGGCTATATTGCGGCAGGAGCATTTGCCTTTATAACACTTAGTTTTGCCGTCATATCAGTTGGAAAAGCTACAGAAAAAGCATAAAATACTGCTTTAGTTAGTAATTAAATTTAATTACTCTATATACTTCTTAAGGAAATTATGGAAGCAACATTAAAAGCAACACTTAGAGACGATAAAGGCTCACCGGAGTCAAGAAGACTACGTTCAGAAGGACTTTTACCAGCTGTTGTTTATGGACAAGGCATGGAATCAACCTCGGTATATATTGATGCTAGGGAATTTAGAAATGCACTTAAAACTGAAGCAGGCTCAAACATCATATTAAACATTGAGCTTGGAGAAAAAGATAAAGTTACTGCTTTAGCAAGACAAATACAACGTCATCCTTATAAAGATGAATTTGTACATGTTGACTTAATAAAAGTAGATCTTACACAAACTGTTGAAGCTGAGGTTCAAATCAATTATCTAGGAATTCCAATTGGTGTGAAAGAAGAGGGTGGTTTGGTACAAACAATTAATAACACACTTAGAATTAGTGCCCTACCTACAAACATTCCAACATCACTAGATATCGATATTACCCACTTAAATGTTGGTGAGAATGTTATTGCATCTGATATTGAACTTCCAGAGGGAGTTACTTTAGCTAATGAAGAAGATGATTCTGTTATGGTCATCGTTACTCTACCAAGAGCTGCCGTTGAGGAAGAGGAAGATCTTCTCGGCGAGGGCTTAGAGGGTGAAGAAGGAAAAGCATCTGCAGATGGCGAATCTACTGAGGAAACTGCTGGGGACGACTCCTCAGAAGAAAGTGCTGAATAACAACACACTCCTATTTGTTGGTCTTTGGAATCCTGACGAAAAATATAAAAAAACACGACACAATATTGGTGCGGACACCCTTCTAAGATATCTCGAGAAAAAAGGAAATACTTTTAAAGTTCACAAATCGGGAAGGTATCAATCAGTTGAGACGTCAATTGACGAAACAAATGTAACAATATTAACTCCTATGGCATCAATGAATAATTCAGGTGATTCACTAGGTGCGTATCTAAAAAATAAAAATATAGATCCTGAAAATATTTTAATAATTTATGACGATATCGATTTAGCATTTGGACGCCTAAGACTAAAACAAGGAAGTTCAGATGGTGGTCACAATGGCATTAAGTCAATTGATAGGAATATCAATAAAGACCAGTACTGGAAATTAAAAGTTGGTGTAGGAAGGCCGCCAAATGGGGTTGATCCTGCTCATTTTGTTCTTTCAAAATTCAACAATGAAGAAAGAGAAGAAGTAGAGTTTATTATAGAAGATGCAATAGACGTGATAGAGTTATTTTCTAAAAACCGACAGGATGCTGTTAAGAAAGCTTCCGAGAGAAGAATAATTGATGTGATTTAATGAAAAAGCGAATTCCAGACTTACTAGCTTGGTTTAGGATACTTTCTTCACCTGTAATCTTATTTTTGATTCTTCAAGATGGTTCTGAAAATGGGCTAATGCTCACCCCAGCCATTCTTGCATTTATAGCTGCTTGGACTGATTTTTTTGATGGAAAATTAGCTAGAAAGTGGGATGTCTCAACTAAAACAGGTGCTTTTTTAGACACTATTGCCGATAAACTTTTCGTAACGTGCATATTTATAGGGTTTACATATATAGATAGAGTAAATATCTGGATTACGGTTTTATTGATCTCAAGAGAATTTATTGTAACTGGGTTACGAGGACTGGCTGGAAATGAAGGCAAGCTCATACCTCCAAGTCCGCTGGGTAAGATAAAAGCAAGTTTACAGTTTTGGGCTATTGGATTTGTATTAATGGACTTCCCAGTAGAGATAGTAGGAGTAAGCTTGGATACCATCATTGTCTATTTAGCATTACTGTTCTCAATAGTTTCAGGCTATCAATATTTCGCTGCATATAATTCAGCTGAATAATGGATTATAAAAATATATTTATTACCGGTGCAACGGGAGTTGTAGGTAAACCATTACTACAGAAACTAAAAGACCATAATCACAATATTTATGCTTTAACAAGAAGTGCAGAAACAGAAAAAAGTTTACAAGACTTAAACGTCACTCCAATCAGAGGGGATGTATTTGATACCACTCTTCATGAACAGTTGGCGGAACATGATATTGATGCAATCTTCCATGTAGCTGGTATGAATAAAATGTGTGCAAAAAATCCAGAAGCTATGTTCAACATCAATATTGAAGGTACAAAAAACATGCTTGCACTTGGGAATAAGCTTGGAATCAAAAAGTTTATTTATACATCATCAGCGGTCACCCTAGGTGAAGAAAAGGGACTTCCTGGTAATGAAGAGGCTACTCACAGAGGAAGTTTTTTGAGTAACTATGAACAATCTAAATATGAAGCAGAAGTAGAGGCATTTAAATTTGATAAAGAATTTGAATTTGTCTCAGTTAACCCTTCTTCAGTTCAGGGTCCAGGACGTGTTTCAGGAACCGCAAAATTATTAATCTCATCTTTGAATAAAAAATATCCTCCATTACTAAAAAATAATATCTCGATAATAGATATTGATAACTGTACTGATGGTCATTACAACGCACTCTTGTATGGGGTAGACGATGAGAGATATGTTCTTAATAGTTTTCATGTCACTTCAGAAGAACTAATTAGTAAGGTGAAAAAAATTACTAACTGGGATGGTTCACCAATTTATATTCCAAAAAGCTTATTGAAGACAGCAGGACCTATTTTTGATCTCGTTTCATTATTATCCTCTGGAGATTCAATCATTTGTAAAGAATCAGTGAGAGTTCTTACTCATGGACATGTATATGATGGCGCAAAAGCTGAAAAAGAACTTAAATTAGAGTACATAGACGTAGATAGTTTTATCCATAAAATTATCAGCTGGCTGATAGATCAAAACCTATTAGAACTCGAGATAAGAAGCGACAACTAAATCATGTCTGAGTTTGAGGAACTAGTACAAATAGTTGCAAAATTAAGAATTGAGTGTCCGTGGGACAAAGAACAAACACATGAGTCATTAGCAAAACACCTCATTGAAGAATCTTATGAACTATTAGATGCCATATCCAAGTTGGACTCATCACCAGAAAGCTTCGAGGAGCTTAAAAGTGAATTAGGAGATGTTTTATTGCAAGTCTTCCTTCATTCGAAGATAGCCGAGGAGAAAGAGTTTTTTAATATAGATGATGTGATGACGAGTTTACGTTTAAAGCTCATTAAAAGACATCCACATATTTTTGAAAATGAAAATCTTGAGTCCGCTGAAGATGTAGAGAAACAATGGGAGAAAATCAAACAGCAAGATAATAACTCTATTTTTGATGACCTTAATCATAGTCTGCCTCCTGTAAGTATTGCTTTTAAGGCTCAAAGAAAAGCAAAAAGTCTAAAACTAACCTATCCAACCTATGAAGATGCCTTAGAAGACTTAATTTCCGAAGTAGAGGAATTAAAAGAAGCTACTAATTCAGAAGATAGAAAGAGTGAGTTGGGGGATGTATATTTTTCACTACTCAATGTTTCAAGATATCTAGAAGCTGATCCAGAAGTACAACTAAAACGCTCAATCGACAGGTTCATAAACAGAGCAAGGTATGTAGAGCAAAATTATCAAGAAGATGCAGATATTAATGAGCTTTGGCAGGAAGCAAAGAATAAGCAAATAGAGTCGTAAACTTGAAAAATTCTGTTAAATTTTAATTAACAGGGTTATGAATACAAATATTAATAAAATTCACGCTAGGTATGTCCTAGATTCACGAGCTAATCCAACAGTGGAAGCTGAAGTTACTTTAGAGGATGGTTCTTGGGGCAGAGCTTCGGTTCCATCAGGTGCCTCAACAGGAAAACTAGAAGCCCATGAACTTCGAGATGGAGATACAGATTTTCTTGGCAAGGGTGTTACTAAAGCTATTGATAAAGTAAATACCGAGATTTTTGAACTGCTTAAAGGTCATGATGCTGGAGATCAGAACAATATAGATAAATTGATGATCGAACATGATGGGACTCCAAATAAAAGTAACCTTGGAGCAAACTCAATCCTTGCAGTTTCAATGGCAACTCTAAATGCCTACTCAAATGCAACTGGAAAGAACATGTATGAGCTTGTACCAACTATTTATGGTGCACCTTCTTTACCAGTACCTTTTATGAACATATTAAATGGTGGCGCTCATGCGGATAATAAAGTTGATATACAAGAGTTTATGATTGTACCTCATGGTTTTGATCGATTCGATTCAGCTTTACGAGCAGGAGTGGAAATTTACCATACACTTAAAAAATTACTCAAAGATAGAGGATTGGCAACAAATGTAGGTGATGAAGGTGGATTTGCTCCCAATTTAAACTCCTCAGAAGAAGTATTAAAAATAATTATTGAAGCAGTAGAAAAAGCAAATTACAAAATGGAGGAGCAGGTATCTATTGCTCTAGATGCTGCATCATCAGAATTCTACAGCGAAGGTAAGTATCTTATAGAAGAGGAAGAGCTTAACTCAAGCGAAATGGTGAGTTATTTGATCGACCTAAGTACTAAATTTCCTATTGTCTCAATAGAAGATGGACTTGCTGAAGACGATTGGGATGGATGGAATGAGTTAACGTCAAAAATTGGTGAGACTACACAGCTCGTTGGAGATGATTTATTTGTGACACAGGCTCAAATGCTAGAAAAAGGGATTACAGAAAAATCAGCAAATTCAATATTAATCAAAGTCAATCAAGTTGGAAGCATAAGCGAGACTTATGAGACGATGCAACTAGCAAAGGAAAGTGACTTCACCTCCATGGTCTCCCATAGGTCTGGGGAAACAGAAAATATATTTATCAGTCACTTAGTAGCAGGAACTTCTAGTGGGCAAATTAAAACAGGAGCTCCGGCTAGATCAGAAAGAACAGCTAAATACAATGAGCTACTTCGCATTGGTGAAGTTATTGGACTCGACAATTTTAATAATAAAAAATGGAACAAGTAAACACTTTCAGAAGAAACCTAGTTTCTAAACTCATCATATTTACGATTACCTTTTCTGCGTTATATTTTGTATTTGATACCTATGAAGTAAGTTATAAAAATTACAGGTCAATGCAAACAACACTAGAAAATAGAATAGAACACGCAGAAACCTTAAAAAAAGAGATTAATGATTATCAAGTTAAAATTGATAATTTAAACGATCCCGATAAATTGGACTTAATTCTACAAGAGCATGGATACGGTAAGGATGGTGAAGTCCTCCATAAGTTTGATGTACCCGAGGCAGTAACACCATTAGAAGAAACAATTGGTCGTGAAAGAAGTAAAAGTGCTTTTGAATTATTTGTAGAATACATCATTGGTACTAATGATGAATCACAATAAGCAAATAGTAGAAATCCAACTTGGTCGAAAATTAAGAAGTTCTGTAAATGTTGTTACGAAATGTCACTTCAATCTTCCCGTAGTCATTAAAGTACCACCTAATTTAGATGACGGAACACCTTTCCCAACTACTTATTGGCTTTCATGCCCAATGTATACCAAAAAAGTCGGATCTCTCGAATCAACAGGCTTAATTAAAGAACTAGATGATCAAATACAGAAAGACAAAAATTTATATGAACAATGGTCCAACAGGCAGCACTCTTACGAGACAGAGCGTACTCAAGAGATAAATGAGAATACCAAGATTCATCCATACGGTGGTGTTGGAGGTGCTCGTGAAAGTATAAAATGTCTTCACTCGCATTTAGCCGATCAGCTTGCTACTGGTAAGAATGTTGTCGGACAGATTGTGGAAGAGTTAGTTGGTGGATTTAATTGTCAAGAACCATGTATTGACGACCAACAACTTGAAAAAAATAAGTCTTGGAAAGTCGAATGGTAAAAGTTGCCGCAATTGATTGTGGTTCAAACTCCACCCGTCTTTTAATTGCAGAAGTTAGAGCGGGAGAGTTATTTCCCCTATTTAAAACACACAAGGTTACTAAAACTTCAGAAGGGCTTGAATCATCAAATGAGATATCTAAAGATGCAAAAAATAGACTTATCAAGATTCTAAGAGAATATTTAAAAAGAATTAATACAGAAAATGTTGATCAAATTTTTATAACAGGTACAGCAGTATTTCGAGATGCTAATAACTCTGATGAAGTTATTGAAGAAATAAGAAAAAAACTTGATCTAGAAATTCAAGTCATCAGTGGTCAAGACGAAGGGTACTTAACTTCACTAGGAGTATTGTCATCCAACACTATCAACAATGATTTTTTTATAGTTGATATCGGAGGTAGAAGTACAGAATTAATTTATGACTCCGAAAACAGAACAAATGTTCACTCTCTTGATTTGGGGGTCGTTTCTTTAACAGAACGAATATCAAACGTTAACCCCATGAGTGAAGCTGATAGAAATGAAGGAGATAATTTAATTCAACAAAGTCTCGACTTGGAAATTGACACCAAGAATATTTCTATGATTGGGGTATCAGGAACATTTACGTCAATTGCATCAATCTACTTGGGACAAAAAATTTATAATGAGGAGGAGATACACCTGACCACCTTAAACAATTCATGGATACAGGATTTATCATCACAATTAAATCAAATGACTGAGGCCCAAATAATTAGCAGCTACCCCTCCTTAGATCCCAAACGGGCAAAAACATTATCAACGGGAGTATTAATAGTTTGTAATATTATGAAAAAATTTAAATTTCAGGAGCTAAAAGTCTCAAAAAGTGATATTTTAGAAGGGCTAATCTTAAAAAATTATTAAGTTTAGATAGGTAGCCCGGGTGGCGGAATTGGTAGACGCGACGGACTTAAAATCCGTTATTCGAAAGGATGTGGGGGTTCGAGTCCCCCCCCGGGCACATATAATATAAAAAAACCACTTTCATTGTGCAGATATGCCAAAACTTTATATGATGATAAAAGTTAAAGATTATGTCTTTGGCTACGTACGTAAACAAAGGAGAAATAGATAATGAGGAAATCATTATTAATGACTTTTTTGCTTTTAACTCTAATTCTTGGAGCTTGCGGTGGCGCAAGTCTCGAAGGTGAAGAAGTAACCATCACTGGTGCTCTCATCGGAGAAGATCAAGACGGTTTTAGAGCTAACTTTGAATCCTTTACAGAGGAAACAGGGATTGTTGTCACCTACCAAGGTTCAGACAACTTTGAGCAAGAAATTCAAATTCAAATGGAATCTGGTGATACACCAGACTTCGCATTATGGCCACAACCTGGTGCAGTAGTCGATGCTGCGCAAAGAGGTATGTTGACATCACTTGAGGATCTAGAAATCGATATAGATGCTTATAAAACAAATTTCTCATCCTACCTTGTAGGATTAGGAACTGTTGATGGTTCAATATATGGTGGTGCAAATGCAGCTAACCTTAAGAGTATTGTTTGGTACCAACCAGCAGCATTTGAGGCAAGAGGCTATGCAGTTCCTGAAACATGGGATGCAATGATTGCACTTGCAGATCAAATTGTTGCAGACGGAATGAATCCATTCTGTTTCGGTATGTACTCAAACGGTGCATCAGGTTGGTTAGCAACAGACTGGATGGAAGATATTATGCTTCGTACCGGTAACGGAACTACATCTTACGACCAATGGGTCACTAACGAACTTAAGTTCGAAGATCCAATCGTAAAGAATGCAGCTTCACTTTTAAGCCAAATCATGCATACTGAAAATTATGTTGTTGGTGGCACAGATGCTATCGTCTCAACATACTTCGGTAACGCACAAGACCCAATGTTCTCAGAAGATGCAAATGGCAACCCAGGTTGTTTCATGCATAGACAAGCATCTTTCATTCCTTCTTTCTGGCCAGAGGCAGCTCAGGCAGGAGTTGGAGTAGAAACAACGGTCTTCCCATTCCCAGTAATTGATGAAAGCCTTCCAAAGGCTGCATTAGGTGCTGGTGACATGTGGGGTGCATTTAATGACAGAGATGCTACAAAAGCCGTCGCGGAATATATGCTTAGCGCAGAATTCCACGCAGCTGCAGCAGCAATGCCTAACAATGCAAGATTAAGTGCTCATACAGGATTTGATACTTCACTATATTCAAAAGACATTAATAGAATATTAGGAACTATCATTGCTGATGCTTTAGCAGCCGATGCATTTAGATTTGATGCATCTGACTTAATGCCACCTGAGGTTGGTGCTGGTTCTTTCTGGAAAGAAATGATGAACCTAGCAGTTGAAGGCCCAGGCTACATTGATACTGCAATGGCAAACATTGATACTTCTTGGCCGTAAGCCAATAACGTATTAATTAATTTTGATAGCCACCCATCTGGGTGGCTATCTTTTTATCTATCGATTAAAATTAAAAATTAGCATGAAACAAAATACTCAGGAAAAGAAGTTATTCACCTTTGGTATCTCTACCTTAGCTCTAGTAATCTTTCCACTCGCATGGTTTCTCTCACAAGCTATTTTATTTAGGGAACTTACAGAACAAGTTACACGAAACGTGTTAGTTCTTATAGCTATACCCCTAGGTTCAACCCTTGTTTTTTTACTCTTCTTAGGGATGGACAGGTTAATTAAGTTAGTCCCAAGAGATTCTAGAGAAGTTTTAGAAGCCAGAATGTTTGTTGGACCATCTATTTTTATGATTTTCTTATTTCTTTTTTACCCTGCTGTTCGAACTATATATCTAAGTTTTAAAGATAGATATAGCAATGATTTCATAGGACTTGACAATTATAGGTGGGCATTTACTGATGCTGAGATGATTACAACTATAAGAAATCAGATTGTTTGGCTCATCTCAGTAGTTGTATTAACTGTTTTCATTGGTTTAATAGTTGCTTGGCTCACTGATAGGTTAAATAAAGGAGAATCATTTTTTAAGTCAATTGTATTTATGCCTATGGCAATTTCGGCTGTTGGTGCAACAGCAATCTTCAAATTTATTTACGAATATAGACCGCCACCATTAACTCAGATCGGAATAATTAATGGAATTAGGGTTTCGAGAGGAGAAGAGTGTTTTAACAATCGTATTATTGATGGAGTCCTAGAAGGATACGATAATGAGAGTTGCGTTAACGCCGTAGGGTGGCTACAACAAAGAGATTTATCAAATCTTCCGATTGCTGATTCATTAGAAAGTGGTGGATGGTTTTCTAATATGCTTATAAACCTACCCATAAACACCATGTTGTTAATGATTATTATGGTCTGGATGTATACAGGTTTTGCAGCAGTAGTCTTTTCTGCTGGAATCAAAGCAATACCAGGTGAAATCATGGAGGCTGGCCAAATTGATGGTGCATCAGAATTAAGAATATTTAGATCAATAGTTATTCCATATTTAAAAAGTACCGTGATAGTTGTTGGAACTTATATGGTTGTGACAGTACTAAAGGCGTTTGATATTATATACGTATCGACAAGGGGAGACCTGGAAACAAATTTATTAGCTGTAAAAATGTTGGATGAATTTTCTAAGTATAGAAATTTTGGTAGGTCATCAGTTGTGGCAGTACTAATATTTATCTGTGTTCTACCTGTGATAGTAGGAACAGCGTTAAGAGAAAGAGAGAACGCTAACTCATGACAAGAAATAATCAAAAATGGTATGACAAACCAGTTACTAAATTAATTTTGATCACTATTGCAATAACATGGATGTTTCCTATCTTTGGATTCCTGTTGAGCTCTTTTAGACCTGGTGAAAGTATAAAAAGAACTTCGTGGTGGGATGCTATTTACACTGGAACAATCTGGTCAGAGCTAAGTTTTGATAACTATGTGGAAGTCTTTAGAGCTGAAAATCTTGATAGGTCATTTTATAACTCATTAGCTGTAACAATTCCCTCCACCATAATTCCCATAACAATTGCTGCTTTTGCGGCATACGCATTTGCTTTTATGGAATTCAAAGGAAAAGATATTCTTTTTCTCTTTGTTGTTGGCTCAATGATTATTCCTCTACAAATGTCATTAATACCACTCGTTCAGCTATTTAAAGATGGTATCGAGATTGCGGGAATTCCTATAATTCCAGCACTTGATTTGAATGGTACCTTTGTGGCAACTTGGTTTGCACATACAGGGTTTGGATTACCCTTAGCTACTTTTCTACTTAGAGATTTTATGATGGGTTTACCTAAAAGTGTTATTGAGTCTGCAAAAATAGACGGTGCTAGCCATTTCACTACTTTTTTTAGGTTGGTTCTACCTCTTTCAGTAGCTGGCATTGCAGCTTTTGGAACATTCCAATTTCTTTGGGTATACAACGATTTTCTAGTTGCAAATGTCTTTTTAGGAATCTACAGACCAGAAAATCTTGTGGTTACCTCGCACATGTCCCAAATTGTTGTGGGTAGGTTTGGAGAAGCATGGCATCTCAGAACTTCTGGCGCTGTTATTTCTATTATCGTTCCATTAGCAGTCTTCTTTGGCTTGCAACGATTTTTCATTAGAGGATTAATTGGAGGGGCAGTAAAGGGTTGAGATACCCATACAGACCCTTTTTACTTTTATTAATAGTTTTTTGTTCATCTAATAGTGCCATTGAATATGAAATAGAGATTGCCGAAAGTTATATAGATTCAGATATTTTAGAGTACGTCGAGTCAAAACTTGTTTACACAATTCAAGAATCAGCTGACGAAGTTACTTTACAAGTTCAAAGTTTTCCAAAGAAGTTTGATATCATACAAAGTTATTCACTCGTTTTTGATTTAAAATTTAGAGAAAACTATGAATCAGATATAGATAGTCTATGCGTTGGTCCAGTTTGGGAGGGGTTTGGTCCTGGAGAAGTGACTATAAACCTTCTAAAAAGCAATAATTTTACTAACTCAATTTCAGGAACATATGACGAGAAAAATAATGATGGATGTAATAACTACTATTACTATCTTAGATTTTTGACTCTAAATCTTGAAGATAATACTCAAATTTTTGTCGGAGTTGCTACAGATTATGGAAAAAAGTACCCAGATGCTCCTTTCGTATGGCTTGTTAATAAAAATAATATAATCGAAGAGCTTGGAGCTACTAAAATAGAAAAATATAGCTTAAATTTTGAACTGAGTAATTAATATGAAAATCGGAGTTGACTGGGGCGGCACAAAAATAGAAGCTGTACTTATCGATCCTCAAAATGGCACTGAAGTTAACAGAGTAAGAGTAGATTCTCCACAAGGAGATTATGAAGAAATACTTCTTAGTGTCGTTGATTTAATTAAAGAAATATCAGCACCAGTAGATAATTTTACTGTAGGTATAGGGATGCCTGGATCTTTACACCCAGAGACAGGGCGGGTTCAAGTTTCTAATTCAAAATCACTAGAAGATAAACCTGTTAAAAGTGACTTAGAATCTGCATTGGGATATGAAGTCAAAATTGCTAATGATGCAGATTGTCTTGCTCTATCTGAAGCAGTAGATGGGGCCGGTGCAGGTCATGATAAGGTTTTTGCGGTTATATTAGGGACAGGTGTTGGTGCAGGATATGTTGTAGATAAGAAATTAATAGAAGGTCCCAATAAACTAACTGGTGAATGGGGTCAAAACCCAATTCCTGGACCTATGGATGATTACGAAAAGAGTATAAAAAGACACTGTGGAAGAATCGGAGCAATCGAAGTATTCATCTCAGGTCCTGGACTCGAGCAATACTATGAATTTTTAAGTGGAAATAAAGCTTCATCCAGAGACATAATAACTTTATTCAGAAAACAAGACGAGACAGCTCTCCTTGTGATGAATGATTACTTTGAAAGAGTTGCTAAAAGTTTCAGTACATTTATTAATATATTAGACCCTGAAATAATCATCTGTGGAGGCGGTATGTCCGATATTGATGAACTGTATGACGAAATTCCAAACAGAGTCGTTAAGTATTTAGCATCAAACTTTTTTCTTACACCTATAGTAAAAGCAATACATGGAAACAGCAGTGGAGTTAGAGGTGCAGCTTTTTTATGGGATTAACAAAAAATACTATATTCTTAATAATTTTTTTAGTAACTACAATTATTTTTTCAGTTATTGGTTATAAGCCAGCTGACATAGTGATTGGTGGACCAAATTTCCCACAACTTGATTACTTTTCAGAGGAGTTAGATATAATTTCTGAAGAACTGGGAATCAAAATACAGTATGAACCATTTAGTGATATCGAAACTTATTTAATTGATAATCAAAATAATAATTTAGACATAGCATTAATTCCTAATCCTCAAGGTGTAGTTAACTTAGGTCAACGTGGGATAGCATTCCCCGTTAATCAATATTTAGATAATGATTTTATAGAAGATAATTTTTCCCAGCATTTAATCAACATAACTACTTCCAAAGTTGATAATCAAAATTATGGAGCATGGTTTAGGGTTCTTCCAAATTCATTAGTATGGTATGACTCAACTAAATATGAAAATCTTGGATCACCTGTGTTTCAGTCTTATGATGAAATGGTCCAGTTTACTAAAAATAATTCCTCAAAAGATAATCCATTGTGGTGTTTGGATATAGAGAGTGGAGCATCCACAGGTTGGATTGCTACAAATTGGCTAGAAGATACAATACTCCATAAGTATGGAACAGCTGTTTATGATGACTGGTTCCAGCAAAACAAATCTTCAAGTTCAGATGAGGTAACACTCTCAATGCTTGAAATCGGCAAATTAATTTTCATAGAGGATGCAGTGTACGGTGGTCATAAAAGAATGGTCAGAAAAGAATTTAGAAATAATTATCGAAATTTATTAAATGAAGATAATCCGTGTACTTTTAGCTGGTCAGGGCATTTTGCAAGTTACTATTTTCCTGATGATGCTCAATTCGGTATTGACTATAACTTTTTTAAACTTCCCTCAGCAGAAAATAAGAATGCAATGGTTGGCATTGGAGATGTTCTTATTGGTCTAAATAGTAATGCAGAAACTATTAGTGTAATTCAAAAACTTGTATCGGTTGACTTTGGGAAAAGTTGGCTTGGTAAATCTGATTCACAATACATTTCTGCAAATATGAACTCATCTTTAGATACACTTACTAATCCAATGACGATTAAAGAAACAAATTTGATTAGAGCTTCATTAATTCAAGATCTTTTTAGATATGATGCATCAGAGTTAATGGAAAGAAGAATTGGTTCGGATTCTTTGTGGTATGCAATGATGAAATATATTGAACTCCAAAGCTTATATATAGAAGAGATAACAGAAGAGTTAGACAGTAGCTACTAGTTAAAGAGCTTTGCCTGATTCAGGGTCAAAAAAGTGAAGCTTAGAAGGATCAATTGAGAGCTTAATTTCTTCACCCTCCTTGACAGTAGAGTTGGGGTTTATCCTAGCAATAAACTTAGTTTGATCTCCCAAAACACTGATGTCCTCACCTTCGTCAGCAAGGATTTCCTCAATTGCTTCAGTTTGAACTGGCTTTAAATCTTTATAGAAGTGAATGTAAGAGTCTGAGCCCAATTGTTCTAATAGTGTGACTGTAATACTTATTGACTCGGTATACTCACTATCTTTTGCATACGTAGAGTCTTCAAAAGCTTCAGGTCTGATTCCTAAAACAATCTGCTTTCCATCAACCTTTTTTAGTTTATCTAGAGATTCACCAACACAGGTTATCTCTTCACCTGCAAAAGTAAGCATAGTTTTATCTCCTGAAACCTTTACATCCGCATAAACAAAATTCATTGAAGGGCTACCAATAAAACCAGCGACAAATATATTCTTTGGATAAAGATATATTTCACGTGGGGTATCAATTTGTTGAAGCTCACCTTTCCTAATCACAGCTACACGGTCACCCATAGTCATTGCTTCTACTTGATCATGTGTCACATATAGAGTTGTTGTCTCAAGCTGAGTATGCAATTGACCCAGTTCAGCTCTCATTTGTACTCTCAATTTCGCATCTAGATTTGAAAGAGGCTCATCCATTAAAAATGCTTCAGGGCTTCTAACAATGGCCCTTCCCATAGCGACACGTTGTCTTTGACCACCAGATAGGGCTTTTGGTTTTCTTTCAAGAAGTTCACTAATTTCTAAAGTTCGCGCAGCATCCTTCACCTTTTTATCTATTTCTTCTTTCGGAAGTTTCCTCAGCTTAAGTGAAAAAGCCATATTGTCATACACCGACATATGTGGATATAAAGCATAATTCTGAAAAACCATCGCAATATCTCTATCTTTTGGAGCTACCTCATTTACAATTTTGTCACCAATAAAGATTTCTCCCTCTGTAATATCTTCTAATCCAGCGACCATGCGAAGTAAAGTCGTTTTGCCACAGCCAGATGGTCCTACAAGAACTACAAATTCACCGTCATTAATTTCGATATTTACATCCTCAAGTGCACGAGTACCATTCGGATATATTTTTCCAACACTTGAAATTTTTATTGCACCCATAACTATTTACATTTTAAACATAAACAGTTTATTTTAAAAACCATTTCACCTTTATAATTAAGTAATGAATGATGTACCTCATAATAGAATTACAGTACTTAAGGATATTGAACCAGATTTAGAAAAAGACTATGTTCTGTACTGGGTTATCAACTTTAAACGAACATCGTATAACTTTGCTCTCCAGCGTGCTGTCGAATGGGCAAACAAACTCAATAAACCACTACTCATTTTTGATCCATTAATTCTTGATTATCCAATGTCTAGCGTAAGATTCCATAAATTCTTCCTCGAGGGCATGAGTGATATCGATGAAAATATTTCGAATACTAAAGCTTTTTACTATCCATACGCAGAAGAGACACCAAATGCAAGTGAAGATCTTCTTACAGTTCTATCTTCAAAGGCTGCTGTAGTAGTCACTGATGATTACCCAACCTACTTTGTTCCACAAATGACTGCAAAAGCCAAAGGTGTTATTAACACACGCTATGAAATTGTTGATGCAAACGGGCTAATTCCAATTCGTATTGCAGAAAAAGAGTATGTAAGGGCACATGACTTTCGCAGATATATGCACAAAAACCTATTAGATTTTCTGGTGGATGTTCCTGAAGAGAACCCTCTTAACAAATTAGAGATGGAATTTGATGAAAATCTAATCAAAGATGTTGAAAATAAGTGGAATAAAATAGATTTCGAGACATTCAGTCAAGAGGACTTTTTATTCAATTTGAATATCGATAAAACTGTCAAAGAGAGCCCCATCGTTGGAGGCTATAAAAAAGCAAAAGAGCGTCTAGATTACTTTTTAGAAAATGGATACAACGACTACGCAACATTAAGAAGCCATCCCTCTGAAGATGCAAGTAGTCAACTGTCACCATATTTACATGCTGGCCACATTTCACCATATGAAATTTTTGTTAAAGTTAATGAACTCGAATCTTGGTCTATGGAAAATGTTAACCCTGCTTTTGTTGGAAGAAGACAAGGTTGGTGGGGCGGATCAGAAAATTTAGAAAGTTTCTTTGACGAGCTTATTACCTGGAGAGAACTTGGTTACCATACTTGTGTTACGAGAGCCAATTATGACCAGTATTCCTCACTTCCAGACTGGGCAATTAAAACCCTAGAGGAACATTCAGATGATCCCAGAGAGTATGTCTATTCATTACAACAATTAGTCAATTCAGAAACTCATGACGAAATATGGAATGCAGCTCAAACTCAGTTAAGGGAAGAGGGTATTATTCATAATTATTTGAGAATGCTTTGGGCAAAAAAAATATTAGAGTGGGCACCAAATCCTCAATTAGCGTTGTCATATATGATAGATTTAAATGATAGATTTGCTTTAGATGGTAGAGATCCAAATTCATACTCAGGCGTATTCTGGTCACTAGGCAGGTACGATAGAGCGTGGGGGCCAGAAAGAAAAATTTATGGAAAAATTCGTTATATGACCTCTGAAAATACTGCTAAGAAATTTAAACTTGGCGGTTATCTTGAAAAATACGGCTCCTAAATCCAGATAACCTACAAAGTTAAAAACACCCAAAATCATGTGAATTATTTCACAAGCGTGCTATATTGTGATAATAAGATATTTAAAAGCTATATAAAGGAGAAGCTTAAAAATGGCCGAACTTACATACAGACTTTTTATGGTGGCAACTGCAGGTATGCTTGCAGGAACAGTATATTTACTGATGTCATCAAGAGAAGTTGATCCGAAATTCAGAAGAGGTGTATATATCTCAGCAATAGTGACTGGAATTGCATGGTATCACTACCAAAAAATGACAGTATCTTTTGCATCAGGAGACTTTGACACACCTTTGCGATATGTTGATTGGGTACTAACCGTTCCATTAATGTTCGTAGAAGTTCTTGCAGTAACCTCTAAAGGTGCAGAGTATGCCCAAAAAGTCAGAACTATGGGTGCAGCTGCACTTGTAATGATTGGTGGAGGATATTACGGAGAAGTATCAGCAGAAGCTGGAGATGCACAATACTGGACTGGTTTTGTAGTATCAATGGTTGCTTATGCATTCCTAATGAGAGCACTACAAGCTGAAGGTACATCACTTACAGGTGATGCAGGTGAAGCATTCCAAAAAATCAAGAATCTTATTCTTATTGGTTGGATAATCTATCCATTAGGATTCTTAGCACCAGCAGTGAGTCCAGACTTAATGGACTTGAGAGAGCTTCTATACACAATTGCTGACATTATTAATAAAGTCGGTCTTGGTGTATTAGTTCTTAATATGGCAAAAGTTCAATCAGGAGAAAAAGTCTAACTTTAACTCTTATTAAATTTATAGATAGGCGGCAATGTCCGCCTATCTTTTTTTATAGGTACAATTATGGTCATGGATAAAATTGTTTTCTTCAATACTCTCTTTGGGTTTTTTACTGTCACTGCATGGATAATCTCGGCAGGAATTCTATACCTATATATAACGAAAAAAACTTTTAATAAATTTATAACTGATCAATTTTTATACTTTGCAACAAGTGTCGCTACGTTCTCTGCCATTGGAAGTATTATTTACTCAGAAGTTGTCGGATTTATCCCATGTAAATTTTGCTGGTATCAACGTTATTTAATGTATCCAATAGCATTATTACTTATTCTTTCACTGTTTAAGAGGGACTTATATAAATTTGGCTTTATTAGTTTAGGTGGTCTTTTTGTTAGTTTGTACCATATTTATCTTCAAAATGGTGGTGGTGGTGGAGGATCTTGCGCTGTAGACATTCCATGTAATCTCAAATATGTGGACATATTCGGTTTTATTAGTATTCCAGTAATGGGCGCAACAGGGTTTTTAACGATATTTATTTCTTTACTCTATTATGACTATGCAAGGAGACAAAACATTGAATAAAAATTTCTTAATAGCCGCAGGTGTTCTCTTAGTGATTGGCTTTGCTGTCGCAGTAGGAGTTACTTTAAGTACTGAACCTTTAACTGCTGGCCTCCCAGAAGGAGAGACGACTGTTACAGGAGACCCACTACCGACTTATTCTGGTGAAAATGATGATAATATTGCAATTGGACTTTCAGCTCCAACATTTTCCGGGCCAAATGAAAATTCTGAAATAATCGCGCTTGAAAAAAATGGTAATGCTAAAGCTATACTTTTTCTTGCCCATTGGTGTTCATACTGCCAAGCAGAAGTTCCATCTGTACAAGAATGGATTGACACTATAGGAGTTCCAGAAGGTATTGATATAATTGCCGTTGCCACATCAATTGACAGATCAAGAGGTAATTATCCTCCTCACGATTGGTTGGAAAGAGAAGGCTGGAGTGAAACTCAGATTTATGACCTAGATAAAAAAATTGGAGATGCATATGGTCTTACATCATTTCCATACTGGGTGTTTCTTGATAATGAATTAAATGTTAAGGCACGAAGAACTGGTAGCTTACCACAAGACGCAGTTGGTCAACTTATAGTTCAGCTAGCTTTAGAAAGCAGATAAAAGCATCTAGCTTTTTTTCAGTACAGATAAATATACAAAACCAAATATTCCCATTCTCTCTAGGGTGTGACTATTGAATCCAGATTCTTTAAGAAATGATTCAGGTGCTTCTAGTTTGTCTAAAGACGTATAAAGAAATCTGTACTGTTTAAAGCTGAATGTTACGAGACCAATCAAATGTAAGGTTATGAATGTGCCCAACTTATGCAATATTTTGGTGAACACATTTAATGGCCTCGTCATATCAAGCAACACAAAGTTACCGTCATCTTTAAGCACTCTTTTTATTTCTTTAAAAGCTTTATCAGTATCGGAGACATTTCTCCAGACGAATGCACAGTAGATATTATCAAAAGATTTATCATCGAAAGGTAAGGCCTCTGCAGAACCTAAAATCTTATTAGAAAAATTATTTAAAGACAACATTCTTTCATCAGGATCTAATGCCGTCACTTCATAGCCAATAAGTTGTTTTTCAGCCGCACCAGTACCACTACCAAGGTCTAAAACAGTTGAACCGGTAAGTTGTTGGGATGCTTTTTCTCTCCAGGATTTATCAAATCCAAGCGTGAGCAGAGAGTTTATACCATCATAGAATCTGTATATTTCTGAAAAATTAGCAGACTTAGGCAATCTAGAGAATGTAGGCAACAGAAAGTAAAATTCCTGTTAAAAAGTGAATACCTATTGTTGATACATTGACAAGTAAGAGCTCATAAGGAACTTTTTGTCTATCAGCATCAGGATTATTCCATTTAATCATCCACTCATCAGCCATTTTAAAGGCCTTCCAAACGAGTAAGACAGGTAGTAGTGCTGCGAAAGCATACACTGTACCGAAGTCTGTAAACATACCTAAGAAACCAATAGCTGCAACAGATAAAAATGCTTCAACCATGAATTGCTTATAAAGAGAAAGTGGTTTTTCGAGTCTCATCCAGCCATCATCTACTGCTGTTCTGACAACCCATGTGTTTTTACCCACTGCTGCATCTGAGGGAGCATCTTGAAATTGATTAATCCAGACAATAAGCATAACCAAAATTCCAATAGGTACTGAGGCAATTAGTGCTTCTACCCAGTTCCATTGATTTATATCATTATTATGGATTGGAGCGGTCAGCACATAGTGTGCACCCATGACCATAATCGGACCAAATCCAAGTGCGATAGCTATCTCTCCAAATCCTTTATATCCAAGTCTTACAGGATCACCTGTATAACCCAGAGCTAAGAACGTACCAATTATTCCAGTCCAGAGTATTGGAGTATTGCCAAAAAAACTTCCACTTACTTGCTCATTTAGATATAAGCCAATTCCTACAGTACCAATTATGCTCACTAGGGCTGTAATGAGTACTTGACCTGGTGTCATTAAACCAACTTGAATAACTCTACTCCCTCCATTAAAAGGACTAGCTACTTTGTTAATTTCATCAGCATTTGATGTATGGTCAAAAAAGTCATTTGATGAGTTGGTTGCAATTTGGGCTAAAGATGCACCACCGAGAACTAACCAGAACATTTTCCATGACCAGTTCTCGGCAATACCATTATCTTTGAGATCGCTCCATGCCACAGCTGCACCAATAAATATTGGAGCAAATGTAGCCGTTAGAAAGGGGGCTCTAACTGTTCTCAACCACAAACCAATTCTTTTTAACCCAAGTTTGAATGCCATTTTTAATGCGGAAGTTTTGTTTCCAGGAATAGTTTTCCATTGAAATTGTTCTTCCTCAAAAAAGTTGACATATTTAATAGTCGTAGGTTTTACCCTGTAGTATCCAACGACATCATTATTAATTAAAAATTCATCTTCCATATATTCTTTGAATGCTTCAGTCGTATTTAATACAAGCTCATAAGCTTTCTTTTTTTCATCTTCATCTTTGATTTTGTAGCACTCACCATCAATTTGTAAACCTTCAATGCCTTCTTGACCTTTTGGCCAAATAACAACGTGTACTCTTGGATTTAAACGAATCTGTTCAGCTTTTCTTGTTGGGTTAAATGTGAAGAATACTAAGTCTTCACCATCTCTACTGAAGAAGACAGAAGCACCCGAGGAGTTACCGCCAACACTTGTTGCAATAAACATTCTGTCAGCAGAATCTAGTACATTTTCTATTTTGTTATCTAAAACTTCATTCATAACCCCACAGTAATACGCTTGTGAAATAATGCACAAAGTCTTATGTTTTTTTATAAATTTTTAATTCATATAGTATTAAAAGATGTTCAATGTCTTCAAAACACCAGAATTTAAAAAGGCTTTGTCCTTTTATAAAGAAGGAGTCAAAGAGAATAAAAGAAGCTTTATTGTTTCAATGCTTTCAGCAGTCGTGTGGTGTTTTTTAATAGTTATTCAGCCATACATAATCAAAAGGATAATTGATGAAGGGATTGTTGGCCAAAATCAACAAATATTAATCGTATTAATTTCGTTCATGTTAATTATTGGATATATACGAGCAACAACTATTGGAGTACGAAGATTTTACTCAATGCATGTTTCTTACAATGTAGAAGCCGGAATTAGAAACAGAATATTTACACATATGCAAAAATTAGCGTTTAATTTTCATGACAAAGTCCCTACAGGCGAGTTAATGGCTAGAGCGTCTAGTGATGCATCCCAAGTTAGATTAGCCTTTGCCATTGCCCCACTAGCAACTGCGAATATATTATTGCTAGTTATATTAAGCATCACACTTTTAAGCCTTAGTTTGCCTCTAGGATCAATGGTTTTACTTTCCATACCAGCAGTGTTGTGGCTCGCATCTAATTTTTCTGCAAAAGCGATGGGTGTTTCTTTAAGGGTTAAAGAGGCCGAAGCTCAAATGACTACCGAGGTGGAAGAACAACTTGGAGGTATAAGAGTTGTGAAAGCATTCGGAAATGAAGATTTAGCATCATCAAAAGTCGAATCAGCTATATCTAACATATACGATACCTCTCTTGAATATCTGAACTTAAGAACAAGGTTTGTTCCACTATTTGAACTGATACCGATGGTTATCACGTTACTCGTACTGTTACTTGGAGGATATCTATCAATAAATGAATTGATAACACTTGGAGATTTTATTGCATTTACACAATATGTCTTTTTATTATTGTGGCCATTAAGAATCACAGCTTGGTTTTTATCAGAGATACCTTCGAGTGTGTCAGCAGGTATCAGAATATTGGAATTATTGGACGAAGAGCCAACAATTATTGATGATAATTCGGATACAACTTTTCCAAAAGATGGGGTAGGTGCTATAAAATTTTCTAATGTTAATTTCAAATATGGAAAAGAAAAAATATTCGATGATCTTTCTTTTGAAATTGAAGGTAAAAAGACTGTTGCCATTGTAGGTTCAACAGGATCTGGAAAGTCAACCCTAGCGTACTTACTTCCAAGACTTTATGATATTGAGTCTGGACATATTGAGATTGATGGTGTCAATATAAACAATGTCAAACTAAGCGAATTAAGAACTGAAGTAAGTCTTGCATTTGAAGAGAGCTTTCTTTTTTCAAATTCAGCTAGAGAAAATATATCTTTAGGAACTGATGAAGCATCAGAAGAGCAAATACAAGATGCCGCAAATATAGCTAAAGCTCATGAGTTTATAGCTCAATTACCAGAATCATATGAGACAAAAGTTGGCGAGAGAGGTTATGGTCTTTCTGGTGGACAAAGACAAAGGATAGCCTTAGCTCGAGCCATCTTGAGACAACCAAGGATACTTATCCTTGACGATGCTTTATCGGCAGTAGATGCTTCAACAGAAGAGGAAATACGAGCGGAACTTAAAAATGTCATGTCCGACATGACAACACTAATAATTACAAATCGTGTTCCAACAATCGAACTATGTGATGATGTTGTCTTCATTGAAAAGGGTAAGGTAAAAGCACAGGGGAGTCATACAGAATTAATGAAAAATGTAGATAGCTACAAAGCATTATTTCTTGAAACTCAATCTTCAGGACTTGAAAAGTGAATAACAATACTTTTATAAGATCATTTAGGTTAGTGCCTGAGATAAGTAGGCCATTCCTTTGGAGTTCCATGATAGCTCTTACTGGCTCTGGACTAAGAATGGTTGGTCCACAATTAATCTCAAGAGGTATAGACGATGGAGTTTTAAAGTCTAATTATGAGTATCTACTTCAACAAAGCTTCTTCTACTTTATCACTCTAGTTTTACTCTATTTTGTAGCTAGTAAAGCACTTTTAGCTATTGGCTTAGTTGGTGAATCTTATGTGAGAAGTATCAGAGAAAAGCTTTTTCGACACCTCACTTCTCTAGATATTAATTACTTTGAAAAGAATAAGACAGGTGTTCTTGTTGCAAGAATGACTTCTGATATGCAAAGCCTTAATGAATTTGCCAGAGAAGGTGCAAGTAGTGTAATCACGGCCTTACTAACAATTTTTGGAGCAACTGTTGCTGTATTTTTAGTAGATGTGCAGTTGGCATTTCTATCTTTTCTTATTTTACCTCTGCTTGGTGTAGCAACTAAAATATTCCGAAATCATGCAGACAAAACTTATTGGGCAGTTAGGGAGTGGATTGGCCAAGTATTGTCATCGCTCCAAGAAGGCATATCTGGTGTCAGGATTATTCAAGCTTATGCTGATGAAAAATCTCAATTTAATAGATTTGAGAATATTAATAATGAACATTTAAAAGCAAATATGCAGTCAGCTAAAAACATAGCAATCTATTTCCCTTTTCTTGAAATTACACGCGTAACCTCCATAGCTGTAGTAATTTGGTTTGCTTCTATAAGAATTAGTGAAGGTACTTTATCCTTAGGTGAGTTAGTTGCTTTACTCTTTTATTTAAATTATTTTTTCGATCCACTAATTCAACTTTCATTTAATTATGACTTATTAAGATCTGCTGGTTCCTCAATGAAAAAAGTGTTTTCGATTTTAGACGAGGAACCCGTACTAAGTACCTTGGGTTCACAGTCACCAAACATGGAGTCAAATGATGTAATTAAATTTGAAAATGTATCATTTTCATATGGTAGAGAGACCGTTCTCCACAATCTTAATTTTTCCATCATGAAGGGTGAAAAAATAGCAATCGTAGGGGAGACCGGTGCTGGAAAAAGTACGATAGCTAAGTTAATTTTAAGGTTTTATCTCTCAACAGAGGGGGATGTTAAATTTTACAATCAGTCATCAAAAGAGGTTAGTCAAAGATGGGCCAGAAAAAATATTGCTTATGTTCCACAGGAAAGTTTCCTATTTAGGGGCAGTATCCGAGATAATCTTATCTACTCCAATCCAAAAAAAATAAAACTAGAGCAGGAGCTTAATGAGATTGGTGTATTAGGTTGGTTTGATAGATATGAAAATGGCCTTGACCAAGAAGTTGGCGAGAGAGGCTCAAATGTATCTGCTGGAGAAAGACAATTTATCGCCCTTCTTCGGGCAGTTCTTGCAAAAAGAGAAATTATTGTTTTCGATGAGGCAACAGCTAATCTTGATATAGAGTCTGAAAATTCAATTCTCGAGGCAACAGATACACTGCTGGATTATCAAACCTCTATAGTCATAGCTCATAGGTTAGAAACAATCCTGAATGCTGAAAAAATCCTAGTAATGAGAGATGGGAAGTTGGTTGGCTTCGATAATCATGAAAATCTTTTAAGCGATAATGAAATATATAAAGATTTATTCTCTGCTTGGAATCTAAGTAGCTAGTTTATTTGACTCTATAATTCTAGTTTTAGCTAATTTACAATATTCATCATTAATTTCATAACCTATATAGTGTCTATTTAATTTTTGTGCAGCAATCGCTGTTGTTCCACTTCCGATAAATGGATCTAGTATTAAGTCTTTTTCGTATGAGTACAAGTTAATAAATCTTTCTGCCAGCTCTATAGGAAAGGGTGCTGGATGACCAATCTTTTTTGCTCTTGCAGGATTAATATTCCAGATTGATAGGGTTGAATCCATAAATTCTTCTTTTTCTAGAGTAGACACACCCTTAACACCTTTCGACATACCATCTTTTGAAAAAACTAAACAATATTCATGTATATCTCTGATTACTGGATTAGATGCTGATAACCAGCTTCCCCATGCAAAGTTTGCATTTGCGCCTTTAGACTTTTGCCAAATAATTTCCCCCCTCATGAGGAAACCTAGATCAAGCATGATTTGAGTAAACATGTTTGAAAATGGTATATACGGCTTTCTTCCTAGATTCGCAACATTAATGACCAACCGACCACCTGACTCAGTGACTCTATATACTTCTTTAAAACACTGCTCTATAAGTTTCCAATAATCATCGTCACTCAAATCACTATCGCTTAATTTTCCTACATTGTAAGGAGGTGAAGTAACAGTTAGAGAAACACAATTATCAATAAGGTCATCCATTTTTTCAGCACTTTTATTAAAGATTAAATCCTTATGAGTAGACTCATTATTTTTTTTAATTTCTGTTTTACTTTCATCTACCTGAAATTTAGATACGTAGCCCTTTCTTGACCCCATACCTGTTTCAAAGACTGATTTCTTCTTCATATGTTAAATATTAGATAGATTTTCCTCTAAAATTACCGAATGAGAAAATCTAAAAAATTAAGTATATTAATTTTAATTACACTTTTTCTTGTCTCCATGACCCCCGATAAAGCTGAAGCCAAACATTTTGAATTTCTAAGTCAGATCAGATTTCCTGTTGACCATATAAAGGCTCATTTTTATGATGACTGGAAGGAAAAAAGAGGCAACGGGAATAGACTTCATTTAGGACTAGATGTCAGAGCTCCAAAAGGCTCTAAAATAGTGGCTATTGCAGATGGTGAAGTTAACACTGTTTCTTACAATCCATTGTCTGGATACTATATTGCAATAGACCATAAAAATGGATGGATGTCCTTATACGTACATCTTGATGATGATGTAATTGGTAATGATAATGCTGGTGGAAAAAGTGCTGCTTTTGCAAAAGATTTTAAAAAAGGAGATTTTGTAAGACAGGGTGAAGTAATAGGGTTTGTGGGAAATTCAGGTAATGCAGAGGGAACCGTTCCACATCTGCATTTTGAAATACAGTACTTAGGTACATCACAAGATATATATGAGTTTGTACTTCAATCATGGATAAATTATGAAAAGGGTAAGCTGTTTCCAAAAAATACGAAGGATCTTTTAATTTATTAAGTTAATAACTTCAGTTTCAACTTCAGCCCTACCTTCGAAATCAAGTATGACGTCATGTGCTAATTGTTTATCTTTACAAATGATATAGACGAGACTTTCTGTAGACAGAATTTCTTCTGAAGGTTCAAATGGTGAAGTCCAGATAATTCGTTGAAGAGAGCTATTACCTATGGCTTCTAAAAAAACTGATCTTTGGGTGGTCTCATCGGACTCAAGGAAAACTCCACAGTATGCTCCGCTACTTGCGGTAGAGATATGAGAGTCATCTTTTAGATCTCCGATAGCTTTTTTACCAACAAACTTATCTATTGTTTTTTTTTGAACATTATCAGATACAAATAATCGAATATCTTGGTTCTGAAGACTTAACTTTTCAAGTAACGTTGCATCCATTTCATCAACAGGATTTATACATATAACTGGCATAATATAAAAAATTATACTTCCAAAGTTTCTAAATCTATAACCCTTAGATTTTATTATTTAAACAGGACACAACTACAATGAACTTATGGCAAATATAGATATAGATTTAGGAAAGTATTCACTCGGCTGGTCCGATCCAGAAAAAAACGCATTTAAACCCGAAAAAGGTTTAAACGAAGACATTATTAGAAAAATGTCTGAAATTAAAGAAGAGCCACAATGGATGCTTGACTATAGGTTAGACGCCTATAAAAAATTCTTAAAAAAACCTATGCCTGAATGGGTTGCAAAAGAAAAGCTTGCAGCTTTAGATTTTGATGATATTTATTACTATGTCAAACCAGCTGAAGAACAAACAGACTCTTGGGATATGGTTCCTGATGATATAAAAGAAACCTATGAAAAATTAGGTATTCCGCAAGCTGAAAGAAGTTATCTAGCAGGTGTAACCGCACAATACGATAGTGAAGTGGTGTATCATAAAAACAGAGAAGACTTAGAAAAGCTAGGTGTATTATTTTGTGATATGGACACTGCCGTTAGAGAGTATCCAGAATTAGTTCAAGAATATTTTGGAACAGTGATTCCATCCGGAGATAATAAATTTGCTGCATTAAATTCAGCTGTATGGTCTGGAGGTTCATTCATTTATGTACCTAAAGGAGTCCATGTAGAAGATCCATTACAAGCATATTTCAGGATTAATGCTGAAAATATGGGTCAGTTCGAAAGAACATTAATTCTTGTAGATGAAGGAGCTTCAGTTCATTACATAGAGGGATGTTCTGCTCCTGTTTATACAACAGATGCCTTACATTCTGCTGTTGTTGAAATAGTAGTTAAAGCTTCTGGGACTTGTAGGTATACAACTATTCAAAACTGGTCCAACGATGTTTATAATCTGGTAACTAAAAGAGCTCAAGCTTACGGAAATGCAACAATGGAATGGATTGATGCAAACTTAGGATCTTGTTTAACTGTTAAGTATCCATCAGTTCACTTAATGGAACCAGGCGCACATGGTGAAGTACTATCCGTTGCTTTTGCAAATTCAGGACAACACCAAGATACGGGAGCAAAGATGATTCACTTAGCACCAGACACAACTTCTTTGATAACTTCAAAATCAATTTCTAAAGGTGGAGGAAGAGGAGCTTATAGAGGCCTTGTAAGAGTAGAGGAAGGTGCTGAAACAGCGAAAAGTTTTGTTAGGTGTGATGCGCTCATACTCGACGATAATTCAAGATCTGACACTTATCCATATATGGAAATAGAAGAGTCTACAGCTGAAATTGGTCATGAGGCTACTGTTTCAAAAGTAGGAGAGGATCAGTTATTTTATCTTATGAGTAGAGGACTCTCAGAAGAAGAAGCAACCTCTATGATTGTTGCCGGTTTTGTTGAAGAGTTTACTAAAACCCTTCCGATGGAATATGCAATGGAATTTAACAAACTAATTGAAATAAATATGATTGAAGCCGGCGCTGTCGGTTAAATTAGATTAATAGGTTGATATTGAACAAGAATATAATTGATAAAAAAGTTCGTGCTAAAGAAAACAAGGACTTTGTTGATTTAACAACAAAAAATGAGGACTGGAAATATGTCCCACTTCAACCAGATATTAATAATCTTGAGTTAGGTGAAAATACGAATTTAGAAACTACAGATGGATTTCATGTAAATACAAATGGAAACACTTTTAATATCAATCAGGAAGTAGATGGGGTAGTTCTTACAGATTTAAATGACATTGCAACACCTGTAATTGATGAGTCAATAAAAAGACCTGTTGATAAATTTCTCTTTCAGCAGATAACCAGGGCAACTGGTGGTTTTAGAGTAGATGTGAATGATAACGTTGTCGATTATTTCAAAATTAATTTTGAATCTGAGAAAAACACTATTCCGTATATCGGAATTAATGTTAATAAAAATAAATCTGCAAAATTCTTTATGAATTTCAGTGATCTTGTTAAAAGTAATATATACCCCTTGATAGAGCTTTACTTAGATGTAAATTCAAATTTAGAGCTAATTATTCAAGCTACTTCCTCCCATGAAATCAATTTAATTAATTCACTTTATGCAAAGCTTGAAAAAGACTCCGGTCTCTCTATTCACACTGTAAGTACTGGTGGGGCATTCTCACGGTCCCGAATGGATATAGATTTAATTGGGAATGGTTCAAATTTTAATATTGACGGTGTGTATTTTGGTGAAAACAAACAGGTTCATGACAACAGAGTATTTGTCAATCATTTAGGACAAAATACAACCTCGAACATGCAAACTAAAGGTGTACTTGGTGATGAAAGCACCTCTATATTTACAGGAACTATTCATATTGCTGAAGGAGCAACTAAAACAGAATCTCATCAGGAAAATAGAAATATTCTTTTAAGTGAAAAATCAAGCGCTCAATCCGTTCCTAATATGGAAATTTTGTGTGACGATGTTATTTGTGGACACGGTTCATCAGTGGGACCTATTGATGAAAATCTTTATCACTATGTCATGTCTAGAGGAATAAATAAAGAAAAAGCTGAAAAACTACTTATTAAGGGATTTTTTAATGAAGTAATAAACAAAGACAGTTGGAACATCATTAATAGTGAAGTTGCCGCACAATTAATAAAAAAATATGACAATGTTTTTGAGAGGTCAAATAATGGGTAAAATCAAAGTTTTAAATATAGACGATTTAGACAACAATCAGTCCAAGGTAATAAATGTGGAAGATAAAGAGATAGCAGTTTTTAATGTAGATGGGGAATTCTTTGCGATAGATGACAAATGCTCTCATGCAGATGAATCTTTATCAGAAGGAGAAGTTTATGACTGTAAAGTTGAATGTCCTGCTCACGGAGCTGAATTTGACTTAAAAACAGGTGAGGCTCTCACTCCGCCTGCATCTAAAGGAGTTACTTGCTATAAAACAACAACCGATGAAAATTCAATATATATCGAAGTTGAAAAAGATGCTTAGCGTTCAAAATTTAAAAGTCTCCATAGGAGAAGTGCAAATATTAAAAGGTATTGATATGGAAGTACCTTCTGGAGAACTTCATGCAATTATGGGTCCAAATGGATCAGGTAAATCAACATTTTGCCATGCTGTAATGGGTAATCCAGATTACGAGCAATCTGGGTCGATACAAATTGGAGATACGGATGTTTCAAAACTACCCCAATATGAAAGATCAAGTGCTGGTATTTTCCAATCATTTCAATATCCAGTTGGTCTTCCAGGTGTAACTCTAAATGAATACGTTAATGCAATAAATCCAGAGTTAAGCGATGATGAAATATTAGAACTATCTAGAAAGTTCAATGTTGAACAGTTTCTCTCAAGGGATGTAAATGTAGATTTATCTGGCGGGGAGAAGAAAAGATCAGAATTATTCCAATTAGCAATAAAAAAACCAAAAGTTGCTTTACTTGATGAGATTGATTCAGGATTGGATATTGATGCTATCAAGTCCGTATCAGAGTTAATAAATGAAAATAGAAACAAAGAAACATCTTATATTTTGGTTACTCATTACAGTAGAATTTTAAAATATTTAAATGTTGATCAGGTTCATATAGTAGTTCAGGGTAATGTAATCAAATCTGGTGGAGAAGAATTGATTGAAGAAGTCGATTCGAATGGATACACTCAATACCAGGAATAAGATTTGAACAAAGAAAATATGAGAATAGAAAAAGACTCAATGGGTGAATTTGAAGTTCCAGAGTCAGCTAAATATGGTGCATCAACCGCTAGAGCTGTTGATAACTTTCCAATATCAGAATTAAGATTTTCAAGAACTTTTATCAAATCCTTAGCTGAAATCAAGAAAGCTTGCGCAGTTGTAAATCAAAAAAACGGGCTACTTGATGAGAACATGGCTGATGCAATTATCAAAAGTGCCCAAGAGGTTATTGATGGGGATCATGATGAAGACTTTATCTTAGATATTTTTCAAACTGGTTCAGGAACCTCTACAAATATGAATGCCAATGAGGTAATTGCAAATTTAGCATCTGAAATGAGTGGTATCACCATCCACCCAAATGATCACGTAAACATGAGCCAGTCTTCAAATGACATTATTCCAACAGCTACAAATGTGGCGTCTGTTTTAGAAGTCTCGCAAAGATTAATACCTGAATTAGAAAATTTAAGTGAGTCACTCACAGATAAAGCAAAAAACTGGGAGAAAATCTATAAAAATGGACGTACCCATTTAATGGATGCTACCCCAGTTACACTTGGCCAAGAATTCTCAGGTTATGCATCTTTAATTAAAGAGAGAACTAACGATATACAAAATGCATTAGATAATGTACGAAAACTTGCAATAGGTGGAACTGCGGTTGGAACTGGCATTAATGCTCCAGAAAATTTTGGTAGCGACGTCTCAAAAGAATTAGAAGAATCTCTTCAAACTTCCTTTCAAGAGGTAGAAAATCATTTTACAAGGCAGGGAGCTAGAGAAGAAATTGTACAACTTTCAGGTTCATTAAAGTCTTTAGCTGTATCTTTGTTTAAAATAGCAAATGATATTAGATGGATGGGAAGTGGTCCAGTATCAGGATTAGGTGAATTGAAAATACCAGCACTTCAACCAGGTTCATCCATTATGCCCGGTAAGGTAAATCCCGTTATTCCTGAAATGATGATGCAGGTTTCAGCACAAGTAATTGGTAATGATTCTACAATTACATTTTCATCAGCAAATGGCAATTTTGAATTAAATACAATGTTGCCAGTTATGGCCCATAATATTTTAGAGAGTATTTCCATTCTTACTACAGGTACAAAAACATTTACAGAAAAATTAATAGTTGGGTTAGAAGCAAACACAGAAAAATTAGATGAAAATATACAAAAGAATTCCATTCTAGTTACGGCTTTAGTTCCCAAACTTGGATATGACACTGCAGCTGAAATTGCAAAAGAAGCTGTCGCAACAAATAATACTATTAAAAAAGTACTTCTAGAGAAAGCTCTACTGTCAGAAGATGAAATAGATAATCTTTTGGATATCGAAAAACTTATTTAATGTTTACAAAAGTTGCTATTGCCTCAGACCATGCTGGATATGAGTTAAAAAATTACATCCTTAATAAATTAGACAGCAATATTGTTGTAAATGATTTTGGTACTAACTCTATTGAAAGTTGTGACTTTCCTGATTATGCATCCAAAGTTTGTGAGTATATCCTTGAAAATCAAGACTACAGAGGTATATTGATTTGCGGTAGTGGAGTCGGTATGTCAATAGCTGCAAATAAGTTTGCTGGGATACGTGCTGCAAATGTAAACGACAAAGCAACAGCTATACAGAGTGTTGAACATAACAATGTAAATGTTCTTTCACTTGGATCTAATAACATTAACAGTGAAGATGCAATGGATATAATTTCAGCTTTTCTTGAAGCAATGTTTACAAAAGAGGAAAGATATTTAAGACGGATTAATAAGCTATCTAACTAATCAATTATTAAAAGATTTTTACCTTCAAATTTCTTTGTACCATTTACATAACTAAAATATTTTCTACATTCACAGGATTGGTATTCAATATCTATAGGATAGAATTCTCTTTTTGCGGTTGGCCAGTATTCTTGTTGTAATGAAATCATCTTAGTTGCAACATCTTGATGGTTATCTAAGCCTAAATAATCTTCTAGTCTGTCTAAGTAGGGCTGTGCACCTATCCCTGTTGGAACTTCGGAGGTAATTGGAATCACATCCTCTCTAAACCAGGCAATATCTATTAAGGCCATGAAAATAGGGAAGTCATTCTCCATTTTAAATAACTCATTTATATTGTTTGTTGCTTTGATAACATCTAATTCTGAATTTAAAATAATATCTACAAGATCTTCCTTGATCTCATTAAAAAGATAAGTAGCAGTATCTAATCTGTTGTAGGTTTTTCCCATCCACATTACATCTTGGACGGGGTAGGCATTAAAGTTTTCCCATTGTGTGGACTTTGAAAGTTTCACTCTAAGAGCATCAGTACTTTCTAAGTCTTGATGATTTAATTGATCTAGTGTCTCCTGACGATTGCACCATCTTCCAAAAAATAATGCTTGAATTAGTCTTGGGAGATCATTTTTCAGGGGTTCGGCAAATGATATTATAGATTTACTGACTTTATCATCTTCTCTAAAAACATTTAAAAATCTTCCTTTTTGAAAAATTTCATCATCACTCCAAGGGAAGATTTCTCCCTTTTCTCTCTTTAGACGAATATTCTCTCTTTCTATACAGTAATCAAAAAAACTCTTAACAGGATTTTCTATGATTAGTCCATCTAGAGAAGTTGTATATTTATTTATTGTCATATCAAATAGATATCTGCCAAATAGCTCTAATCCAGTCATCTTTTATTTCATTTCTGGCAAAAACCACTATTCCTATCGCACCATCTTCGTAGACTTCTCTCATTGATGTTCCAGTGGTATAAACATCATCTGCAATTAAAAGAGGATCGGCAGGATCATTGGTACAGTATTGTTTAAGTGCCTTTTCAAAGGGGATTCCTCCTCTAGGAATACCTCTTACAGCTCTAAAAGTAATTTTTTCACTAACAATCTTTGCTAAAGCCTCATAATCACTATCACTTAATGCATCACATTCAACTTTCCATGTTAGAGGCAATCCTGCATGAGAAATAAAATCTTCTTTAATAAATAAGTTCATAACAACTTTCTTAATTTTAGCGGATTAAAGCAAACAGTTCCCAGACTTATATGATCTGCACCGATATCTTGATAGTACTCTATGTCTTTTTTAGTATAAATTCCCCCACCTGCAATTATTGATATCTCTGGATAGTTATTTTTAATATGCGTTATGAATTTTGTTGTATATGGAATAAGTTCTTTCCCACTCAACCCTCCTTTTTCAACCGGCAAGGTATTACAAGCATGGATTTGTTTAAATTTAAGTACATTAATAAAATATTCAAGTTCTTTAAAAGTAGTAAGTGGTGAGATTTTACCAATAAACCATTCTCTTGAAGTAGGATCAAAGCTTTCTATCCCATCTGTGTAGTGTTCATCAATATTAGGACATGACATATTAATTTCTAAATTAAAATTATCTGGGATTTTATCTGAAAATTTAATCCAGTCATCTTTTTCGATTCCAGCTATCGACAATACGTGCCCATCTTCATGTTGAGGAATGCCTTTTTCAATTCCTGGATTTCTAAGGCCAATTTTATTAACCCAGCCACGTTTTGTGTATCTTAGAGTTTTTGCAATCTGCACAATACGACCAGTTCTTTTTTCAATTGTCCAACTTCCTGAAACCGAAATAGTTTTTTTTGTTTTGATGTAATTACCAAATGGGGCAGAAATGAACTTTTTCATAGCTTAAGTTTTTCGACTACATAATTAATATTTTGCCTTATAGACCTTCCCATCACTAAATAACTTGCACCATCTCTTATGGCTTTTTCAGGAGTAGTAATATTTTTCTGATCGTGACTGTCATCATTCTTTAAACGTATTCCGGGAGTAACAATAAGGTCAAATAATTCTTTAGTTTTAAATAGTTCAGAAGGAGGGCAAATGACACCATCTATTTTTGACTCTTTCGCAAGTAGGAACTCTTCATATACTCTTTGGCTTATTTCAGGACTATAAGCTTTGCTGGTAAGCGCAGTGCTAACACCAAGCAGTTTTAGATTTTCAGGTTTACTTTCTTTGGCTGCAAGTAATGTTTCTTTTCCGGACGCTATATGAATAGTTAAATAGTCAGCACCTATATTTCCAGCACTTATAGCTGCAGCTTGAACTGTATTTGGAATATCATGTAATTTTAAATCTAGAAAAACAGTCCATCCATCTTTTTTTAACTTTTCAACTGAAGACGGACCTTCTGAAGTAAACATCTCTAAGCCTACTTTTACTCCATATATATTTCCTTTTAAGATTTCTAGCTCTCTTGAGAAATTATCTAAATGTTTCCCATCTAAGGCAAAGAAGATTGGTTTAACTGACATCTTGGATCGCCCCTATATCAACTAATGCATTATTATTTTCAACATATGCTTCAATGAAAGCTTCAGCTTCTCTTACTGAAGATACAACTGCTACTCCCGAATCGTGAGCTAGCCTCCTAATTTTCCACCCATCGGTATATTCATTTGCAAAAGTTGGAGTATTTATAACCACAGATATAAGATCTTTCTCCATGATTGTTAGAGAAGTAGGCGCTTCATCATCTGCCCTCCCAACTTTTATTGATTCAATGTTGTTTTTTGACAGAAACTCAGAGGTTCCTTCAGTTGCATAAATCTTAAATTTTAAATCTTTATATTTTCTAATTGTTTTTAAGAATTTATTCTTATCTTCATCGCTCAAGGTAATAAAAATCCCTTGTTGCTTTACTCCAATTTCTACTCCTGCTGCTGCATAAGCTTTATTCAAAGCAATGCCTAATTTACTTCCAATTCCTAAAACTTCCCCAGTTGCCTTCATTTCGGGGCCAAGCATAGTATCTTCCGCAGGAAACCTGGACCAGGGAAAGATTGCTTTTTTTACTGCTATTTTGTTAGTTTTTGAACTTAAATAATCTGTATCTTTGAGGATATCTTTTATTTTATGCCCCAACATAATGAGTGTTCCTGCTTTAATAATTTGATTTTTTGTTACTTTTGCAACAAAAGGCATTGTTCTTGAAGCTCTTGGGTTAGCCTCTAATATGTATAGTTCATTTTCTTTTATTGCAAACTGGATGTTAAGCAAGCCTCTTACATTTAGACTCAGAGCAAGTTTTATACTTTTATCTCGAATCTCAGCTAGCATATTTTCTTCAATACTATAAGGAGGCAGTACCGCAGTAGAGTCACCACTATGAACACCAGCTGGCTCAAGATGCTCAAGTATTCCAGCAATAACTACATCAGTACCATCGCTAATTAAATCAACGTCAATTTCTATGGCATTGGTAAGGTATTCATCCACTAACAGAGGGCCTGAATTGAACGGATTCCCATCTTCATCACTTTTTGAAAGTACATCTAAGTAGTTACTAAGTTCAGTTTCGTTATTAACGACCCTCATAGCTCTTCCCCCTAAAACATAACTCGGCCGAAGTAAGACAGGATATCCTATCTGAGTAACTGAATCTGATAATTCTTTTACATTTGCTGCAATATTTGAGATTGGTTGTTTTATATTTTCTTTGGTACAAAGTTTTTGGAATAACTCTCTATCCTCAGTTGAATCTATAACTTCAATACTGGAGCCAGCAATAGTGTATCCTTTTTCAACAATTTTTTCTGCTAATTTAAGAGGTGTCTGTCCGCCTAGTTGGATGACTACGGACTTTGGATTTTCCCTCAATAAGACAGCTTCAACCTCCTGCCAATTCAATGGCTCAAAGTACAATTTATCGGCTGTGTCATAATCAGTCGAGACAGTTTCTGGATTTGAATTTATCATTATTGCCTCATATCCATTTTCTTTGAGAGCATCAACACCATGTACACAGCAATAATCAAACTCTATACCCTGTCCTATTCTGTTTGGCCCTGAGCCGATTACCACTACTTTTTCTTTATTACTAGAAATATCATCATCTTCTGTTCCGGTTGTTGAGTAAAGGTATGGTGTAATTGATGAAAATTCAGCTGAACAAGTGTCTACAAGTTTATAAACTCTATTTTTTGAAAGTTCATCTTTAATATCTTTGATATCTATATCGTCTTCAGTCCAACCAAGCATTTTTAAAATTGTCGTTGGTGTTGTTTCTTGATTAACGTTAAAACTTTTTTCAATTTCAAATAAAAACCATTCGTCAATATAACTGAGATTAGAAATCTTGGAAACACTCCAGTTTCTTCTTAAAGCTTCTAGTACTGCAAAAATTCGTCTCGGTCGAGGTACAGCTATTTCTTTTTCAAGTTCTAACCTGTCTAAGTTTATAAAGCGATTATCTATATTTCTTATCCCTGTTTTACCTATCTCAAGCGATCTTATTGCTTTTGTTAAACTTTCGGTAAAAGTAGAAGCCATAGACATAACTTCACCTACACTTTGCATTGAAGTGCCCAGCACATCGTCTGTTGATGGAAATTTAGGGAAATCAAAACGCGGAATCTTTACTACAACGTAGTCTTGAACTGGCTCGAAACTAGCTGGTGTAGAACCTGTTATATCATTAGTTAGCTCTGTTAGGTTATATCCAACTGCAAGCAGTGCTGCAAATTTGGCAATTGGAAAACCTGTTGCTTTTGAAGCTAGTGCAGAAGATCTTGAAACCCTCGGATTCATCTCAATCACACGTCTTTCACCATTTTGAGGATTCACTGCGAATTGAACATTGCTTCCCCCAGTAGCGATTCCAATGGTTTCAAGACACAAAAGTGCTTCATCTCTCATAAGTTGATATTCTTTATCAGAGAGAGTTTGGATAGGAGCAACAGTTATTGAGTCTCCAGTATGTATACCCATTGGGTCTATGTTCTCAATCCCACATATTATTACACCATTTCCATCATTGTCCCTCATCACTTCAAGTTCGAATTCTTTCCACCCGTAGATTGATTCTTCAATTAATACTTCCTGAGTAGGAGAAGCCTTAAATGCATTTTCAAGTTTCTCTACTAGTTCTTCATCTCCATAGACCAAACCCGTTCCACCACCTCCTAAAATATATGATGGTCGAAGCATGAGTGGATAACCAATTTGTGCGCCTGCAACGATTCCCTCATCAACTGTTTTTACATAATGCGCCTTTAGAGTTGCGATTCCTACTTTCTCCATTGCTTCTTTAAATTTCCATCTATTTTCAGCTATTTCAATTGAGGAAGCCGAAGCACCTAAAATTTTTACGTTAAATTTTTCGAACACACCATCTTCGTACAAGGCCATTGCTAGATTTAGTGCTGTTTGACCACCTAAGGTTGGAAGTATTGCATCCGGTCTTTCTTTCTCAATAATCCTTTCTAGAAACTTTGTAGTAAGAGGTTCTATATATGTTGCATCTGCCATAGAAGGATCTGTCATTATTGTTGCTGGGTTAGAGTTAACTAAAATTACTTTATAGCCCTCACTCTTCAATGCTTTAGCAGCTTGAGATCCTGAATAATCAAATTCACATGCTTGGCCAATGACGATTGGTCCAGCACCTATAATTAAAATACTTTTTATACTTTTATCAATTGCCAACTTTACTTCCTAACATTTGGAAAAAAGGATCAAATAGTTTTAAGCCATCAGTTGTTCCAGGACCAGATTCAGGATGAAATTGTACAGAGTAAGCATTTGATTCCCATATAGAGATTCCTTCATTACTCCTATCATTTAGGTTTACTGCATATTCAGTGATCTTTCCAAAATTTGAATGCTTAAATTCATTCTCTGGGAATTCAACTGTGAACCCATGGTTCTGTGAAGTAATAAGAGCGTTCTTAATGCCACTTACCATTACCGGATGATTTGAACCATGATGACCAAAATTAAGTTTTTTTACATTTAATCCGCACGCAAGACTCAGGATTTGGTGTCCTAGGCAAATACCAAATAAAGGTAATTTTCCAATAAGCTCTCTTACTGTGTCGACTACATTGATTAAAGATCGCGGATCACCGGGACCATTTGAGATAATCAAGCCACTTAATTCAAGTGAGATAATATCTTGAGCAGTGGTTTTTGGATCTACAAATATACATTCAAACCCAAAGTTTTTAATTACATTGATAATACTTTGTTTAGCTCCTAGGTCTAAAATTCCTATTTTATTTCTTGTTGAATTCGTATCATATTTACTTCTGCCAGCTGTAAGTGCGGAGTTGTCCCCGATAATGTTTGTTGATTTCTCAAGTAATTCTTTTAGTTCAGAAGAATTTAGGCCAGTACCAAATGCAAACATACTAGAACCTACATCCCTAAGGTAAGAAGTTATCGACCTAACATCAAACCCCCCTGAATATGGTATCTCATATTCTTTAAGCCAGGAAGTTATTGATTGCTCAGCTCTCCAGGATGACGGGCTAGTTGTGAAACTAGTTCCAATCGCACCATTGACTCTTGGTCTTTCAGATTCAAAGTCAGTTTTAGATAGTCCATAATTCCCAATATGGGATGATGTGAAAGTTATTATTTGATTCATATAAGAGGGATCACTTAAAATTTCAACAAATCCAGTCATTGCAGTATTAAATATAAGCTCTCCAGTTGATGGACGAAAGTCTTCTGTTGTCCAACCTGTAAACTCTTTTCCTTCTTGATTTATTAATAAAGCTTTTTTATACATAAATACCGTCAGTTTCAATTAATGTTTTATTGCCTTCAAATAATGAATTTTTTGGTTCTGAAATTGTATAAAATTCTTTATCACAAATTTTCCACTCAAAAGTTCTCATTTGATTTATTTTGTAACCAATGTCTGTAAGTATTTTTCTTGGATTTATATCTAAAAACATTACTAAATCATCTAAGTTAAATATTTTTGACGAGTAAAGCATGGGAAAGGAAGACTCTAATCCAACTACACCTCGCGAAGCTTCTTTAAAATTTACTACTTTATCATTTTTTGGATGCGGTGCATGATCTGTTGAAATTACATCAATGGTTCCATCTTTCAGACCTGCAATTAGTGCAAGTCTATCATTTTCAGTTCTGATTGGTGGATACATTTTATACTTTCCATCACTTATATCCAAATTTTCATTGTTAGCAAGCAAATGATGCGGCGTAACTTCTGCTGTTACTGGGAGATTATTTATCTTTGCTTCTCTAATTAATTCCACACTTTCGATCGTTGAGAGATGTTGAGCGTGGTATCTAGTTCCATATTTCTCAACTAATTTCAGGTCTCTGTTTAGTATTTCTGTCTCTTCGGATATGTGAATTGCCTTTAAATGAGAATTATCATTAGGAGGAGCAATATCACCTGGCATCGTATGACAACTTTTTTCACAATGTTGAAATACTGCTGCCCCTACTTCATTTATAGATCTAAAAATAGTCTCAGCTAGATTATCATCTACAACAGATAATCCATCATCAGTAAATATAAACACACCATGTTCAGTTAATTTCTTGTAATCAATAGGCTCTTGTCCTGCCAGTCCTTTAGTAAGTGATGCTGTTCTATGAACTTCTATACTTAAAGAACCGTCTAGTTTACGAGCCTCCTCTAATACCTCTAAATTGTCTATTATCTTTGATGAATTAGGCATTGCAAGGATTTCACTATAACCCCCATTCTTAGCAGCCTGTTCAATGTCTTCTTGTTTGATAAATTTACTGCCAGGATATCTTGTATGGGTATGAAGATCTAAGAAACTATTTATTTGCATTAAATTTTTCCTAAAGCATACAAGAAACTTGCTATTCTTGCGGGAACACCAAGGGCAAGCTGCTCAATATATTTAAATTTAATATTTTCAGACGCTTCTTTGGAAATTTCGACCCCAATATTCATTGGCATGGGATGCAGGAACATAAAGTCAGACGAAGTTCTATCTATTATTTTACTTGTTAGTTGGTAAGCCTGTATGTATTCATTTAGGTCATAATCCCCGATATTATCAATCCTTTCACTTTGTACTCGAAGGAGATTAATAGTTGATTTTGAAGAGATTACTTCCTCCCAATCACTAAAGATGTAACATCCTTCTATTTCCTGAGGCATAAAAAATTCGGAAGTAAAGATTCCAACTTTAAATCCAAGTAAATTAAGAAGTTCTTTAGTGGACGAATATACCCGTGAATGTTTAACATCTCCAATAAAAACTATTGGAATATCAACATCTAACTTTTTGTACTTCAATAATGTCGCTACATCCAAAATTGATTGTGTTGGGTGGGAACTTTTACCAAAACCAGCACTTATAATTGCAATGTTTTTGAAATTTCTATATTCTTCAATATTATTTTTACTTGTGCGGATAACAAGCGATTCTACTCCAAGCGAAAGAAGTGTTTGAATTTCATGATCAAGTGATTCCCCTTTAGTTTTAGAAGACGTAATGTCATCTAACATAATCAAGTCTAGGCCAAGTTTTTGTGCGGCTATTGTAAAAGAGATTTTGGTTCTAGTCGACGGTTCATCAAATTTTATGACTGAATGTCCGTTTATATTATATTTTTCACCATTTTGGATTTTTAATGTTGTTTCAAGAATTGTTAAAGCTTTAGTTTTATCAATGTTTTTAAAATCTAGTAAGTGATTCATTAATTCACTACAACTTCATCTTTACCGTCAACTTCTTCTAAGTACACAAAAACATATTCACTTTCACTAGTGGGTATATTTTTGCCGACAAACTTTGGAGAGATAGGAAGTTCTCTATGACCTCTATCTATCAAACAGGCTACAGAAATAGACTTTGCTCTTCCAGAGAAGATAACAGCTTCCAAAGAAGCTCTTAGGGTCCTCCCGGTAAAAACTACATCATCAATAAGTACAACATCCCGATCTGTAGGGTTTATACTTAAGGAAGATTTATCACCTTCTTTTTCAAGGTCATCTCTAAAAGGCTTATAGTTCACGGTATCTAAATCATGAGAGTAGTTAAAGCTTTCAAGATTACTAGATATCCTTTTAGCTAAATGATCACCTCTTCTTGGAATACCAATTAGAAGGGGGTTAACAATATCTGTTTCTATAATTTCTTTACTCACTCTATAAAGAGTTTTGTTTATGTCCATGACATTCCTTTCGATACTCACAGGTATCATTTAAAGTCTTCTTTATAGTATCAAATTTATGAAGTAAATGCTTAGTTATCTATTCTCTCTAAAAAATGGAATACCAATATTATTAGGTGCTCCGGTCCGACCACCTTTGTATATAGTTAAGACCACAAGAATTATAATTGTGATTGCATAAGGAGTAATTTTGACAAGGTATGGACTTAATTCAAATCCATAAGTCTGCAATCTGGGAACTAAAGCCTCAAGAAATCCAAATAACACTGCACCAATGGCTGTTCTATAGGGTTTCCAACCCCCAAAAATAACTAATGCTAAAGCAATCCATCCACGACCTGAAGTCATATTATCAGTCCAATATGGTACGTAACTTAATGTAAGATAAACACCTGCTAAACCTGAAAATCCACCTCCGACACAAGTTGCAATAAATTGTGTTTTATTTACATTTAAACCCATTGAGTCAGCTGCTCTAGAGTCTTCGCCAACAGCTTCAAGTCTCCTCCCAAACATAGTTTTTTTAAGAATGAATGATGTGGCAACCATAAGGAAAATAGCTAAATAGAAAATATAATTTTGGCTTATTAAAACTTCATAAATGTTGCTTGGTTCGTCAATGTCTATCAGACTTTCTATTTTTACAGGCAATTTTTTACCTACATACTTCTTACCCATTAGGGCTGATAAAGAAAGTCCTAATATTGTCAAGATCAACCCAGAAACAGTTTGGTCTTGTTTTAAGATAACTGTTACAAAAGCGTGTAAAGATGAAAATAAGGCAGCAGAAAAAATTCCAATCAATACTGAAAGGAATAAATTTCCAGTATTTACTGCAACCATGAAACCGCTTACTGCACCAACTGAAATCATCCCTTCAACACCAAGGTTAAGAATTCCTGATTTTTCTGTTATTAACTCTCCAAGAGCTGCAATGAAGAGCAATGTTGCTGCTTGCAGAGTAGCATTTAAAAGGCCCATTAATTGAATATCAAACATCTTCCGAAACCTTCATTATTTTATAGGTAAAAAAGAATTGAGAGATAAGTGCCCCAAATAATGTTGTGGCCTGGATAACATCTGCAATATAACTGCTAACCCCCATAGTTTGTATGACGGTCCCCCCAATAGTTAAGGCTCCAAATAGTGATCCGACTAAAAAAATACCTAATGGTCTCATACCAGTTATGGCTGCGACAATAATAGCGGTATAACCAAATCCTTGTGATAACCCAGTTGAGACTCTATGAGTCTGACTAAGTAATTCAACGCCTCCAGCTAAACCAGCCAAGCCACCCCCAATTAACATAGCTATAAATGCTTTCTGTTTTGCGTTAATACCTGCATAAATTGCAGTTAATGCTGAACCACCTGATATACGCAGTTCATAACCAAAAACTGATTTTTCTTTAAGGTAGTACACACCAGCTGTACACAAGATACAGATAATAAATCCATAGCTTAATCTTCCAAAAATTGTAGGTAAATATACTTCTTTCCCAACATATGTAGCTGCAGGAAAGTTTAAAGAGTTAGGATCCTTCCAAGGGCCATTTACAAGGTAGACAGTAAAGCCAATAATGATGTAGTTGAAGAGTAACGTAGTAATTATTTCATTTACTCCAAATAGAACCTTTGCTGCAGCAGGAAGCAGTATACATATTGAACCACCTATAAATGCTGAAAGTAGTAGAAGAATTATTGATAATTTTGAATTTGAAATTTCATAGCTTATGTACATGAAATTTAAAGCTATTCCACCCATAAATATTTGACCCTCAGCGCCAATATTCCATAATTTAACTGAGTTAATTATGGAGATTCCGAGCCCAGCAAGTATTAAAGGAGTGGCCTTATTAAGTGAGGAGCTGATGCTCTTTATGCTACCAACTGACAGTCGTAGCATAAGCGAGAAAACTTCTATAGGATTTTGGCCCTGGACCAAGAGAATTATTGAACCAATAGTTATACCAACAGAAAGTCCTATCAAAAAAGAATAAAATGTTGATAAGTCATTAGTAACAATTTTCTTTGAGATTAGATATTTATTCAATAGAGCCTGCCATAGCTAAACCAACGCTTTCAATGTCAGCCTCATCTATTTTGAACTCTCTCACTATTTGTCCTTCATATAAAACGATTATCCTGTCACTTAATTTGAACAATTCATCCAAATCCTCTGAAACTAACATTACAGCAGCTCCTTTATCTCTCTGTTTGATGATAAGTTCATGTAAGGCCTCAACTGCACTTACATCCAGACCTCTAGTTGGCTGTGCAGCAATAATTACTTCCGGATTTGAAATTAATTCTCTTCCCATGAGTAATTTCTGCATGTTACCGCCAGAAAGAGTAGAAACTTCGGCTTTTGGATCAGGAGCTTTTATGGAAAATTGTTTTATAAGTAAATTTAAATAATCTAGCATTTTATTGCTTGATAAATGCGGTCCAAGTCTTGATTTAAAATAATCTTTTACCGCAGAATTATCGATTATGGAGACCCCAGGTGCAAGACCCACTCCAAGTCTATTTTCAGGAATATATGATAAATTTAAATTTTTTCTCGCCCTTACACCCTGATTAGAGATATTTTTACCATTAACTATAACTTTTCCTTTATACTCTCTTTCTATTCCCGATATTATGTTGGCGAGTTCAACTTGTCCATTACCAGAAACTCCTGCTATTCCTAAAACCTCTCCTGACTGAACTGTTAGAGATATGTTCTCTAAAGTTGGTACGTTTGAATGATTATTTTCGAAAAAAATATTTTTGACTTCGAGTTTATTGTTACCTTTTACATTATCTTTTCGAACCTTAGATATCTTAATTTCTCCCATCATGAGGGTGACCAAGTCACTTTTTGTAACGTTTTGTGTTTTTAAATCTTTTGCAACCATCACTCCATCCTTTAATACAAAAATTGATTCAGTGAATTCCTGAATCTCTTTTAATTTATGTGTGATTAAGACAATAGTTTTATTGTCTTCACTTGAAAGTTTCTTAAGTGATATTTTTAATTGATTTGTTTCTTGTGGTGTGAGTACTGCAGTTGGCTCATCTAACAACATAATGTTGTTGTTATTAAAAATAAGTTTCATAATTTCTATTTTCTGCTTTTCTCCAACTGAAAGTTCATTTATAAGAGTTTTTGATTCAGCAGATAGTGAGAAAATATCTGAGTATTTTTCAAATGCTTCTTCAAAATTATCTCTATAGATATTAGATCTTGATAATGTCAAATTATCTTTGATACTAAAATTGTTAATTAATCTAAATTCTTGATGAACCATACCAATTCCAAATCTTGCAGCAAGATCAGGATTTAGTTTTTTAATTTTTTTACCTTCAATGTAAATAGAGCCAGTTTCTGGTTGATAGATCCCAGATAAAATGTTCATCAGAGATGACTTACCAGCTCCATTTTCACCAAGTAAACCATGTATTTGTGCTTTATTTAAATAAAAATCAACGTTCTTTAATGCCTGGGTCTTCCCAAAGGATTTTGATATATTTTTAGCTTCTAGAATAATTTGGTTCATTTATTAAATTATTACAATGTCCCAATCGAAAGATCAGGACATTGTAAAAAGTCTAAGTTACGGATTAACTGTTCCGATAACGTTACTAATAAATTCTTCTTCAACTATTTCGACTTCTAAAGTTCCATCGATAATAGCCTCAGTTTTTTCTGCAATTAATGTTGCTGTATCAGATGGAACATCTGAAGATAAGTCATATAGAGAAACTAAACCAGTTTCCATGCCTCCCCAGTAACTTTCTGTTGTGAAAGTCCCATCTATTATCTGTTCAACAATATTTACATAATATGGACCCCAATCCCAGACTGGAGCTGTCACAAAAGCTTCCGGAGCAGAGTCTTGTCCATAAGCAGTATTGTAAGATATCCATTTTGCACCAGCAGCTTCTGCAGCTAATCCGGTTGCTGTGGAGTCTTGATGTTGCGCAAGAACATCTGCACCTTTTTCAAGTAAAGCATTTGCAGCTTGCGTTTCTGCTTCTGGACCAAACCAGGTGAATGTCCAAACCACTTCAACAGTAGCTTCAGGATTTACCTCATTTACACCTGCAGCAAAAGCATTAATTCCTCTAATTACTTCCGGTATTGGAAAAGCCGCAACATAACCAATTTTATTTGAATCAGTCATAGCTCCTGCAGCTAAACCAGAGAGATATCTAGGTTGATACATCTTCCCAAAATAATTTGCAAAGTTCGTATCGTTATTTAGATAACCTGAACAGTGTAGGAAAATAACATCTGGATATTCCTCTGCCATTTCCGCCATTGCATCTATATACCCAAAAGTAGTTCCAAAGATAATATTGTAACCTTGTTCAATATATGCTTCTGCAACTGTTCTGAATTCTGTAGCATCTTCTGGTACTAGAGCTGTGTACTCTGTTTGAATACCCGTTTGTTCTACTAGATATTGTCGACCTACATCATGTGCTTGAGACCAACCACCATCGTCAGTTGGACCTACATACACAAATGCAGCTTTATATTCGTCTACGGATGCGGCTCCACCGCATGCCATAGTAAGAATACTGATTAAGATTAGACCTACCGCCCATCTTTTATGCATCCTTACCTCCTTTTCATGAGCTCATTATAAACGAACCACAACTAACGAATTAATTTTAGAGGTAAATATTTATTCAAATAATTGTAGTGATGGATTCTAAATTTGATAGAATTATTCATCATATGGAAAAACTAAATTACACTTGGGATGAACAATTTAAAGATACAGGCTTAGTTTGTGAACAACTAGAAAAAGATGAATTCCAACCAGATGTAATTGTTGGAATTAGTAGGGGTGGCCTTATTCCAGGTGTCATGATGTCTCATAAATTAAATGTCCCATTTAAACCTGTTCATGCTTCAACAAGAGATTTTCCACATTGGGAAAATTATCTCCCAAGGCCATCTGATAAAAAAATACTTATCGTTGATGATATTTGCGACAGTGGAGAAACATTCGAAAAGCTTTCTACATATATAAAAGAAAATATTAATCACGAATGTGATGTTAGATTTATGTCACTTTGGTGGAACAACGAAAGTGAATTTGAACCACATTACTTTGTTAAAGAAGTTGCAAAATTTACTAATCCAGTTTGGATAGAGTTCGCGCATGAAAATTGGTGGATATAAATTTAAGCTTTTTTGAGTTTTACCGCGTAATCTTTAATCATTTTTAACATATTAAAAGCACCATTTCTTCTAGCTGGGCTTAAAATTACTCCAAGTTCAAACTCTTCCATTAAATCTATTTCTGAATTGATTATATCTTCCGGTGTTTCATCTGAATAAATTGATGCAATGAGTGTTACTAGTCCTTTTGCAATGAGTGCATCAGAGTCGCTCATAAAATATACTTTTTCATCTTTTTCTTCTGGAATTAACCATACTTGGCTTTGACATCCACTAACTTTGAAATGATCATTTCTAAGCTCTTCTGGAAAATTAGTATTATCTTTTGCTTGTTCGATTAAATATTGATATTTCTCCTGTGCATTTGGAAATAAATCCAACATTTTTTTATAATCTTGTACTTTTTGATCAATAGCCATTCATCAACCTAACATTTCAATACTGCCGAGAAGGGCATCTTTAAAAACATCAAGATCATTTTCATCATTGTAAATGTACCCTGTTGCTCTGAAGGTTGCATCTATGCCTAATTTTCTGTGGAAAGGTTGTACACAGTGATGACCTGCTCTCACAGCTACTCCGTATGTGTCTAGCATCAATGAAATATCTGTTGCGTGTATTTGATCAACATACATACTAAATGTGCAGCCAGCAAACTCTTCATTTGTATGAATTACATTAACCCTATCAATGTCAGAAAATATTTTTTGAGCATATTTTCTGAGTGTGTCTGAATGCTGTGATACTTTTTCCATTGTGATATTTTCTAGGTAGTCAATTGCTGCACCTAATCCAATTGCCTCTACATAAGGAGGGGTTCCAGCTTCAAATTTATGTGGTACCGGTGCCCATGTGGCTCGATCATAGTAAACCTCTTCAATCATATCTCCACCACCTGAAACAGGTTCAAGCTCATTTAATAAATCTAATCTTCCCCAAACAACCCCTATCCCTGTGGGTCCTAATAATTTGTGACCAGAGAATATTATAAAATCAATTCCTAAGGCTTGAACATCAACTTTTCTATGAGGAACGAGTTGAGCTCCATCAAGTATAAATAATGCGTCTGAATGTTCTTTTACAAGCGATCGAATTAATTTAATGTCCGGAAGCAACCCGGAGAGATTAGATTCGCCTGTGATGGAAACAACCTTTGTCTTGCTTGATATTTTTTCTTTAAGGTCTTCTAAATCGATAGAAAAATTTTCATCCACCGCTATGTATTTAATTTGTAAATCATATTGGCTTGCAACCATTTGCCATGGGATGATATTTGCATGGTGTTCTATCTCAGTAAGTAAAATTTCATCTCCGGGTTTGAGAAATTTTTTAGAAATAGAATTAGCTAGAAAGTTAAACCCTTCAGTTGCACCTTTAGTGAAAATGATTTCATCAGAGTGATATGCATTTAAAAATTTCTTACATTTTTTTCGAACATCTTCGTAAAGCTGTGTTGTTTCAGCAGACAGTACATAAGTTCCTCGGTGGACATTGGCATTCGTATTAGTGTAAACATTATTCATAGCATCAATAACTGATTGTGGTTTTTGTGCTGTTGCCCCAGAGTCAAGATAGGTTAATTTTTTAGAATTAACTTCGCGATTAAAAATAGGAAAGTCTTTTTTAATATCTGCAAATTCATTCATTGGTAGGATTCATATCCTTCTTTTTCTAATTTATCAGACAATTCTTTACCACCTGTTTCTACAATTTTGCCATCTACAAATACATGTACAAAATCAGGTGTTATGTACTCCAATAGCCTCTGGTAATGAGTTACGACAAGATAGCCCCTTTCAGGTGTTCTCAGCTTGCTGATGCCTTCTCCAACTATCCTCAACCCATCTACATCTAATCCAGAATCAGTTTCATCTAGAATGGCAAGTTTTGGATTCAACACCGCTAATTGGAGTATTTCATTACGCTTTCTTTCTCCACCTGAGAAACCTTCATTTAAGTATCTATCAACAAAATCTGGAGATAAGCCTAAGTCTTTCATTGCGTCTGCAACCTTGAGCCTAAGTTCAAGAGTCGAATAGTCAGTATTTTCAATGTTGGTAAGCGCTGTTTTTAGCATATTGACAATGGTTACTCCAGGTATTGATTCAGGATACTGAAAAGCCAGGAACATTCCTTCTTTTGCTCTATTGTCTACAGGCTCTTCAGTGATATCTTTACCATTAAATATTATTGTCCCCTCTGTTACCTCATAAACAGGGTTACCCATCAAGACATTAGATAAGGTCGATTTACCAGATCCGTTTGGACCCATAATTGCATGGACCTCTCCAGGATTAATTTCTAAGTTAATTCCTTTTAAAATGGGAGTATCTTCTACGTTTGCGTGTAAGTTTGTTATTTTCAACATAAATACCATGTTAATTATTAATAAAAACAAACGATATTTCAATACGAAAAATAAAAAATAAAATTAGACTAAGAAAATGCAATTTATACTTACAGACTTACAAAAAGAAATAAAAGAAAATGCGGAAAAACTATTATCTGAACAAATAGATCTTTTGGATACTATAAAAAAAGTTGATGAAGATGTACGATTAGATTCAGATTTATGGAAACTAGTAAATGAACAGGGTTGGTTAGCCTTGGATGTTACAGAAGATGATGGGGGGCTCGGCTTTTCAACTGTCGATGCTTCAATTCTTTCTGAGGTAGCAGGATATTATCTACCAATTATTCCTCTTTTTAGTTCAGGTGTTGTATTTAAACATCTACTTCTAAATTCAAGTGATGAAATTAAGAAAACTTACTTATCTGAAATTATAACTGGAGAAAAAATTGGTACTTTCGGAATATATGAGACCGATAAGTATGAAATTAATAACGAAAGCATTCAAACATCTCTCACCCCTTCAGGTGACGGTTGGATACTAAATGGAACGAAAAAATATGTAATGTTCGGTGATGTGTCTGACTATATTGCAGTACTAGCAAAAGATGATAATGAATTTAAGTTTGTTCTTGTAAAAACTAGCGATGATAGTGTGGATGTTAAAAATACACCATCTCTTGATCAAACAAGACCCTTGACAGAAATTACCTTCAAGGATGTTGTTATTTCCTCTGAAAATATAATGATTGTCATGAATGATGAACTCAGTATATGGAAAAAAATACAAAATATCGCCACAGCCTTTCTTTCAATGGAACAGGTTGGTGGTTCCCAGGCATGTTTAGATATGTCAACAAGTTATGCAAAAGAGAGAATTCAGTTTGGAAGACCCATTGGTTCATTTCAGGCAATACAGCACATATGTGCAAACATGTTACTACAAATAGAAAGTGCAAAATCTTTAGCTTACAATTCCGTAAGAGTTGACATAGATGATGCCACGGAACTAGAGATGAGTTCATTATTAGCTAAGTCTTATTGTTCTGAAGTGTACAACAAAATAGCTGGTGACAATATTCAGGTACATGGAGGTATAGGGTTTACATGGGAGCATCCGGCTCATTTATATTTTAAAAAAGCTAAATCTGATTCATTATTGTTTGGTTCTTCTAAGTCAGCAAGATCTAAAATTGCAGAACTAATTAATTTATAAAGTGGGTCGTTTAAGCAGGTTTGAAAATTATAGATTCCTAGGAAATAGGTTAAATATGAAGGTTTATGACTGTGACAATGACCAACAATTCAAAACACTTAAAACTCTATATGAAGAAAAGGAAATGTTGAAAAATAATAAAATTCAATCCTTTTCACCAGATTCCTTAGAGGAAGCTAAAAACAGGGGATACAAGCCTGTTTAGTCTTTTAAAGACCACTTTTTTATACCATTTGTAGAATTTCTTGAAACATCATTGTTAGATCGCAACAAATGAAGATGTGCTAAAGTTTCTTGAAATGCAAGTCTGAGATTTAATGAATCGAGTTTTCTCGGAAATAATTGATTAGTAAGTTCCCAACCTGTTAAATCATTTTTCTTTAAAAACTCTAGAATTTTATCTGATCTTCTTTGATGGTGAAGTTTCATTTGCTCGATCCTTTTATGAGGTGTTGAGATTATATTTCCATGACCCGGAGCAATAATATCGTGATCTACAGCATGTACCTTGTCTAAAGAATCAAGAAAACCCTTAAGGAGATTGCTATCTTCATTTTGTACTGGAATAAATGGAGTAATTCTTGGAAGTATATGATCACCAGAGAATATAATTCTTGAGTATTCATCGTGAAGAGATATTTCACTGTAATCATGACCTGGAGTAAATAGAACATTAATTTTTCTTTTAAGTAAAGTTATTTTGCCTTCTGTTAAAAGGACATCCGGCTTTGTTAATTTTCCAGCGTACATGGGTGTAGTAATTGATTTAAGATCATCAATAAAATCTGCAGGAGCACTCTCACTCTTTGCCATTCTAATTAAATCTTTAAATCTCACTGACCAGTCGTTATATTCGCTGAGATATTCAATACTATTTTCGTAAAGTGCGAGAGGTATATCAAGTTCTCTTAAGCTACCTGATAGGCCAATATGATCAAGATGCATATGGGTACCTATTAATAATTTAATATCATTAAACCTTATTCCAATCTCATTTAGATGACCATTAAGTAGATCAAGATACTCTGACCCATTTACGCCACAGTCGATCATGACATATCCATCATCGTCTTCTATAAGATAAACATTCACATTACTTGGTGTGCTCCATGGGAGCCTAAGGGGGATATGGTAAATCCCATCAGGCATTTGAAAACTATTCATATTAATTTGTTATTAGCCAAATCCCAAAAGATACAAGGATAAGTAAACCAGTAAGTAATGATGAAAGGATTAAGAATCTGGTTTGCATACGTTTATATTATCAAATTAATGGAGTATCTTAAGTTGGTAAATGTATTCTTTTTTACTAGATTTAATAGTGACAATAACTTTGACTACTTTTAATGGGAACCCCTGAAAAAAGTACAGTTATTATCTCGATTTGATAGAAACCCTATCTAGAAAGAGGTAATTTGAAAAAATTAACCATTATTGGCGGAGGACCAGCTGGATACGCAGCTGCACTATATGCAAACAACTTCGACCTTGAAGTAACTCTTGTAGAGTCAGATATTCTTGGTGGAACTTGTCTAAACAGGGGATGCATACCTGCAAAATACTGGCTTCACCTAGCAGAGCTTAACCATGAAATTAACAATGCTTCTGATTATGGCATTCAAGTTGAAACTTCTGAAATAGATTGGAATAAATCAGCCATAAAAAGACAAGATATCATTTCTGGGCTAGTTAATGGAATTGGTATGTTGCTTAAAAGTAAAAAAGTGAATGTCATTAATGGCTGGGGTAAGATAAAAAACGAACAGTCTGTCCTAGTTAAAAAAGAAGATGGCTCTGAAATAATTATAGAAACAGATTATATACTTCTTGCTACTGGTAGCAAACCAAGAGAATTACCAAGTTTACAATTTGATAATGATTTTATCATAAGTTCGGATTCTGCCCTTAACTGGGAGAAGCCACCAAAGAATGTTTGTATTGTGGGTGCTGGAGCTATAGGTTGTGAATTTGCAAGTGCCCTCATAGACCTGGGTTCAAGTGTGACTGTTGTTGAACTAGAAAAAGAAATACTTCCAGGACTTGATAAAAGAACTTCTGGAGAGTTAAGAAAACAACTCACTAAAAGAGGTGTTTCTTTCAAAATGGGAACTTCAATTGATTCTGTTACAAATAAAGAAGTTCTTTTCTCAGATAGGGAAAAAGAAAACTTTGATACGATCCTGGTAGCTATTGGACGAAGTCCTCTCACTGAAAATATTGGATTAGGAGATATCTCTGTAACTACAAAAAATGGTTATATAGACGTCAACCTTGAAACAATGCAAGTAATAGGCACTAAGAATATCTTTGCAGCAGGGGATATTATAAGCAATTCCCCCCAACTAGCACATGTAGCTTTTGCAGAGGCAATGTCAGCAGTTACATTTATTGCAACTGGAAATACAAGCCCAATTAACTATTCTGCGATTCCTTATGTTGTTTATACAAATCCTGAGCTTGCTGAAGTCGGTTTAAATTCTGATAAAGCAAAATTAGAAGAAATTGATATTAATCAAGCTCAACATAGTTTCGCAGGAATTGGAAGAGCTATGATACAAAATCAGAATCAAGGCTTGGTCAAAGTCTATGCACAAAAAGATGGCCCCTTAGTTGGTGCAAGTATATGTGGTCCAAGTGCTGGAGAAATGATTCATGAATTAATGTACATGGTTGGCTGGGAGGCACTTCCAGATGAGGCTGCTGAATTTATACATGCTCATCCAACTTTGAGTGAGGCTGTCGGAGAATCATTATTATCTTTAAATGGAAAGGGACTGCACTAATGGAAATAAAGAAAATTGAACGACTTGGACATTCTGCATCTTTATCAAAAGATGAACTTTGGGATATCTATAAATCAATGAAGACTCAAAGAATTCTCGAAGACAGACTCTTAAAAATGTATAAAGGTGGTCAACTCTCTGGAGCCGTCTATCCAGGTATTGGCCAGGAAGCCTCAATGGCAGGTATAGGAACTGGTATGAAACCACAAGATGTTTTTGGAGGAACACATAGAGATCTAGGAGTACAAATAAATAGAGGGGTAACACTTAAAGAAATTGCTCTCAACTTTTATGGTAAAAAAGATGGTCCATCAAAAGGCCGAGATGGAAACAGTCATTTTGGTGTTGTGGATAAAGGAACATTAATGGTTGTCTCACCATTACCAGATTCAGCACCCGTTGCAGTGGGAGTGGCATTAACAGCTCAGATTGAGGACAATGACGTTGTAGCAGTTGCAAACTGTGGTGAAGGTGCAACAGCAACCGGAACTTGGCATGAGAGTATAAATATGGCAGGTGTTCACAATCTACCAATTATTTTCACTGTTCAAAATAATCAGTTTGCTTATTCCTCTCCAAATGAAACAGAATTTGGGACCCCAAATGTTGCAGACAGAGGTTTAGGCTATGGAATTGAATCTGTCATTATTGATGGAAATAACATATATGAAGTTATTAACGCAATGCATAAGGCCCGTAATAAAGCAAGTTCTGGTAAAGGACCAACGCTAATAGAGTTAGTAACCTTTAGACACTACGGCCATGCTGGCCATGATCCTGCAGAATATGTGGGAGATGAAGTAAGAGATTTTTGGATGGATAGAGATCCTGTTTTGAGGTTTGAAGAATCACTATCTAGAGAAGAGCTTTTTACAGAGGAAGACTTTATCCAACTGGCTGAAAAAATTGAAACTGAAGTTAGAGAGACTTTAGAGTGGGCTAAAGATCAGGAAGATCCGGACCCCAAAGAAGAAATCCAAGATATCTTTGAAACTAGATCGATACCTGTGGCTACTAATGATGGTTCGAAAACTAAGACTATGAACGTTATTGAAGCAATTACAAATGGGCTCGATGAAGCTATGGAAAATAATAAAGATGTATTCATGATGGGAGAGGACATAGGTGCATTTGAAGGAGCTTTCAAAGCTACAAAAGGTTTACATGAGAAATATGGCTCATCTAGGGTTTTAGATACTCCAATTTCAGAGGGCGCCTTTATGGGTGCAGCAGTAGGTGCAGCACTTTATGGAAAAATTCCGATTGTCGAACTTCAATTTTTTGATTTTGTTTATCCAGCACTTGATCAGATTACTACCGAAGCGGCAAAGTATTTCTGGAAGGCTGGAAAGCCAGTTCCGATGGTTGTAAGAGGACCAACAGGAGCAGGAACAAGATCGGGTCCTTTTCATTCGATTAGTCCAGAGTCACTTTTGGCCCATCACCCTGGTATAAAAGTAGTTGCACCAGCTAACCCATATGATGCAAAGGGACTACTTATAGCGTCAATCAATGATCCCAATCCGGTAATGTTTCTAGAACATAAAAAATTGTATAGAAAACCTGATCTAAAAATGGAAGTGCCAATTGGTCTATATGAAGTAGAGATAGGAAAGGCAAACATTGTTAAAGACGGATCAGATGTAACTTTAGTAGCTTGGTCTGGAATGGTCCCAACGGCTCTTGAGGCTGCAGAAACAATAAACAATGATGGTATTTCAGTTGAAGTTATTGACTTAAGAAGTATTTTTCCAATAGATGAAGAAACAATATTAAAATCTGTTGAGAAAACATCTAATCTGGTTATTTTGCAAGAAGATGTTCCATTTTCTTCTATTGCATCTGAGATATCCTCATTCGTCGCCGATAAAGGGTTTTGGACATTGGACAATCCGATTGTAAAAGTAACGTCACCTAATACCCATATTCCTTTTGCACCAGTACTCGAAGATAGCTTTATTCCTAGTGTTGAAAATGTTATAAAAGCTATTAAAGAATTACAATAGAACTATGGGTGAAATTGTAAAAATGCCTCAGCTGGGGGAAACGGTAACAGAAGGAACAATTTTGAGGTGGCTTGTCGCTGTGGGTGATGAAGTCAAAGAAGATGATCCGATACTTGAAATCTCAACTGATAAAGTAGACACAGAAGTCCCGTCACCATTTTCAGGAAAAGTGACCTCTTTACTAGTAGAAGAGGGTGAAACAGTTGAAGTTGGAGTCGGCCTAATGGAACTTGGTGGAGATGACTCAACAAAAGAAGAGGGCGCAAAAGTAGTTGAGGAGGTCATAGAAGTAGAGTTGCCAAAAGAAGACTTAACATCCAACATAGAGAGCTCTAAAGCTGACATAGTAACAAAAGCACCTAAAGATTTAAAACTTTCACCAATAGTAAGAAAGCTTGCTGGAGATAACAATCTCGATTTAACACAAGTTACTGGAACTGGAAAAAATAATCGTATAACACGTAAAGATATTGAGGTTTTATTAAAATCTGAACCTATACCATCAGTTCCTGAAAAAAATCCTCAAGAAGAAAATCATGTTTCCTCAGAAAATGATAAACAAAAAGTAACATCCACAGGATCCATTCCTAGGCTCAGAAAAAGAATTGCTGAAAATATGATTCTTTCAAAACAAACCTCTGCCCATGTAATGACTTCTGTAGAGGTGGACTATGAAAATATATCAGTTCTAAGAAATAAGATAAAAGGTGAATTCAAGAAAAAAGAAGGTTTCTCTTTAACATTTTTACCTTTCATATCCGTTGCAACTATTAATGCTTTGAGGGAATTCCCTGTTGTTAATAGTTCCTTCGATCTTGAAAATAATACGCATGACCTTCATGATTTCATTAACCTTGGCATTGCAGTCGACTTGAATAGAGAGGGTTTACTTGTTGGAACAATAAAAGATTCAGATTCCTTCAATTTACGTGGATTAGCTAGAAAGATAACAGAAGTTTCTTCTATTCTCAGAAATAAAGAATACGGACTCGAGGATGTGACAGGTAGTACCTTTACTATATCTAATAATGGGTCTTTTAATTCATTTATTACATCTCCAATTATTAATCAGCCAAATGTTGCAATTCTTTCCACAGAATCCATTAAGAAAAAACCTGTTGTTATAGAGTCTGCAGATGGATCTGATTCTATTGCTATAAGAAATACCGGAGTTCTTAGTCTTACCTGGGATCACAGAGTTTTTGATGGTTCAACAGCATTGTTGTTTCTAAATAGTATTAAAGATAAATTAGAAAACCATCCATGGGCAGATGATCTTAATTGAGAAAGCTAAACGTACGTTGGCTTGGAAACCTTCCTTACTCTGAGGCTTTAATCCTACAAAAAGGATTAAAAGAATCTGTAGCAGGAGAACATAATCCTTATGATTATTTACTCCTTTTAGAGCACAATAATGTTATCACCATCGGTCGAACAGGAGATACAAATAACCTACTTCTTGATAGTGATGAACTAGAGAAAAAAGGTATTGAATTTTTTGAAACTGACAGAGGTGGTGATGTAACTTTTCACGGCAAGGGTCAGCTAATTGGATATCCAATAATGAGACTTCAAGATCCTAAGAAAGTCATACCTTTCGTAAGAAGTCTTGAGCAAACAATAATTAAAACTCTTGGTAGTTTTGATATAGAAGCTTTTTCAAAGGAAGATGATACTGGTGTGTGGACATCAGAAGGGAAAATAGCATCGATAGGAGTAAAAGTTAGTAAATGGACAACATATCATGGTTTCGCACTAAATATCTTTGATAAACTCGAAGGCTTTGACTTCATAAACCCATGTGGAAATCAAGAGGAGAAAATAGCCTCAGTACACACTTTTAATTCTGAGATTTCATTTGATGATATTGTGAATAAAATAACAGAGACGTTTACCGCTGAATTTGGCTACGAAGATGTAGGCATACAAATGTCACAATTCACTCCAACCCAACTTAAGAAACAAAAAAAACATGAAATTGATGAGATGCTTGATAAGGGTGTTTTTCAAAAAAATAACAATCTTGTACCAATTACCATAAAAGGATTATTGCCTAATGAGCCAGAAAGACCAGAATGGATGAAGGTAAAAGCAAACTTAGGTAAAGATTACAGAGATTTAAAGAACTTAATCTCAGAAAAAAAACTCAATACTGTCTGCGAAGAAGCCTCATGTCCAAATATATATGAGTGCTGGTCTATGGGTACAGCAACATTTATGATCATGGGAGATACCTGCACCAGAGCTTGTGGATTCTGCGATGTTAATACTGGGAAGCCTAATGACCTTGATGAGTTAGAACCATTGCGTGTTGCAGAAAGTGTTCTGACTATGGGGCTTACACATGCCGTAATAACCTCAGTAAATAGAGATGATCTTTTAGATGGTGGATCACAATTTTTCGCACAGACAATAAATGAAGTTAAGAGATTAAACCCTTCAACAAGTGTAGAAGTACTTATTCCAGACTTTAAGGGAGATAAAGGAGCTATAGATAACATTATTGAAGCAAGCCCGGAAGTTTTAAATCATAATTTAGAAACAGTTCCACGGCTTCAGCGAGAAATAAGAACTGCAGCATCATATGGTCGATCCCTTTCGCTGTTGCAGTATGCAAAAGAATCAGCATTCTTAGGTAAGACAAAGACTGGTCTCATTGTTGGAATGGGTGAAGAGTTTGAAGAGGTAATTGCCGTTTTAGAAGATCTCTCACAAATTAATGTAGATATTGTAACAATTGGTCAGTACTTGAGACCAACAGCAAAACATAGACCAATTCATAGGTATGTTGATAAAGAGGAATTTATAAAATATAAATCAATTGGAGAATCTTTTGGAATTCCTCATATTGAGTCAGGACCACTTGTTAGGTCTTCATATCACGCAAAAGACTCTTTTGCCTCTGTGTAACTAGGACCTATACTATTAAAATGTTCGATAAAGTCACAACTTCATTGAGAATTCTTGCAGCTGCAGGTGTTGAGGAAGCGGCATCCGGCCATCCCGGAATGCCATTAGGAATGGCTGACGTTGGAACAGTCCTTTATAAAAAGTTTTTAAAAGTGTCAAATGAAAATCCCTCTTGGATAAATAGGGATCGGTTTATTTTGAGTCCAGGTCATGGATCAATGCTACTTTATTCTTTACTTCATTTAAATGGCTTTGATTTAACAAAAGAAGACTTAAAGAATTTTCGCCAATTTGACTCAAAAACACCTGGGCATCCAGAATTTGATTTATCTACAGGTATAGACATGACAACAGGTCCTTTGGGTCAAGGGTTTTCAACAGGAGTTGGTTTTGCGGTTGCTGAAAGATACCTCTCGGAACTTTTAGGAGAAGACATCATCGATCACTTTACTTATGGGATAGTTTCTGATGGAGATTTAATGGAAGGCATCTCTTTTGAGGCTGCCGAACTAGCCGCAGTTTGGAAACTCGGTAAGTTAATTTATGTGTTTGACAATAATAATATTTCAATTGACGGAAGGGTGTCAAAAGTATCGATCACTGATCAAAAAAAGAAATTTGAAGCAATTGGATGGCATGTTCTTGAAATCGATGCACATAGCGAGGATGAGATTAGTACAGCCCTTGAGGATGCAAAGTTAATTATAGATAAGCCCTCAATAATCATGGCTAAATCAATCATTGGTAAATTTGCACCAAACAAACAAGACACAAGTGGAATTCATGGATCACCGCTTGGAGCTAAAGAGATGGAAGAATTTAAGAAAAATCTGAAATGGCAAGGAGATTTATTTGAGCATGATTCAGATGTTTATGAGTATTTTGCTGAGAAGAGAGATGAAGACAACCATGCACACAGTGATTGGGAAAAAATATTCCAGGAAAAATACAAAAGTGATGCAACATTTATGCAAAATTGGGATTTACTAATATCTAATGAGATGTCTATAGATTACAATTATGAAAATTTAACACAGGCCACACGTATTGCAGGATCGAATATATTAAATGAAATTGGAAAATATACTAATAATATTCTTGGTGGCTCTGCAGATTTAACAGCTTCAACCAAACAGATCATTGGTGATTCTACATTCTCAGCATCTGATTTCTCCGGTAGAAATTTAGAGTATGGAATAAGAGAGCACGCTATGGGTGCAATAGTGAATGGCATCACACTACACAGTCATTTAATTGGCTATGGTTCAACTTTTCTAGTTTTCTCTGACTACATGAGGCCAAGCATACGACTTGCGGCTCTTATGGATATTGATTCAGTATATATTTTTACACATGACTCAATATATCTAGGTGAAGATGGTCCCACACATCAACCAATAGAACACCTAATGGCCTTAAGATTAATACCCAATTTAGATGTTATACGTCCATCTAATAGTATTGAAGTTGAATATGCCTATAGATATGCATTTACAAAATCGGGTAATCCAAAGGCTATTGTTCTAACAAGACAAAATCTTGAGTACCTAAAATTTGAAAATGATTATAAAGACTTTACAAATGGTGCATCAGTAGTTGCGGATGGAACAGAAATCACAATATTTGCATCAGGATCAGAATTAGAGTTAGCATTTAATGTCAGAGAATATCTCAAAGAGACATCCGTAAGAATTGTGAGTACTCCAATTTTAAATAAATTAGAAAAAGCTGAACCCGAAGCCATTGAGAATCTCAAAGTTAGTAATTTAAATTTTACGATTGAACTGGGGAGATCTATAGGTTGGGAAACATATTTAGGAGATGTAACAAAAGCGTTTAGTATCGACCAATTTGGGATATCAGCACCAATTAAAAACTTACAAGAGAATTTTAATTTTACGGTAGAACATATTGGTGATGAAATTAAAAAGTTTCTAAATTAACAACCAGTATATTTTTTCATCTCAGATTTAGTTCTAGCTCCTGCAACCCCATCGGGAATAAGCCCAACTTTTCTTTGAAATGCCTTTATAGCTTCTTTTGTGTAAGAACCCATTTCTCCATCAATGATACCTGGATTAAACCCATTATTTGATAGATAGGTCTGAATTCCCTCAACGGAATTAAGGTTTGCATCTCGATTATCACGAGCATTACAGGTATTAGTTACACATCCTGTATAACTCCTCATAGACGCTTTTGTTTTATTGCCCACAATTCCATCTGCTAATAAACCATTTATTGTTTGAAAAGCTTTTATAGCTGCCACTGTTTGTGGTCCAGATTGTCCATCAATTGGTCCTGGCTTAAAACCGTTGCTTGTTAAAAACTTTTGTATTTCGAGTGTATTCCTTAAATCAGCATTTGAGTTATCTTTAGCAACACAATCATCATTTCCTTCATTTGGATTTGATACAGCTGTTTGAGCTGCTGGATTAACTTCACCTCCAACTGGCTCCCAACCACTTTGGAATGGTGTTTGGTTGTACACATCAGAACTTATTAAAGATTTAGATACAAGTTTATTAATCATAAATGAAACTTCACCAATAGACGTTTTTCTACTAGGACAGAACTTATCAACAAGGGAACTACACGCTGGAATAATATCATTAGCTGCCAGGGTATAAATACTAGACGTCCACTTACTTGCACCTTCATCAGAATATGGATCTGAACTACCTGTAAGATCGGTAGCCGAACCAGCCTTTATAGCTTTAGTTAACATACAGGCAAATTCATCTCTAGTTACGGCCTCTTTTGGTAAATATTGAAAAGGGCTTCCAAAACAAACTTGCATACCGTAATAAGGCATACCATTTATAGCTTGTTGATAAATACTTTGATCGTCATCACTATATGCATTTGGAGCATCTAGGGGGATACCCCCAGTGACAGCAACAACGGCAGCTGCTTCTTCTCTTGTAATAGTTTTATTTTGGCAAGCAGTGGAGCTCTGAGAACATTTATCGAGTAATCCAGCCTTACTTAAATAGAGAAGACCACTACTTGAGGTAGCATATTGTGCAGTATCTCCGGATGATGTAACAACACTTCCACCAGTTGAGCTGCTGGATGTAGAAGTAGTATTAACTGTTACTGGGCCAACACTTAAAGTTGAGACATCTGAAGCACTTGAAGTTTTAAAATAATGAGAAGTAAAACCTAATTGAGATTTTATATTTCTTCCAGATTTTTTTACAGTTCTTGCTGCTCCATTTTTGTATCCTTTCATTGTGACTTCAGTCGCAGCACCTGAAGTTGCAGCACCTGAAACATAAATATCTGTAATAGCATCAAAACAGGGAGTATCACCACATAAAATATTCTTAGAGAGCTGATAGGTTGTGAAATCATATGACCAAGCTGCTTTTGAGTTACCCACTCTATTATCGATTGACCAAGGATCATCTACAGTTTGAAGATATGGCCATACTGTTGAAGATCCAAATCCAACTGCATTATCATTAGTTTTACCTCCTGTGGAGGATGAATAAAAAGCCTGAATCACTCCGCTTCTTGTATATCCACCACCATAGGTAATGACTTTTCCGGATGTATTATTTACAGCTTGAACCCAATTTGGACCTGCAATTTCTTTCAGGTAACCATAGTAATATTGACTCGATGCAGTAGAACCAATATGACACCAACAGTATGCTTTTTGTTTCTCAGATAATCCAGCGTCGTAAATAGTTTGTTGATTTGGGATATTCTCATCTAGGTAATGAAACACTGCATAACTCCGGCCAACTAATGCCTGAGCTTCCAGTGCTTTTACATTCCAATGAGACGGCATTTCAGCCAGTCCATATAAATACTTTTCTAAATTTACAGCAAGAACGACATGAAAACCTGTTGAAACTGATTTGGATCTAAGCTTCAGTTCACCATGCTTATGCTCCCTAGGACCAACTCTTATTCTTCCACCTTCAGACCATTTAATCGTTATATTGCAACTAGCAGTTTGTTTCGAAACCAATGGATGGCCAGAAAAATAACAACCATTACCTGAGTTAATTACTGAGATAGTTGCACCACCACCAATTTTTATAGGACCCCAAACAGATTCACAAGGACCATCACCGGCAGCATCATCTTTAATAGCTGCTATTGTTCCATCGTCTATTGCACCCGATTGGTTTATTCCCTTAGAAGCTTGATAGTTTCTAAGGGCATTTGCAGTTTTATCACCATAAGCACCGTCTACGGGTCCTGGCTCGTAGCCTCTAGAGGCTAAAAATCCCTGTATACCTGCAGTTTGAGAAAGACCTTCTTGACATATGAATAATGTTGGAGGACTTGAAGATGGCAAAGTAGTTAGAGAAATATTTTTTGCATTCCTTGCTAAACCAACCCAAAGTGCTGACTTATCAGTTGCAATTTCTGGAGAGGATAATGAAAGTTCAGAAAGTTGTTTATCTACAGTGTCTTTAAAGTAGTAGTTAACTACCTCATCTGAAGTACATGAGCTTGTGTTAGCACAAAACGATGCTCCAAGTTCTGTTAGACCTTTGGCACCATACTGACTTAACCCAACTCCGTGACCCCAACCACTTCCTGTAAATGTAAAAGACTCTTCAGAGTAGGAGCGCATTGCTTGTTTCGTCGCAGGACCAACAACACCATCAGGAGCTAATCCTGATGCAGCTTGAAATGCTTTAATAGCAGAGGTTGTTCTATTTCCAAAATCTCCATCAATTGGTCCAGGATTAAAGCCGTTACAGTTTAAATAAGTTTGTATGTCCTTGATTGATTCCAATGGCGCAACTGCATTCGAAGCACAGCTGAAAGAGTGGTTTGGAATGGGTAGGATTTGGGCTGAGGCAGTATTTTGCCCCATGAGGAAACATATGAAAGCCAGTACTCCAATTAAAGATATTTTTTTGAATATGCCCTGAATCATGATTCTATTTTAGATAACCCCAGAGCAATTGTGTCGTTTAGAGCGAACTTTTCCATTTCTTATACATATATTTTCCGAGAACCAATGAGAAATAAATCATAAATACTATATATGTAACAGGAAATAGTTCACCCTGCCTACTTGCAAAAACTTGTGGAGATAGAAGAAAAATGCTTAAAAACATAAGGATGGAAAGGTACTTATATGACGAATAAGCCTTTAGAGAAAAGAATGATAATGAGGTGAAAATCAGAAGTGAAATTACAAGATTTTTACTTAATATCGTATCTAATTTACTCCATCCAGTTACTAAAAGTATTCCAAGACCTAAAAGTAAAGATATAAATATGTCTATTTTATTTTTTTCATTAGCCATACATACATTATTGTAAAAGGAGTATGAATTTGAGCACATTTATCTATCTTGTTTTAATATTGAGTATTCCTTATTTTTGGTACATCAGATACTCAACTAACCCTAAAAAAGGCTTCAGCATACTATTCATCGGGGTAATTTCTGTAATTTTATTTATAAATTTTAATCTTTTTGTATTGGCTGGCTGTACACTGCTTGGATCAATTTTGCTACACAATAACAATAACTTAAGCCACCTCTCTTTTATTACTAGCTTTATAGTTTTAATCATCAGTGCATTTAATACAGGTGTAGAAAACTTAATTTGGAATATTTTACCCATAGCCCTTGTCAGTGGAATCTTTTCCTTAATGATGATTGGTCACTGGTTTTTAGTTGATCCAACAATTACTAGGATCGGTATGAAAAATATAGCTAGATCATCAATATTCATAGCAGTTGTTCTTTGCTTATTACTTTTAATGGGGTTCGCTTCAGAAGAGTTATCAATTTTTTATAGAAATATTATTCTTGGTCTATATGTATCATCGGGAATACTTTCATTAGGTTCCTTAAAATCATTAAATGAAAAATCATACACGGGAGTTATGGCTGCTACGGGCCTAAGTTATCTTTCACTTCTAGTCTCACTTGGAGGTACAGGTACCCTTATACTTTTGCCATAGCACTATGCTGACTATATGAAAATCTATACAAAAAACGGCGATAAGGGGAATACGAAACTTCTTTATGGTGGTTCGGTATCCAAGGATAATTATGAACCTGAAGCAGTCGGCACTGTAGATGAGCTTGTTGCATCCCTTGGAATTATTAGAGCTGAAAAAGATTTACCACTCGAAACTAAAGAAATAATATTAGAGATTCAAAGAGAGTTATTTATCGTTGGAGCAGAAATAGCAACATCAAAAGAGAATAGGAATAAATTACAAGCTGGTAAAACCCTTGTGGAAGAAATTATGATTACAAATCTTGAAACAAAAATTGATATCTTAGAGGAGAAAAATGGAATCCCTGATTTTTTTGTTGTTCCCGGTGAAAATACAATCTCATCAAAAATTGATTGGGCACGAGTAGTCTCAAGAAGAGCTGAAAGAAAATGTGTAACTTGGCAAAAGGCTTACGAGATTGAAGACTCTATAGCTATAAAATACTTGAACAGACTTTCAGACTATTTATGGATGCTTGCAAGAGATTTTGAAAAAGATTGGACACCGAGTAATTAAATGAAAATGGATATATTATTTTTTAGTAAAAAATTTGAGAACAAAGATGAATTCATAGTCGACTCAAAAACATTCAGCGAGTACATAACAACTCACGGTTTTGAGGGAAAACCAAAACAAATCCTTTTGATGCCACCATCTTTGTCTTCAAGAGGAAACGAAACGATCCTAGTCTCTTCTGAAGACATTAAAAGTACTGATCTCATAGAGTTGGGTTATTTAATCGGAAAACAAATACAAACTAGCGTAACAATCGAAATTGTTAATTTTGAGGGAAACAAAGAGCTTTTGATTCAGGGAATTATGTTTTCAGAGTATAACTTTGACTCCTATAAAACAATGAAAACAAAAGAAAGAATCGAGCTCAACTTTTCTGAAGACTTAGATACTCAAAGTAATAAGTTAAAAAAAGAAGCAGTATTTTGGGTGAGGGATATGATCAATACGCCACCTCTGGACAAAACTCCAGAATTTTTTATAGAGAGTATAAAAAATTTAAATACTGAGATAAATCTTGAAATTCATGACGAAGAATGGCTTGAAGAAAATAATTTTGGAGCTGTTCTCGGAGTTGCTAAGGGATCTGAGAGAAAACCTTATTTTTTAGTGGGTGAATACAACAAAGAGGCAGATTTTCAAATTGCACTAATTGGGAAAGGTGTAATGTTTGACTCAGGTGGGCTTTCCTTAAAATCTCCGGCTGGAATGGAGACAATGAAAACTGATATGGCAGGAGCAGCTACTGCTTGGGGAGTAATGAGTTTGATTTCAAAACATAAAATAAATGTTGGCCTGACAGTTTTTACTCCAATTGTAGAGAACATGCCCAGCGGTAGTGCCATTAGACCAGGCGATGTTTTAACTGCAAGAAATGGTAAAACAATTGAAGTATTAAATACTGATGCAGAAGGAAGACTAATTATGGCTGACGCTCTTGCATTTGCCTCCGAAAAAAAACCAGATTTAATCTGTGATGTAGCAACTTTAACTGGAGCCTCCTATGTAGCGTTAGGTTTAGATATTGGAGCAATTTTTTCAAATAATAAAGATATAGAAAACATTTTTATTAATTCTACAGAAACATCTGGAGAAGAATTTTATCCTCTGCCCCTGCATGAAGGTTATAAAAAATTAATAGAATCTGATATTGCTGACATGCAAAATACTGGTGGACACTTTGGAGGAGCTATAACAGCAGCACTTCTTCTTGAAAATTTTGTAGAAGATTTAGATTGGGTTCACCTTGATATAGCCGGACCAGCTAGAGCAAGTAATAGAAAAGGTGCGACTGGATTTTCAGTGTTAACTTTATTCGAATTTTTTAAAGACTTAGCTATGAGTCATCTTGAGAGTTAGCAACAATAAAAATTAGGCTATCTCCTGTAGAAACTGTTCCACCTTGGGCTACATTTGTTCCAATAACCTTGCCTTGACAATCTGGTATTTCAGATTCTTCAAATGAATTTTTCAAGAACAAGATAACACTTGTTTCTCTCATAAAGTTTTTGATTAAAATTTCTGCTTCATCTTTCGTATAAGTACAAGGAGGAATATTTGGAATTGCAGCTGTAAACTTTGTACCAGAAACTTCTAGTACAACTTCTGTCCCCTCAGGCATCTCTTCTCCACTTTCAATACTCTGAGTAAGAACCAATCCCGGGGCCTCTTCAGAATCAATTAGCTTTATTGTTGGTAATATATATCCAGAAAATGCAATTTCTTCAGCATCGATGATATTAAGTCCTAGTAACTGAGGTATTTCAATTGTTGGAATTTCATAATATTTATCAATATCACTTGGATCAGCTGGCCACTCTTCAATTGGTAAATCTTCAACAACTTTCTCCATAAATTCTTTCCAAATAGGTGCTGGTACCCTTCCTCCAGAAACACTTGATACAACTTCACCATTAATTTCAACATTTGTAAGAGGGAGCTGCTCTTCTGCAAAACCAATCCAGACTGAGGAGGTGTATTGAGGAATAAATCCAATAAACCAAGCTTCTCTGAATCCTTGATGAGTCCCGGTTTTACCAGCAATTGGCCTGTCATCAAGTACAGCTCTAGTTCCTGTACCAAACTGAGCAGCTACTTCTAGGGTTTTCCTTACAGCCGCGGCAGCTCCAGGATCAGGAATAGTTACTCTTTGGGATGATATGTGTTGATAAAGTATCTGACCATTAGAGTCTGTTATTTTATCAATTAAATACGTAGGCGCTAAAGAGCCATTATTTGCAAAAGAAGAATAAGCTGAAGCCAGTTCAATTGGAGTTACAGCTCCGGCACCAAGAGTTAATGAAATTACGGGATCTAATTCTGAGTCTATACCAATTCTGTTGGCAGTACTGGAGAGTTTTTCTCCACCAAGCTCTGAGGCAAGTTGTGCAAACACTGTATTCACTGATTTTCTAGTCGCTTCTTCAAGTGAAACCATTCCTGAGGTATCTAGAAGTTTAATTGATCTATTATATTCTGATTTATCTATACATGGTTTGAAGATAAATTGAGTTTCACTTTCAAGGTTAATTTGAATTAAATTATTTTGTTCTTCAATTAAGACAGGATCGCTAACTTGGATTAATGTTCGTCCTTGATCATCTTCAGTGGTCAAGTTCTCATCTTCGGAGTAAATTACAATACCTCCATCTTCAGAATATTGGCCTAGTGCAATACCTATTGCTAATAATTTATCGCCCTCTTCTTCAAGTTCATCTATCTCTGACGAAATAGGAAACTGATCAATAAAATCTTTATTTTTCAATTCTTCGGCATGAAAGCCAACACATTGAAGTTCAATCGCTTTGTCTTGTGCGGGGAGTTTATTTATAAACCTATCAGCTGTAATTGAAGTTCCATAATTTCTAACCACCCATTTCGTGCCAATACCATCTGGAGCGCAAGGATATCCACAATCAATTTCAACAGGGCTTCTTGAGTCTCTTGTACTATAAAGTTTTGCGCCAGCCTCTAAAGCTGCAAGTAGAGTAATTGGTTTAAATGCTGATCCAGGGTTTCTCTTACCTTGCGTAGCAAGATTATACTGCTCTTCTTCGAAAGGTAGCCCAGAAGCCATAACCTCAATGCCTCCAGTTTTATTATTGATTAATGTAATTACTCCTGTTGGCTTAGGTTCGGGTTCTTCTAGATTTACACCAGCTTCCAAATCTATAATTTCAGATGGAACCCATTTATTCAAAACCTCGTTAGCGTGATTTTGTAATTCTAAATTAACTGTTATATTTATAGTCAAACCACCACCACCAGTACACGAAGTGTCATCTGATGGACATCCAAAAAGAGCTTTTTTCCTTTCTTCTTTTGTAGAACCAAGAACTGCAAACTTTGGTTCATTAAGTAATCTTCTTTTTACCTCAGCAGAAACATGTTCAGCTTTATTTGAAAGTGTATTTGGTTCTGCAATTGTAAGTGGGGCTAATTTTGCTGACCTATGCTGTATGTCAACTATAAATCCTTCTTTAAGCATGACATCTAAAACATCATTTCTTCTATCCAGTACTCTTTCTGGATATTTTCTAGGGTTGTAATATGCTGGACTCCTTATGATTACCACTAGTGTTGCTGCCTCATCTAAAGTAATATCACCAACATCTTTGTTGAAATATTCAGACGAAGCCGATTGGAGGCCATAAGCTCCAGAACCCCAATATATTGAATTTATATAATATTCTAAAATTTGATCTTTTGAATATCTTCTTTCTAATTCAGCTGCTACAACAGCCTCTGCAACCTTTCTTCTTATCGAGATTTCATCGCCAACAAAAGATTGTTTAGCCACTTGAGATGTAATAGTTGAACCACCTCTAGTAACTCCTCTTAAGTTATCAACTACAGCACTTAATATGGCTACAAAATCTACACCTTCATGTTGATAGTAATTACTATCTTCTGCAGCAAGGAGTGTGTTTATAACAAAAGGAGGGACATCTGACAATTTGATTGGATCCCTATTGAGACCATCATGAAGTTCGTCTAATATTTGATTATCTGAAGTAACTATTATTGAAGGTTCAGATAATGATACAAAATCTAACACCATACCCTCAGCCCTTGGTAAGAATTTTTCTTCCAAATTGGTTACCACTTCCATTGCAGATTTTATAGGTAAAAACGTGAAAAAAGCAAACCACCCTGAAAGCAATAGAGCACTTACTAAAAGACCAAATCCAGCTATATATTTAATTCCATATCTGGATTTATTTTCTAAATTATGGATTTGTGCCATTACTTAATTCTAGTGTCTATAAAAATCAATTTAACATTAGGAGTAGTAATAGGAATACATGTAATATAGATTAACAATGGATTATTCACCAGGACTTAGAGGCGTAATAGCTGGAGAAACTCAAATTTCCACAGTAGGAATGGAAGGAACCTCACTTCGATATAGAGGGTACGATGCTGTAGGTCTTACCAACACAAATACATATGAGGATGTTGCATCCTTAATAATCGATGATGATTTGGATGGAGAATTATTTAAAAAGTCATTTTCCAATCATTACAAAAAACTCTCAGAGGACTCAGGACTAATTGAACTAATTAATAGGTTAAAGACAGAACAACATCCTATGGATGTAACAAGGACAGCTATTTCCTATATTGGTGAAGCTAATGAAAGTAACAAGTTAGATGCTGCTAGTAAGGT
>CAXBVE010000002.1:0-83453 GCA_963979435.1 uncultured Candidatus Actinomarinales bacterium | reverse complement strand
AAGGCTTCCTGAACTGTAAAGTCTTTTGGCTGCTTTTGAAAACCATGGAAATTATTTCCATCATATGAAATTACTAGCTTATAGTTCTTCAAGTTAGAAAAATATTTTTAAAGGACCTGAAGTCCAAATAAGTATAACGATAAAGACAGAGGCAGCAATTCTAGAATTTCGTTTTTCAACGAAAAACCCAATCTCTAAACTTCTTGAAATTGTATAGAAGAGCCACAAAAAAATACTCAATATTAAAATTTCAATAATTCTTGCACTTAGATTCAAGTAACTTTGAAGCAATATAACAAAAGAGATTCCAGCTACAATTCCATGTGCATAACCAGTCATTGTTGAAACGCTGTTTATGTCTAAATTCTCCTTAAAAACTCTGGATAAAATAAACCACATTCCTAAACTCGATATTATCCAGGCGAATGCCCCATCTAATATTCCATAAAAGACAATATCAAAGAAGTTTGAAAATCTAGTTGTGATAAAAAGTGCTGTGTATATTGAGGTAAGACTTGTAATAACAATTAAAAAGGCATTGCCACTTTCATATCTGTCATTAACAATATTTTGTATTAATGAGGGATTGAACTTTAGAAATGCTTGAAACTTTTTCCAGACATCCCTGAAAGTACTCAATTTAAACTAGTTCTAGTACAGCTAGCTCTGTACCGTCGCCCTTTCGGTAAGTTGTTCTTGTAATCCTGGTGTATCCACCGTTTCTCTCTTGATACTTGGGACCAATTTCTTCAAATAATTTAGCAACAACAGCTTTATCCTGAATCATTTTTAAGACTTGTCGTCTGTCATGTAATGTTCCTTTTTTTGCTTTTGTTATAACTTTTTCAGCATAAGGCTTAACAGCTTTAGCTTTAGTTATAGTTGTTTCAATCTTTTCATGCTGAATAAGCGACCTGACTAAATTGCTAATAATTTGATCTTCATGCGAGGCAGAGCCACCTAGTCTTTTTCCCTTTGTTGGTTTAGGCATCTGCGTTTTCCTCAGAGTCCAAATCAGAGCTAGTTGGTAAACTTAATCCTAATTCATCTAACTTTGCAACAAGCTCATCAAGGCTTTTTTGACCAAAGTTGGTTAGATTCAAAAGATCATCTTCCGTGTATTCTAGAATTTGTCCAACAGTAGTAATATTTTCTCTGCCCAAACAGTTCATTGGCCTCTCAGATAAATCTAATGCATCAACAGAAATTGATAAATCTGGAGAGCTTCCTTCAGATACTGTTAGTTCGCCTAACTCAAGACCAATTCCTTCATCAATATCAGCGAAAAGTTTCCATAATTCACCAAGAGTTTTCCCTACAGATGAGATTGCCTCACTAGGTGCTACTGATCCATCAGTCTCAACGTCTAAGGTAAGTTTGTCATAGTTTGTAACTTGACCAACTTGTGTTGGAGAGACACCGTAACTTACTTTTACAATTGGAGAAAATATTGAATCAATAGGAATGAAACTTGAATCGCTAGTTTTATTCCTATCAGCTAAACGATATCCTACCCCATGAGCAATTGAAACTTCCATATCTAAAGTCGCATCACCAGAAAGGGTACAAATTTTTAGGTCTGTATTCACAACCTCTACGCCAGAAGGACACTGTATTTGTGCGGCTGTAACATCTCCTGGTCCTTTTGCCTTAACGGTTAAGGTATGGCTTTCTTGATCTTCTACATGGAGAACGAGTCGTTTTAGATTTAATAATAAATCTAAAACATCTTCAACTACACCAGGGACTGATGTAAATTCATGATTTACACCCTGAATTTTGACTCCAGTAACAGCGACACCGGGAACTCTGGACAATAAAGCTCTTCTCATGGTATTACCAAGAGTTAAACCAAATCCTGGTTCTAGTGGTTCAATTGTAAACTTTGCTCTGTTTGTACTCAATTCTTCTTGAGATATTTCAGGTCTTTGTAGTATTAGCAATTTAATTCTCCTCTCTAATTTTTATTTTGAATAAAGCTCTACTATTAACTGTTCTTCTATTTGATGACTTATGTCTCCCCTTGAAGGTAGAGATAAGACTTCAATAGTCTTCTTATTATTATCAACTGACAACCATGAAGGTATTTCATTATCTTGACCGGTATCAATTGTGTGTTGAACAATGATCATATTTTGACTACTGTCTTTTAATTCTATTTTATCTCCAGGTTTTACTTGAATGGAAGGGATGTCAACTAGTGAACCGTTAAGTTTTAGATGTCTATGAGAAGCTATTTGTCGTGCTTGAGGCCTTGTAGAAGCAAATCCAGCTCTATAAATAACATTATCTAATCTTGACTCCAAAAGTACTAATAAGTTTTCTCCGGTGATACCTGACATTCGAGAAGCTTCTTTGTAGTAATTTCGAAATTGTTTTTCTAAAATTCCATACATATATCTTACTTTTTGCTTTTCTTTTAACTGTGTACCATAGTCAGTTTCTCTAACTCTTTTCCTGCCATTTTCTCCAGGTGGATAAGGTCTGTCTTGGAGCGCCTTATCACCTTTTTTGTTCTCAAATACATTAAATCCAATTCTTCTTGATATTCTTACTCTAGGTCCTGTATATCTGGCCATTATCCTCTCCTGCGTTTTTTAGGCCTGCAGCCATTGTGAGGGGTGGGAGTGATATCTTTGATGGTTCCAACATCCATACCCATATTTTGTAAAGTTCTTACCGCGGTTTCTCTTCCTGCTCCTGTGCCACTAATAATGATATCTAATTTATGAACACCAAATTCTGTTGCTCTTCTTACTGCTTCTTCCGCTGCAACTTGTGCTGCATACGGTGTGGATTTTCTTGATCCTTTAAACCCTACTGATCCACCTGAAGTCCAAACAATTGTTTCACCATTCGAGTCTGAAATATTTATGATTGTATTATTAAAGCTTGCTTTTATATGAGCTACTCCTGAAGGTATATTCTTTTTATTTTTTTTCTTAGATTTTGTTTCAACCATTATTTAGTTACCTTTTTCTTACCTGCTATTGCAAATCTAGGACCCTTGCGTGTCCTGGCATTTGTATGTGTTCTTTGACCCCTTACAGGCAAACCTGTCCTATGTCTTAAACCTTGATATGTACCTATTTCTGTTTTTCTACGAATGTTTTGAGAAACGTCTCTTCTAAGATCTCCCTCTACTCTAAAATTCGCTTCAATATATTTTCTTATCTGTGCAACTTCATCATTTGTCAAGTTACTTACTCTTGTACTTGGGTCTATTTGTAAATCTGTACAGATGTCGGCAGATCTTTTAGCTCCAACACCATGAATGTATCTCAAGGATGCAATAACCCTTTTGTCTCTTGGAATATCAATTCCAGAAATTCTTGCCATTCTTTAGCCTTGCCTTTGTTTGTTTCGAGGATTTTTTTTGTTGATCACATAAAGCTTACCTTTACGCCTAACAATCTGGTCGCCAGGACCCCTCTTTTTAATACTTGATTTAACTTTCATTTATGTCTCCAAGTTATCCTACCCCTTGTAGGATCGTATGGCGATACTTCCATATCTACCATGTCTCCAGGAAGTATTCTTATATACCTCATTCTCATTTTTCCTGACACGTGTGCAAGAATTTCAGCACCGCTTTCAAGCTCGACCTTAAAAGATGCGTTTGGCAAAGTTTCAGTAACTGTTCCCTGAACCTTTATTATATTTTTCTCTTTTTCTACCAAAATCACCTTGTAATTAGGACCGATAAATCAGAATAGTGCGATTAAAAACTATTACCAACATGTTTTTAAAATTACTTTTCTGTAAATATTCGTACCTCATCGTCCATTATCCCTATCGTATGCTCCCAATGAGCTGAATTACTTCCATCAGAAGTTCTGACTGTCCACTCATCATCGTCAACTTTCGTTTGAGCAGAACCTATATTGAACATTGGTTCTATACATATAGCCATCCCCTTTTTGAGACTAAATCCTTGATTCTTTTTTCCATAGTTTGGTACTTGAGGATCTTCATGCATTTCAAGACCTATTCCATGTCCAACATATTCTTTAACAACTCCATAAGAAAATTTGTTTCCGATTTTTTCTATTTTATTTCCTATTGTTCCGAGCTTTTGTCCATCTGCAACTAACGCAATCCCTGCATATAGAGCATCTCTTGTTACGTCGATTAATGCTTGGTTTTCAGCAGAAATTTTTCCAATGCCGTAGGTAAGTGCAGCATCAGCATGATATCCGTTAACTGAAACACCCACATCTATAGATAAAATATCTCCTTCATCTAATATGTATTTACCAGGTATTCCATGGACAATAACATCATTTGGAGATGCACAGATATAAGCTGGATATCCCATATATCCCAAAAAGCTTGAAGTAGAACCACTTTTTTCTACAATACTTTTAGCTAGTTCATCAAGAGTAGTAAGTGATATACCTGGAGTTGACGCTTCACGTAACTCAGAATGTATAGTTGCAACAATACGACCTGCTTTCTCCATGTTCAAAAAATCTTCCTGTGATTTAAAAGTAATCATTTAACTAAAACTCTTTAGATATGAGATTGTATATATCATCAACTTCTCCTACAGCGTTAATTTTTACCGTTAAGCTGCCTTTATCGTAATACTCAATTAGTGGCTCAGTATCTTCTTTATAAACATCCAAACGAACACTAATTGACTCTTTTGTGTCATCGCCTCGTCCGGAAGTTTCACCACGATGCAAAATTCTCTTTATTAATTCATTTTGTTCAGCTTCAAATACGATAACTTTGCTAATGGAGAAGTTTTCATTTAATGTTTCAAGACTTTTGGCTTGAGCTAAAGTTCTTGGAAAACCATCAAGGATTGCACCATTTTTACAATCATCAGCATTTAATCTTTCAATAAGCATCTCGATAACAAGTGAATCTGGAACAAGTTTCCCTTCATCTAATAGTGATTTTGCTGTTTTACCTAATTCTGTATTATTAGAGACATGACCTCTCAACATATCTCCAGTAGAAATATGTGCAAGGTTGTTATCTTCAGCTAATCTTGACGCTTGGGTTCCTTTTCCGGCACCTGGAGGTCCCAGAAAAATAATAATATTGGTCAATCAATAAACCCTTCATAATTTCTCATGCTTAATTGACTTTCTATTTGTTTCATAGTTTCTAATGCAACACCTACAGTAATTAATATTGATATTCCACCGAATCCAAGTGGGATGTCCCAAATAGCTGATGCAATTGAAGGAAGAACCGCAACAGATGCAAGAAAAACTGAACCAGGCAGAGTAATTCTGCTAACAATATGTGAAAGGTAATTTGTTGTAGATATACCCGGTCTAACTCCAGGTACGAAACCGCCCTGACGTCTAATCATGTCAGATTGTCTTACTGGGTCAAACTGAATTGTTGTATAAAAATATGTAAAGAAAATAATTAACATTCCAAGAAAAAAGATATAAAACCAACTTGTTCCTTGTGAATTAGCAAGATTAACATCAATCCAATTTCTAATTCCTGCAGTTATTGAGTTGTCTTGAGGTAAAGATGTAGCAATTAGTGCCGGAAAGAACAAAACACTTGTGGCAAAAATGACTGGAATAACACCAGCACTGTTTACCTTTAATGGGATGTATGTGCTTTGACCTCCCATAACTTTTCTTCCTCTTACTCTCTTTGCAAATTGTATTGGGATTCTCCGTTGTCCTTGTTCAACGTATATGATTCCAACAATCATCAATATAAACATCAAAACTAAAAATGAAAATTGGCCTAACCTGCCCTGACCTGCGGTGACTTGATATGCTCCACCAAAACTCGCTGGCAATTGTGAAATTATACTTGCGAAAATAATTAGGGACATTCCATTTCCTATTCCACGTTGTGAAATTAATTCTCCCAGCCACATAATAAATGCTGTGCCAGCAGTCATAGTCAGAACTATTAACCCTACTCTTGATGGAGTGTAGTTAGGTATAAGTGAAATTCCTCCCGTTAAACTTCCTCTAGAGAAAATATAAGTCAAGCCTGTTGATTGGAGTAATGCTAAAACAACAGTTATGTATCTTGTCCACTGCGTAATTACTTTTCTTCCTGACTCTCCTTCTTCTTGGAGTTTTTGGAGTCGTGGAATAACTACTGTGAGGAGTTGTAAAATAATGCTAGAAGTGATGTAAGGCATAATTCCTAAAGCAAATACAGAAAAAGTTTCTAGTGCACCACCTGAAAATAAGTTGAGTAAGCCATAAATTCCAGCTTGTGAACCTGAGTCTGTTAATCTTTGAACTGCCTCAAGATCAACACCCGGTACTGGCACAGAAGCGCCTAATCTATAAACACCGAACATGGCTAACGTAAATAAAATTCTCTTCCTGAGGTCTGGAATCTTGAACATATATTTAAAGATAGACAACTTCATAACTAGCCTTCGATGATCTCTACTGTACCGCCAGCTTTTTCAATTTTAGTTTTTGCAACTTCACTAATGGAATGTACTTTCAAATTTACAGAATTGGTAATTTCACCATTTCCGAGTATTTTGACTAAACCTTTTTTTCTTGTTAAACCTAGATTTCTTAATGTATCAGGGTCTACTTCACCAGAAATATTTTTTTCCTGAAGGTCTGAAACGTTAACGACAACGTATGCCATTTTAGGTCCATTACTAATACCTTTTAATTTAGGAATTCTTCGATAAAGAGGTATTTGACCACCCTCAAAATAAGCAGGTACTGTTTTACGTGCTCCGGTACCTTTAGTACCCCTACCAGCAGTTTTTCCTCTTTTACCAGCTTCACCTCTACCTTTTCTTAACTTCTTTTTTGTAGAGCCAGGAGTTGGCTTTAGGTGGTGAAATCTTAATTTATCCATTATTAAACCTCTTCGATACTTACTAGATGATTTACGACTCTTAACATTCCCTGTAAAGAGTCATCCATATCTCTTTCAACAGAAGAATTGATTTTTTTTAATCCCAATGACTTGATGGTTTCACGCGACTTGTGACCCTGGCCAATAAGGCTTCTTTTAAGAGTAATTTTTACTTTAGACATCTTGTGAAGCTACTTTTCTTTCAGCTTTAGTTTTTTCATAAGCATCTACTAATCCTTTTGGAGCAATTTCAGAAGGTTTTTTTCCTCTTAATTTTGCAACTGAATCTGGAGTTCTTTGTCCAAGTAATCCATTGATAGTTGCTTTTGCAACATTCAAGTGAGTTGGTGAGCCTAAAGACTTAGCAAGAATATCTTTAATACCTGCAACTTGCAATACCTCTCTCGCGGCACCTCCTGCAATAATACCTGTACCTGGAGAAGCTGGCTTAAGAAGAACCTTTGATGAGCCATGTTCTCCTGTAATTGTATGAACTATTGTTGAGCCTGCCATAGGAATTTGGTGTATATCCTTTTTTGCATTTTCAATTGCTTTCTGTATAGCTAGAGGAACTTCTGAACCTTTTCCATAACCTATACCAGCACTACCATTACCATCCCCCACAGCTACCAAGGCTGTAAAAGCAAAGTTTCTACCACCCTTAACAACTTTGGCCACTCTGTTTATGTGAATAACGCTCTCTTGTAATTCTGATTCAACCATTAAAACTTAATTCCTTTTTCTCTTATGCCTTCAGCTACTGCTTGAACTCTTCCATGATAAATATATCCACCTCTATCAAAAACTGCTTCTTTAACTCCAATTTCATTAAGTGCTTCACCTAATTTTTCTCCAACTTTTTTTGAGATCTCTACAGTTAAATTCTGATTCTTAAGATCAGTAGATAAAGTACTTGCTGTTGCAATCGTGCTTTGACCTAAATCATCTATCGCTTGAACATAAATATTTTTATTACTTTTAAACACAGCCAATCTTGGCTTTGTCGCTGTTCCATATATTTTTTTTCTTATTCTAATTTTTCTTTTAATTCTAGGATTCTTTGTTTTCATAACCATCTTACGCTCCTGCTGTCACAGCAGCTTTACCTGCTTTTCTTCGAACATATTCATCTTTGTAACGAATACCTTTACCCTTATATGGCTCTGGGGGCTTAATAGCTCTTATGTTTGCGGATACTTCTCCGACTAGAGCCTTATCAATGCCAGAAACTATTATTGTATTTTGATCTGGAACTTCATATTTTATGTTTTCGACTTTTTTAAATAATACTGGATGCGAGAACCCACATAATATTTCTAAATCATTACCTTTCATTGACACTCTGTGACCAACTCCAACAAGTGTAAGTGTTTTTGAATAACCTTCTAGAACACCCTCTATGTTGTTTGCGACGAGAGATCTATACAAACCATGTAAGCTTTTAACAACTTTGTCTTCACTTGTTCTTGAAAAGGTAAGAATTCCCTCGTTTATTTCAAATATTATTCTCTCATCAATAATAGTTGTTGCCAATTCTCCTTTTGGTCCTTTTACTGAAATTGTCATATCTTTTATTAATACTTCAACTTTTTCAGGTATTGTAATTGGTTTATTGCCAATACGACTCATGACCATACCTCACAAATTAACTCGCCACCTAGTTTTCTTTTTCTAGCCTCCGAGTCAGACAGTAGACCTCGTGATGTAGAAACTACGACCGTTCCTAAACCACCGTTGTTTCTTGGCAACTTATCAAAACTTGAATAAACTCTCTGGCCTGGCTTTGACAATCTGTTCATACCAGATATAACTGAAACACCCTCCTCCGAATATTTCATATCGATATCAATGAACTTCTCTACTCCCTCACCAGATACTTTTACATCTGATACATAACCCTCAGTTTTAAAAAGCTTTGCTAGTTCAAACTTAAAGTTTGAGTGGGGTATTGAGACACTAGGTTTTGAAACCATAGATGCGTTTCTAAGTCTTGTAAGCAAATCGGATATTGGATCAGTGACCATTTTTTACCACGAAGCTTTCTTTATTCCAGGAAGCTCTCCTTTGAGTGCTAAGTCTCTGAATGTATTTCTTGACATACCAAATTTCCTGAGTGTACCTCTTGGTCGTCCAGTCACCTGACATCTGTTTCTATGTCTAGTGGCAGATGCATCTCTTGGCATTTTTGCAATCTTTTTTTGAGCAGTTCTTTTTTCATCATAAGTTGACTCTGGATCTTTAATTATTGCCAGTAAATCTTTTCGCTTTTCAGTGTAAAAATTTACAGTGTCTAATCTTTTATTGTTTTTAACTATTTTACTTGTTTTTGCCATTTTTAATTCTCTCTAAAAGGAAACCCTAGCGAGTGTAATAATACATATCCTTTTTTATTATCGTTAGCGGTTGTACAAATTGTAATATTCATGCCTCGAATGTCTCTAACCTTATCATATTCAACTTCAGGAAAGACTAACTGTTCGTTTAAGCCAAGGGAGTAATTTCCGTTGCCATCAAATGACTTTTGACTAAATCCCCTAAAGTCTCTAATCCTAGGAACTACAACTTGAACGAATCGATCATAAAATTCCCACATTCTGTCACCACGAAGGGTTACGGCAACACCAACTGGCATTCCTTCTCTTATCTTAAAACCAGCAATAGATTTTTTTGCTCTTTTGATAACTGGTTTTTGACCAGATATTGCGGTGAGCTCATCAACAATTGACTCTAAAGTTCTACCATCTGTTGCAGCTTTACTAGAACCAATGTTTAGAACAATTTTTTCAAGAGTAGGTATTTGGTTTACATTCTCTAAACCTAACTCTTTTTTAATCTCTTGATTTAATCCAGTATTAAATGCTTCTTTCAACCTTGGAATCATACTTCATCTCCTGTTTGAGCCAGAACTCTGTACTTCTGACCATTTTTATCAAATTTATAAGCAACTCTTCCACTCTTCTTTTTGACAACTAAGGCTACGTTCGAAATATGAATTGGCATTGTGATATCAATTACGCCGCCTTGCATTGTTTGACCTTGTGGTTTTTGATGTTTTTTAGCAATGTTGATGCCTTCAACAAGTACTTTTTCTTTTTTAGGAAATACTTGCAATACTTTACCTTCTTTTCCATTATCTTTACCAGCAATAACTTTTACTAAATCGCCTTTTTTAATCTTCATTAGATAACCTCCGGTGCCAGCGATACTATTCTCATAAACTTTTTCTCTCTTAACTCTCTACCGACTGGTCCAAAAATTCTTGTACCCCTTGGCTGTTCTTGTTCGTTAATAATCACGCAAGCATTTTCATCAAACCTTATATAAGTACCATCTTTTCTTCTTGTCTCTTTACTTGTCCTGACAACTACGGCTTCGACGATATCCCCTTTTTTTATTTGCCCACCAGGAATTGCATCTTTGACAGTAGCCGTGAAAACATCCCCTAGACCTGCATATCTAATTCTTGAGCTACCTTTTACTTTGATACATAACACTTCTTTTGCACCAGAGTTATCAGCAACCTTAAGACGAGATTCTTTTTGTATCATCTTGCCCTCTCAATTACTTCAGTGACTCTCCACCTTTTGGTCTTAGAAATTGGCTTTGTCTCCATAATTTTCACTGTGTCGCCCATTTTTGCTTCAAAACTTTCATCATGAACATGAAGCTTTCTAGTTTTTTTAACAATCTTTCCATATTTTGGATGAGGATACTGTAGCTCAATCGCTACCGTAACTGTATTTTGTCTTTTGTCTGAGACAACTACACCAGTTTTAACTTTTCTTGACGATCTTTCTATTTGGTCACTCATTATTATCAGCTTTCATCATATCTTCTCTTTTTTTTTGGTTTAAAACTGTATTTGCTTGTGCAATTTGTTTTTTAATTTTTTTAAATATGGAAGTGTCCTCAATCTGACTTGTTGCTAAAGAGAATCTTGATTCCATAAGTTCTTTCTTTAATTCAGATACTTTAGTCTCAAGCTCCGAGATAGACAGTTCTCTTAGGTCATTTATACTCATGTGTGCCTCATAACAAATTTTGTATTTATTGGTAGTTTATGTCCTGCTTTTCTAAAAGCTTCTCTTGCAACTTCCTCAGAAACACCAGAGATTTCAAACATTATTCTGCCAGGCTTAACAACAGCTACATAGTATTCGACAGCTCCTTTTCCAGAACCCATTCTTACTTCTGCAGGTTTTGTTGTTATAGGCTTATGAGGAAAAATATTTATCCAGACTTTACCTTTTCTTTGCATAGTACGTGTAATTGTTATTCTTGCAGCTTCAATTTGACGTCCGGTGATGTAAGAAGTTTCTATTGCTTGTAAACCAAAGTCTCCAAAATGAACTTCAGTTCCACCTTTGGACATGCCTTTTCTTCTCCCTCTATGGGATTTTCTATATTTTGTTTTTTTAGGCATTAACATAAATTATTCTTCTTCCAATATTGATTTTTCTTCTTCAAATTGTTCCTGTGCTTTTACGGGAGTTATTTTTTTACCGCCTCCTGCTTCCACTATCTTAGAAGTTTGTTCTCCAGCTTTTTTACCGCCTCCTGCTTCAAGGATTCTTGACTCTTTTGCTTCTCCTACCGCAGCTTCGACTCTTGATTTTACAGATTTAACTCTTCCACTTGCTGGACCTCCACTTGCTAAAGAAGCTTCGGCAGCAATTTTTTCTTGATGTAATTTATTTGTTGCCACTACATCACCTTTATAAACCCATACTTTTACACCTATTGCACCAACTGTTGTATGAGCTGCTGCTCTACCAAAATCTATATCTGCTCGAAGGGTGTGTAGAGGAACTCTTCCTTCTCTGTACCACTCTCTTCTACCCATTTCTGCTCCACCTAAACGACCAGAACATTCAACTCTAACTCCCTCTGCTCCTGCTTTTAATGCGGAACCTACAGCTCTTTTCATAGCTCGTCTAAAAGCAACTCTATTTTCTAACTGATCAGCTACAGCTCGTGCTAAAAGTTGTGCATCCAGTTCTGCTTCTCTGACTTCAATAATGTTAAGTTTTACTGGTTGGTTTGTAAGCTCTTCAAGGCCCTTTCTTAAACGATCTGCTTCGGCACCTTTTCTACCAATAACAACTCCTGGGCGTGCAGTATGAATGTCTACTTGAACTTTATCTCTTGTTCTTTCAATATCAATTCTTGAAAGAGCACCTTTTAAAAGCTCTGCTGTTAAAAATTCTCGAATTCTATAATCTTGGTTTACTAGTTTTGTATAATCTTTGTCGCTAAACCATCTAGACTTCCAATCATTAACGATTCCAATCCTAAATGCATATGGATGTGTTTTTTGACCCATTGTTATCCCTCTACGCTTTCTAATTCAATTAATATGTGGGAAGTTCTTTTATTAATTCTTCCAGCACTTCCTCTAGCTCTAGGTCTAAATCTTTTTAATGTTGGTCCCTCATCTGCAATAGCTTTTGTGATCTCAAGGTTTGCGGATGACATACCAAAATTGTTTTCAGCATTGGCGATCGCGCTCTCTAGGAGCTGTTTAATATCGGTAGCAGCTTTTCTTTTTGTAAAAGTCAATATATTAAGTGCTTCATTGACATTTAACCCTCTTATGAGATTCAAAACTAATCTCACTTTGTATGGAGATTGTCTAATGTATTTACTTTTTGCTGTAACTGTTTGTTTTTCCATTAGTTCTGTCCCGGATGTCCTTTGAAAGTTCGCGTTGGAGAAAATTCTCCAAGTTTATGACCAACCATTGCCTCAGTAATAAATATTGGAAGGTGTTGTCTTCCATTATGAACTGCTATTGTCAATCCAACCATTTCAGGAACTACTGTTGACCTTCTACTCCAAGTCTTGATTACTGTTTTGTTGCCACTATTTTTTGCGTCCTCTACTTTTGAAAGTAAATGATCGTCGACAAATGGCCCTTTTCTCAAACTTCTTGACATAATTAACCTCTACCCTTTTGGGATCGTCCTCTAATAATTGATTTGTTACTATATTTCTTTTTATTTCTAGTCTTTTTTTCTGGCTTACCCCAAGGGCTTACAGGAGTTCTACCTCCAGATGATTTACCTTCTCCACCACCGAGTGGGTGGTCAACTGGGTTCATTGCAACACCACGAGTTTGGGGTCTAACACCCTTCCATCTTTTACGTCCTGCTTTTCCAAGTTTTGTTAATTCTGCTTCAGCATTACCTACGGTTCCAATTGTTGCCCTGCAATCCATGGAGACAGTTCTCATTTCACCAGAAGGAAGTCTTAAAAGTGCTAATCCTCCCTCTTTGCTCATAAGCTGTACAGATGAACCCGCTGATCTTGCCATTTTTGCTCCACCTGCAGGTCGTAGCTCAACATTATGAACAAATGTTCCTGCTGGAATATTTCTAAGTGGAAGACAATTACCATCTTTTATATCAGCTTTTGGGCCTGAAATTATTTCTGCTCCAGGAATAATTCCGTCTGGTGCAATAATGTATGCTTTTTCTCCATCAACATAGTGAAGAAGAGCTATGCGAGCATTTCTATTTGGATCATATTCTATCGCTGCTACTTTTGCAGGTATATTATCTTTTGTTCGCTTGAAATCTATAATTCTGTATTTTCTTTTGTGTCCCCCACCACGGTGTCTTGAGGTAATTCTACCTTTGTTATTTCTGCCACCGGATGAATTTTTAGATTGAAGTAAGGACTTTTCTGGTTTGCTTTTTGTAATTTCTTTAAAGTCTCCAGATACTTGTCCCCTCATTCCAGGTGTTACTGGTCTTATTTTTTTTTGCCCCATAACCTATACCCCGAATGCCTCAATAGTGTCTCCCTCTTGGAGAGTGATTATTGCAATCTTTTTTGTGCTTTGTTGACCTAAGATATAACCAAATCTTTTTTTCTTGCCTTTTCTATACATTGTATTAACTGATAATACTTCGACATCAAATAGCTCTTGAGCAGCTCTTTTTATCTCAGGCTTATTAGCATCTGAATGAACAAAAAAAGTGTAGGCATTAGAATCTGAAATTCTGTCATATGACTTTTCAGATATTACAGGGGAAATTAGTACATCTTCTAAATACTTCATTTAACTTCTCCTGTTAAGTAATCCATTGCGTTTTTCGATAAAACTGCATTGTCTGTTGAGACGACGTCATAAGTAGAAAGTTTTTTTACAGAAACTATTCTTGAGTTTTTTAGATTCCTAAATGATTTAATTAAATTGTCATCACCTTCGCCATAAACAAATATGAATGACCGTTCAATATTAAACTCACTTAATACAGTAGAAGCTAACTTTGTAGATGGTACGTCTACTGACTGACCATCAATTACAAATAAGGCTTCTTCTTTTATCCTTTGAGAAATTGCCATATTTAATGATTTCTTTTTCATTTTTTTTGGAGTTCTATCAAGATACACTCTTCCACCTGGACCATGTGCAATACCGCCACCTACAAACTGTGGTGAACGTAAAGAACCCTGTCTTGCTTTACCTGTGCCTTTTTGTGCCCAAGGTTTTGCACCTGTTCCTGAAACTTGTGATCTTGTTTTTACAGAAGCTGTGTTATTTCTATAATTTGTTCTATTTGATTTTACGACTTGATGCAACAGTCCAATATTGATATCCTCAATTACTTCAAAATTGAATTGACTCTTAGTGACTTTGTTATCAGCAGTATTGTAAGTGTCTAGTTTGATGCTCATTATGAAACCTTAACTGCTGACTGAATTTGGACTATATTTCCTTTTTTACCGGGAACGGGTCCATTAACTAAAATGTAGTTTTTTTCTGCATTGATTTCAACAATTGTTACAGATTGGATTGTCTTTTTTTGGTTACCCATTCTACCAGCCATTTTTTGACCTTTGAAAACATGTCCTGGATATGAGGCATTACCTATTGAACCCCCTGCTCTATGTACCTTGTGAACACCATGACTAGCTTTTTGTCCGGAAAAGTTGTGACGTTTCATTACACCGGTAAAACCATGGCCTTTTGAAAATCCTGTTATGTCAATTTTTTGACCTACTTCAAAATACTCGCTTACATTTAATTCTGTTCCAGATTTAATTTCAGAATCTTCATCAAGAGGAACCTCATAAAGACATTCTCCTGGTTCAACTTTGTATTTGTCGTAATGTTGTTTAGTTGGTCTGTTGGCTTTTTTGTTAGACCCTATTGTTAGCTGGGCTGCAGAGTAACCATCTTTTTCAGCTGACTTAATCTGTACTACTCGACATCCTGAAATGTCTAATACTGTTACACCTTTTGCATTTGACTCTTCATCAAATATTTGAGTCATTCCCACTTTTTTAGCGATTAATGTTTTCATAACTTAATCTCTACTTCTACACCGGCTGGTAAATCAAGTCTCATTAATGAATCTACAGTTTTTGGAGTAGGTTCAATAATGTCAATAAGTCTCTTGTGAATCCTCATTTCAAAATGCTCTCTTGATTTTTTATAAACATGTGGTGATCTTATTACACAATATCTATGTATTTGAGTAGGTAGAGGAATTGGACCCTTTACTTTCGCTTGAGTCTTGATAACAGTTTCGGCAATTTTACGCGCAGACTCATCAACAACATAGTTGTCGTAAGCCTTCAATTTTATTCTTATTTGCTGTTGTTGCTTTGCCATTTCTTCCTCAAAAAAAACCGGGAGCAAGTAGTCTACCCCCGGTTGATTTTTATTACTCTATAACTTTTGTTACTTGTCCTGCTCCTACAGTTCTGCCACCTTCACGGATAGCAAACTTCACTCCTTCTTCCATCGCAATTGGGGAGATTAGCTCAACTGTTACGGAGACGTTGTCACCCGGCATTACCATTTCGGTACCCTCTGGGAGACTAACTTCACCGGTTACATCAGTAGTTCTAAAATAGAACTGCGGTCTGTATCCTTTGAAAAATGGATTGTGACGTCCACCTTCTTCTTTTGTCAAGACGTATACTTCACCCTCAAATTTTGTATGAGGTGTAATTGAACCTGGTTTTGCGATAACCTGTCCTCTTTCAACATCTTCTTTATCGATACCTCTTAAAAGTAGACCAACATTGTCTCCAGCTCTACCTTCATCAAGTAGTTTTCTGAACATTTCAACACCAGTACATACTGATTTTTGAGTATCTCTAATACCAATAATTTCAACTTCTTCGTTTACATTAACGATTCCTTGTTCGATTCTTCCAGTAACAACTGTACCTCGACCTGTAATAGAGAATACGTCCTCTACAGGCATTAAGAATGGTTTATCTACGATTCTTGTTGGTTCCTCGATATAATTATCAACTTGTTCCATCATATCTAAGACGGCTTTTATACCGGCTTCATCACCCTCAAGTGCTGCTAATGCTGAACCTCTGACTACTGGAACATCGTCTCCAGGAAAATCATATGCTGAAAGAAGTTCTCTTACTTCCATTTCAACTAAGTCAAGAAGTTCCTCGTCATCAACTTGATCAACTTTATTAAGGAATACTGCTATTGCTGGTACTCCAACTTGTCTCGCCAAGAGAACATGTTCTCTTGTCTGAGGCATTGGACCATCAGCTGCTGATACAACTAATATTGCACCATCAACTTGTGCTGCACCTGTAATCATATTTTTTACATAGTCAGCGTGACCAGGCATGTCCACGTGAGCATAATGTCTATTCTCAGTCTCATACTCTACGTGAGCAATCTGAATTGTGATTCCTCTTTCCCTCTCTTCAGGGGCTTTATCTATATCTTCAAAAGCTGTCGCATCACCATTACCGGCTTCAGCTAAAACTTTTGTTATTGCGGCCGTCAATGTGGTTTTACCATGGTCAATGTGGCCCATTGTACCGATGTTCACATGAGGCTTGCTGCGGTCAAATTTTTCCTTTGACATATTTTTCTCCTTTTTTAAAAAACCTTAGCTTGAAAACAAGCTTAGACTTCAACCTCTACTCCACGAATACTCGCAGTTATCTCCTTAGTTATTGCGTCGGGGACGTCTTCATAACTATCAAACTGCATCGTAAATGTTGCACGGCCTTGAGTTCTTGAACGCAAATCAGTTGCGTACCCAAACATCTCTGATAGTGGAACAGTAGCATTGATGACCTTTGCAGATCCTCTTTGTCCCATCTCAGCAATCTTTCCTCTTCTTGAGGATAGATCTCCGACAACATCTCCCATAAAATCTTCTGGTGTTACAACTTCTACTTCCATAACTGGTTCAAGTAGTTTAATTCCAGCTTTTTTAGCACCATCTTTTAGCGCCATCGATCCAGCAATTTTAAATGCCATTTCCGAAGAGTCAACATCATGGTAGCTTCCATCAACTAATGTTGCCTTAATGTTTTCAAGTGGATAACCAGCTAAAACTCCGGATTCCATTGCTGCTTCAACCCCAGCATTTACAGATGGTATATATTCTCGTGGGATTCTTCCACTTTTAATTAAGTCTACAAATTCGTAACCTTCTTTTATTGGCTCAAGTTCCATAACTACGTGGCCATACTGACCTTTACCACCACTTTGGCGAATATATTTTGCTTCTATCTTTACTTCTTTTTTAAGAGCCTCACGATATGCTACTTGTGGCTTGCCAATGTTAGCTTCTACTCTAAATTCTCTTTTTAATCTATCTACAAGAATGTCTAGATGTAATTCACCCATTCCTGAAATGATTGTTTGACCAGTTTCTTCATCAGACTGGACTACAAATGTAGGGTCTTCCTCTGCTAGTTTTTGTAATCCCTCAGAAAGTTTTTCTTCATCTGCTCTAGATTTTGGTTCGATTGCAACAGAGATTACTGGTTCTGGGAATGTCATAGACTCTAACTGTATTGGATTTGAAGAGTCAGCAAGTGTATCTCCTGTTTTAGCATTTTTAAGTCCCACCCCTGCGACAATGTCTCCAGTGGAAATTGCATCAATATCTTCTCTACTATTTGAATGCATTCTTAAAATTCTTCCAAGTCTTTCATCTTTGCCAGTAGTCGTATTTACAACTTTGTCACCTTTTTTAAGTGTCCCTGAATAAACTCTAAAGTATGTTAATTTTCCAACATGAGGGTCACTCACAACCTTAAAAGCAAGAGCAGAAAATGGTTCTTCATCAGAATGTTCTCTAACAATTTCATTCTCTTCATCTCCAGGTTTAAATCCGGTTGTAGGTTCAATGTCCAGAGGAGATGGAAGATAGTCTATTACAGCATTAAGAAGTAACTGTACGCCTTTATTTTTAAATGCACTTCCCGCAAGAACTGGCACAAAAAGACCTCCAAGTGTACCTTTTCTAATCGCTTTCTTAATTTCTTCTACTGTTAGTTCTTCCTCACCTAAATATTTTTCAAGAACATCATCATCTGCCTCAGCAATAACATCTAATAATTCTTGTCTTTTTTCATTTGCCTCAGCAAGCATGTCTTCAGCTATATCACTTATATCCCACTCGGATCCATCATCTTTTGACCAAGTATGTGATTTCATTTCTACTAAATCTATTACACCAACAAAGTTTTCTTCAGCTCCTATAGGTATATGTAAAACTGCTGGTTTAGCTTCAAGTCTTTCAACGATTGATTGTACGTCAAAATCAAAATCTGCACCTGTTCTATCTAGTTTATTAACAAAGCAAATTCTTGGAACGTTGTATTTGTCTGCTTGTCTCCATACTGTTTCAGATTGAGGCTCTACTCCAGCTACTCCATCAAATACAGCGACTGCTCCATCTAAAACTCTAAGTGATCTTTCTACCTCTACTGTGAAGTCAACGTGACCTGGTGTGTCAATAATATTAATTGTGTGACCTTCCCACACACATGTGGTTGCAGCCGAGGTGATTGTAATACCTCTTTCCTGCTCTTGCTCCATCCAGTCCATAACTGCAGCTCCGTCATGAACTTCACCAATTTTGTATGTTTTACCGGTGTAGTACAAGACTCTTTCGGTAAGAGTTGTTTTTCCTGCATCAATATGAGCCATTATTCCAATGTTTCTTAGTTGTTTTAAATCTATTGCTCTCTCTGACATCTTTACCACCTATAGTGAGCGAAAGCTCTGTTTGATTCGGCCATTTTGTGAACATCTTCCCTTTTCTTGACGGATGCTCCTGTATTTTTACTTGCATCAAGAATTTCTCTGCCTAAACGTTCAGCCATTGTTTTTTCTCCTCTTTTTCTTGAGGCTGCAACCATCCACCTGATTGCCAGTGTTGTACTTCTTCTATGTGGGACCTCCATTGGTACCTGATAGTTAGTTCCACCAACTCGTCTTGATTTTGTTTCAACTTGGGGTTTTACATTTTCAAAAGCTTCTTTTAATACCGCTAGTGGGTCTCCACCGACTTGTTTTTCAACTAACTCAAGAGCACTGTAAACAATGTTCCTAGCTGTATCTTTTCTTCCATCTAATAAAATTTGATTTGTGAGTTGAGATACCAAAACACTGTTGAATAAAGGGTCAGGTTCTGGTTTACGTTTAAGTGATGGTCCTCTTCTCATGATTAACCTTTTTTACTTCCATATCTTGATCTAGCTTGTTTTCTGTCAGCTACACCGGAAGTGTCTAATGCTCCTCTTATGACTTTATACCTCACACCAGGAAGGTCTTTAACTCTACCACCTCTTACCAATACAATTGAATGCTCTTGAAGGTTATGTCCTTCACCAGGTATGTAGGCTGTAACTTCTGTACCAGTAGATAATCTAACCCTACACACTTTTCTTAAAGCAGAGTTTGGTTTCTTAGGTGTAACTGTATACACACGAGTACAAACCCCTCTTCGTTGAGGTGAACCTTTTAGGCCAGGTGTCTTTTCTTTAGACACTTTAGACTTGCGTCCTTTTCTGACTAACTGTTGCGTAGTAGGCATTAATTTTCCAATCTAAATAGTGTTATTGACTTACCGAGAAAGAAGTATATGAGAGTTTTGAACTTACAACAACCAAAAATTTATAAGTTTTTACTCTGTTTCTTCTTCTCCTTCTTCGCCTAGCATAGCTAGCCATTGTGCAGGATTTGGCAATGCATCTCCTTCAGTTTCTTCCGAATCTGATGATGCTTCCATGAATCCTAATGATGAAACTTCAGGAGCATCTGGAAGTGAAGGTGTGAGCTTTTGATAAGCTTCAGAACCAGTTCCCGCAGGAATAAGTGTTCCGATAATCACATTCTCTTTAAGACCCGACAGAGCATCAGTGCTTTTCTTCATTGCTGCTTCTGTTAGTACTCTTGTAGTTTCTTGGAAAGATGCCGCTGATAACCATGAGTCCGTTGCAAGGCTAGCTTTGGTGATACCCATAAGCTCTGGTCTTCCTTCAGCAGGTGTTTTTCCTTCTTTGACTAATGCTTGATTAGTCTTTCTAAATAATGTTGAATCAACTAGTTCGTTTGGTAAATAATCAGAATCATTAGCACTAACAATTCTTACTCTTCTTAACATTTGTCGAACTATCATTTCAACGTGCTTGTCGTGAACTTCAACTCCCTGATCACGATAAGTTTTTTGTACTTCGTCAACTAGATACTCTTGGGTCGCACGCACACCATTAATTTCTAGAACTTCCTTAGGTGCTTTTGGTCCAGTTGTTAAAGCATCTCCTGCTTCAACGGTATCTCCTTGATTAACTACTAAAGTTTGCCTTCTAAGTACTTCTACTTCAATATCTTCTTTTTCATTTTGGATAGTCACTACTCTTGTGCCCTCAGGTGTAGTATCTATAGATTTAATTTTTCCATTTATTGCTGACATAACTGATTTACCTTTAGGATTTCTTGCCTCAAATAACTCAACAATTCTAGGTAGACCTGACGTAATATCTAACCCTACAACTCCCCCAGTGTGGAAAGTTCTCATTGTAAGCTGTGTTCCAGGTTCTCCAATAGACTGTGCAGAAATAATTCCTACAGCCTCTCCAACTTCAACTGGCTTACCGGTAGCTAAACTAAATCCATAACACAGAGGGTCCATTGTTTCAGGATCTTGTGAGTTAAATGGTGATAAAATATTTACACTTTCAATACCGCATTTAGATATTGCATCTAAAACTTCAGCATCAATATATGTACCTTTTGATAGTTTTTGGGAATCTCCAAATTCAACTACTTTTTTGTCTTTTTTAATATCTTCAGCTAGTACTCTTCCATAAAGTTTTGAATGTAAGTATCTACTAACTTTGCCATCCGATTCAATAACTGTTTTTTTAGTACCTCTCCAGTCAATATTTTCATCACCTTGATCTTTTACTACAATACCAGCAGCAACATCTACAAGTCTTCTTGTGAGGTAACCTGAATCAGCAGTTCTTAGGGCTGTATCAGCGAGACCTTTTCTTGCACCGTGAGTAGATATGAAGTATTCGAGAACTGACATTCCTTCTCTGAAGTTACTCTTAATAGGTCTTTCTATAATGTCACCTTTGGGGTTGGCAACCAAACCTCTCATACCTGCAAGCTGTCTTACCTGCATCATATTTCCTCTTGCTCCAGATTTAACCATCATATCGACAGGATTAAATTCATCCGCTTCTAAAGCACGACTCATTGCATGCTGAATCTCATCTGTAGCTTTTGTCCAAATCTCAATTATGGCTTTTTTTCTTTCATCTTCTGTAATTACGCCACTGTTGAATTGATTTTCCACTCTCTCAGCATCACTCTCGTGCTTCTCTAGGATTGTACTTTTTTCTGGTGGTGTTTTTACATCTGTCATAGCTACACTCAAACCAGCTTTGGCTCCGTATTTAAATCCAACATCTTTCATTGCATCTAAGAATTCTCTTAACTCTGCTTTGTTATATCTTTCAATAACTTCAGATATAATTCTCTTCATTTCATTTTTACGAACTTTAGCTTGTATGAATGGAAAGTCTTTTGGAAGTACTTCGTTGAAGTAAACTCTTCCAAGAGTTGTATTCAATAATGCTGAACCATCTACTGGACTTTCAGTAATTAAATCAGCAAATCTATTTTTAATTTCTCCGTGCATTGTCGCATCACCAGCAATTTCTCCAACTCTTAATCTAATTGGAGTTTGAAGACCAATATGTCCTGCTTCATATGCTTGTTCTGCTTCATTAATGTCAACAAATGCCATCTTTGCATCTTCAAGTTTTTCATAGCACTCAGTTATGTAATAGAGACCAATAACCATGTCCTGGCTGGGTGAAACAATTGGGTTTCCACTTGCAGGTGATAATACATTGTTTGTCGCAAGCATCAATACTCTTGCTTCAGCCTGAGCCTCTGCAGATAATGGAACATGTACTGCCATTTGATCACCGTCAAAGTCAGCATTAAAAGCTTCACAAACTAATGGATGAACTTGAATAGCTTTACCTTCTACTAAAATTGGCTCAAATGCCTGTATACCTAATCTGTGTAAAGTAGGTGCTCTGTTTAAAAGGACTGGATGTTCTTCTATAACCTCAGCTAATACATCCCATACTTGGGCTCTTGATCTCTCAACCATTCTTTTAGCTGATTTAATATTTTGCGCTAAACCTAATTCAACAAGTCTTTTCATAACGAATGGTTTAAAAAGTTCTAAAGCCATCATTTTGGGTAGTCCGCATTGCTGAAGTTGCAAATGTGGTCCTACAACAATTACTGAACGAGCAGAATAGTCAACTCTCTTACCTAAAAGGTTTTGACGGAATCTTCCTTGCTTACCTTTTAACATGTCTGATAAAGACTTAAGTCCACGACCACCAGCACCTGCAACAGCTCTTCCTCTTCTACCATTGTCAAAAAGTGCATCTACCGATTCTTGTAACATTCTTTTTTCGTTACTAATTATTATGTCTGGTGCTCCAAGTTCAATTAATTTTTTTAACCTGTTATTTCTGTTAATTAATCTTCTGTATAAATCATTTAAATCTGAAGTAGCAAAACGACCACCATCAAGTTGTACCATAGGTCTCAATTCTGGAGGAATTACTGGAACTATCTCCAATATCATTGCTTCAGGTGGATTTTTTCCATCAGCAAATGGCTTGATAACTTTCATTCTTTGAATTGCTCGTTGTCTTCTTTGTGCAGATTTGGAATCTAAGTCCGATTTTAATTTTTCCATCTCAGCTTTTAAGTCAACTAGTTTAACTAATTCTCTTACAGCTTCAGCACCCATACCACCAGTGAAATATTCATCATACTTATCGATCATTTCACGCCACAAGGTGTCGTCTTCAATAATGTCCTTTGGTTTGAGAGTTTTTAATCTTGAGAAAGCATTCTTGATTACTTCGATTTCATCATCAGATTTTTTCTTTTTGCCTTTAATCTCTTTTTCAATATCTTTCTTTCGCTCTTGGACTTCAGCTTCTGGGACTTTTCCATTTTCCATAGCCTTAATCTCAAGCTTCATTTGCTTAATTCTTTTTGATTCCCATTCTTGATGATCTTCATCTACGATCTCACATTCAGCAACAACTGCTTCTTCGAGCTCACTTAAATCTTTAGTTCGTTTTTTTTCATCGATAGAAACGACTAGATATGCTGCAAAGTAAATAATTTTTTCGAGTTCTTTAGGAGACATATCTAGGAAGTAACCCAACCTACTTGGAACGCCTTTGAAGTACCAAATATGAGTCACTGGGGCCGCTAGTTCAATGTGACCCATTCTTTCACGTCTAACTTCTCGCCTTGTAACTTCTACGCCACATCTTTCACAGACAATTCCTCTGTAACGAATTCTCTTGTATCTTCCACAAGAACATTCCCAATCTTTTGTTGGTCCGAAGATTCTTTCATCAAAAAGGCCATCTTTTTCAGGTTTCAAAGTTCTGTAATTAATAGTCTCTGGTTTTTTAACTTCACCAAATGACCAACTTCTCATTTGGTCAGAAGTAGCGAGGCTGATACTTAATTCATCAAATACTTTTTCCATAATTCCTATAACTCCGGTTCATCTTGTTCTGGTTTCGACATATCAATTCCAAGCGTTTCTGCGGTCTTGACGTATTCATCGCTAATTTCTTTCATTGAAATTTCTTCACCAGCTGATAAAATTTCTACGTTTAAACACAAACTTTGCATTTCTTTTAATAAAACCTTAAAAGACTCTGGTATTCCTGGTTCAGGAATATTGTCACCCTTAACAATTGATTCGTATACCTTAACTCTTCCAACAGTGTCGTCTGATTTAATTGTAAGAAGTTCTTGCAATGCGTAACTAGCACCATATGCTTCTAGAGCCCAAACTTCCATTTCTCCAAATCTCTGACCACCAAATTGTGCTTTACCACCAAGAGGTTGTTGTGTAATCATTGAATAAGGACCAGTTGACCTTGCGTGTATCTTTTCATCTACCAAGTGAATTAGTTTCAATATATATGTGTACCCAACAGTGATTTTTGAATCAAAGGCTTCTCCGGTGCGACCATCATATAATGTGGTTTTTCCATCAGTGTTAACCATTTGTATTCCATCTCTATTTTCATTTACATTTTCCAGTATTTTGTGGATTTCATCTTCATCAGCTCCATCAAATACAGGAGTGCTTATTAATGTCCCTGGTTTCGCTCCTTTGGAGGCAAGAGTATCACCTTTATATTCTCCCCAACCTTGATCAGCTGCCCAACCTAAGTGAGTTTCTAATACTTGCCCTAAATTCATACGACTTGGTACACCTAATGGAGATAATAGAATATCTACTGGAGTTCCATCTTCCATAAATGGCATATCTTCAATAGCATTTATTTTTGAAATAACACCTTTGTTACCATGTCTTCCAGAAAGCTTGTCTCCAACTTGAATTTTTCTTTGGATAGCTACGTAAACTCGTACTTTTTTGTTTACTCCTGGGGGAAGATCTTCTCCATTTTCTCTATCGAGAATTTGCACATCAATAACTTTTCCTTTTTGTCCGTGAGGAACCCTAAGAGAGGTGTCTCTTACTTCTCTTGCTTTCTCACCAAAAATAGCTCTTAATAGTCTTTCTTCTGGGGTAAGTTCTGTTTCACCTTTTGGTGTGACTTTGCCTACCAAATAATCTCCAGGTGTGACTTCAGCACCTATTCTTACAATTCCCATTTCATCTAAATCCATTAACACTTCTTCTGCAACATTAGGAATATCTCGAGTGATTTCTTCTTCCCCTAATTTTGTATCACGAGCTTCTATTTCATGCTCAGCAATATGGACAGATGTTAAAACATCTTCTTTTACTAATCTTTCTGATATAACAATTGAGTCTTCAAAGTTGTAACCATCCCACGGCATGTAAGCAACTAAGAGGTTCTTACCTAAAGCAAGCTCTCCTCCTTGGGTGCTAGGTCCATCTGCCAAGACATCACCAGGTTTAACTTTTGTTCCAACCTTTACAAGTGGTTTTTGATTTGCAGAAGTCGCTTGGTTTGATCTCTTAAACTTTTGAACTTCAAATGTATGCTTTTTATTAGTTTCTTTCTCTTTAAGGACTATCTCATCTCCTGAGACATTGACGACCTCTCCTGAAACAGGTGAAATTAAAGCTTCACCAGAATCTCTGGCAACATTCTCTTCCATTCCCGTACCAACATATGGAGCTTCAGTTGTAACAAGTGGAACTGCTTGTCTTTGCATGTTAGAACCCATAAGTGCTCTGTTAGCATCATCATGTTCTAAAAATGGAATTAAAGCTGTTGTGACAGAACAAATCTGTTTTGGACTTACGTCCATGTAATCAATTTCTTTATCTGAAACGAAGGCAACTTCACCATCTGTTTTCCTGCATAAAACTCGTTTATTTTTGAATGTACCATCATCGTTAAGTGGAGCGTTAGCTTGTGCAATAGTCACATCATTTTCGTCATGAGCAGTAAGATAAACTTCTTTGTTTGTCTTAACAACACCATTCTCTACTTTCCAGTATGGAGTCTCGATAAAACCAAAATCATTGATTCTTCCGTAAGTAGCTAATGTTCCAATTAATCCAATGTTTGGACCTTCTGGAGTTTCGATAGGACACATTCTTCCGTAATGGGAAGGGTGAACGTCTCTAACTTCGAAACCGGCTCTTTCTCTAGAGAGACCACCTGGTCCTAAGGCTGAGAGCCTCCTTCTATGAGTTAATGCTGCAATTGGGTTAGGTTGATCCATAAACTGGCTCAACTGACTTGTACCAAAAAATTCTTTAAGTGCTGCTTGAATAGGTCTGATGTTGATAAGTGATTGTGGCTTTATCGCATCCGGTTCTTGAGTTGTCATTCTTTCTCTTACAACTCTTTCAAGTCTGCTCAATCCTACTCTCACCTGATTTTGAACAAGTTCCCCAACAGTTCTTATTCTTCTGTTAGAAAAGTGATCAATATCATCGAGTCTTACTTTTATATCTTTACCAAGATTGTTAGTCATAGTTTCTTCTTTTGCATGAAGAGCTATAACATATTTGATTGAATCAATCATGTCATCGATCCTCAACATTCCATCAACCTCTGCTGTGTATTGTTTTTGATCTTTTTCGCTATAATCTCTACCTAATTTTTGCTCTACTTTATATCTACCGACTTTTGATAAATCATATCTTTTTTCGGTATAGAACATTTGCTTAATCAAGTTTCTTGCTGACTCAACTGTTGCCGGTTCACCGGGACGTAGTTTTCTATATAAGTCTATTAAGGCTGCCTCTGGTGAAGGATCTGGATCTCTTTCAATTGTATTTTGGATTGAAGGAAAGTCTCCAAAAATGTTAATTGCATCTTCTTTTGTCTCAATTTTATATTTCTCCCATTGAGTTGGATCCACAGCGTAAAGCGCTCTTAAAAATGCTGTAATATGCTGTCTTCTTTTTCTATCAACACGTACACCAATTGTATCTCTCTTGTCTGTGTCAAATTCTAACCATGCACCTCTACCGGGAATCATTTTTCCAATATAAAGATCTTTATCTGAAGTCTTATCAATTTCTTTTGAAAAATATACACCAGGAGAACGTACAAGTTGGCTTACTATGACTCTCTCTGTCCCATTAATGACGAAAGAACCTGTATCGGTCATGATTGGGAAATCTCCAAGAAATACGGTTTCTCTTTTTTGCTGATAAGTTTCAGCATCTGTAAATTCAGCAATTACATATAAGGGTTGAGAATATGTAGAGTCTGTTATCTTACATTCTTCTAAACTTTTCATTGGTGGTTCAAAAAAGTGTTCTAGGAACTCTAGTTTGAAACGTCCTGAAAAGTCTTTAATAGGTGAGATTTCATTAAGAATCTCGGACAGACCTTCGTCTAGAAACTTTTTAAATGAATCTTTTTGTATATTTAATAAATCTGGAATCTCCAAACCTTTAGTTCTTGCAAACGAAAGTCTAGAATTCTGAACAGCGGACAACAAGCCTCCTCAAAAATAAAATACGATAACCCGAAGGGTAAAGTATATAAGTACTTCTTATTTAAGCAAACAAATAATGTTAATTATTTGAGTTCTACGGTAGCGCCAGCACCTTCAAGAGCTTCTTTTGCTTTATCAGCATCTTCTTTTGAAGCACCTTTAAGTATGTCAGATGGAGCACCGTCAACGAGTTCTTTGGCTTCTTTCAAACCAAGACTGGTTAGTCCTCTTACTTCTTTAATAACTTGTATTTTCTGTCCGCCAGCTTCTGTTAGAACAACATCAAAAGAATCTTTAGCTTCTTCTGATCCGCCATCTCCACCTGCTGGAGCTGCTGCCACAGCTACCGGAGCTGCTGCAGTAACATCAAACTTCTCTTCAAATGAGTCTAAGAATTCTTTCAATTCTAAAACTGACATTTCTTCAAAGACAGATAACAACTCTTCTGTTGTCATTTTTGCCATTGTTATTCCTCCTCTTTAATTACATCCTCTGAATCTTCTTTAGAAGAATCAGATTCTTTAGCTTCTGAACTTGTTTCTGGATTTGCTTCTTTCATATCAAGCAATGCTTTAAAAGCATACCCAGATTTGCTTAATACTCCTTTTAGACCTAATGCCATTTTCGTCAAAGGTGAATTGAATCCTCCTGCAATCTTGGCTAAGAGAACGTCTCTAGTTTCTATAGATGCAAGAATGTTAATTTGATCAATTGTTAATGGCTCAGACTCCATTAATCCACCCTTAACAACAAATGAATCATAGTCTTTGGAAAATTGTTTAAGTACTTTGGCGGCCTCAACCGGGTCGGACTCTATAACGGCAACTCCAGTAGGACCTGCAAAATGTTCTAGTATAGATTCATATCCAATGTTCTCAGCAGCTCTTTTAGCGAGAGACATTTTCACTACATTAAAAGTTGCACCTGCATTTTTTAGTTCTCTTCTAAGTTTTGTTTGTTCAGTTACAGTCAATCCACGGTATTCAGCTAAAACTAATGCGTTTGCAGAACTGAATAGCTCTTCTAGCTCTTTTACTTTATCTGCTTTATCTTGTCTAACCATAAAAAAATCCTTGCAAACCAAGGACTAGGCAATTTACCTGCGATAGATGTTTAAAGTTTCCTACTATCGGTCTTTGGTTTAAGTTGTATCTAAACAATATAGCTCAATTGAATTTATCAGCAAATAAATTTATAGATTAATATCTACGCTAACTGACGGCCCCATTGTAGAGGATATATACATTGACTTAATGTACTCTCCCTTTGAGGAAGCGGGTTTAGCTCTAGTAATTACAGCGATAACTTCTTCAAGATTTGTTTTTAAATCTTCTGCAGTGAATGATACTTTTCCGATAGATAGATGAACATTCCCCAATTTGTCATTTTTAATTTCGACTTTTCCTTTTTTGAAATCTTCAACGGCTTTTGCAACATTTGGAGTTACAGTTCCTGTTTTAGGATTCGGCATTAGGCCCTTAGGACCTAAGATTTTTCCAAGTTGTCCAACATCAGCCATCATTTCTGGTGTTGAAATAACTAAATCTACATCAAGTTTTTCTTCTGACGCAACCTTTGTAGCTAACTCTTTACCTCCTACAATATCTGCACCAGCATTCTCAGCTTCTGTTAAAGCTTCCCCACCGGCAAATACAGCAATTTTGATACTTTTACCATTTCCATGAGGTAATGAAACCGTAGTTCTTATATTTTCTTCCACAACTTTTGTATCAATTCCTAATGAAAAAACTGCATCAATAGATTCGTCAAAATTTGCAGTTGAGTTTTCTTTACAGATCGTAAGGGCATCTAATAGGCTCTGTTTCGATTCAGGCATATTTTTTTTCACTTCGTTGTATTTTTTACCGTATTTTTTCATATTTCTCCTTTTGGTTCAAACGACCTAAGTCTCCCAAATATATTTTTTAACTTTCTACTGTAACGCCCATTGATCTAGCAGTACCAGCAATAATATTTATTGCCATATCTATATCATTAGCATTTAAATCTACCATTTTTGCTTCAGCAATATTTTTAAGTTGGTCTCTGGTTATAGATGCTACTTTCACTTTGTGTGGTTCAGCTGAACCAGACTCTAGTCCAATAGCCTTTTTAATTAAATATGATGCTGGAGCTGTTTTTGTTTCAAAGGTAAATGAATTATCTTCAAATATTGTAATCTCAACAGGGACTGTTTCACCTTGTCTACTTGATGTATCATTATTAAAAGCTTGGACAAAGTCCATAATGTTTACTCCATATTGTCCCAATGCTGAACCAACAGGTGGTGCTGGTGTAGCTCCCCCTCCAGGAATTTGTAGTTTTAATTTCGCTTTTACTTCTTTAGCCATTTTTTATCCCTTAATTCTTAACAATATCTGTGAAACCCAGTTCAACTGGAGTTTCACGTCCAAATATGTTAACTAGTACTGTAACTTTTGATTGATCTAAGTTAATTTCTTCAATTATTCCATTAAAGTCAGCAAAAGGTCCTGTAGTAACTCTTACAGTTTCTGCAACTTCAAAATCTGGTTTGAATTTTGGTGACTCTTTTTTAACTTCAACTTCTTCATTAGATCCTAGAATTCTTTCAATTTCTCGTCTAGATAATGAAACTGGTAACTTTCCGGATCCAACAAAACCTATAATAGATGGTGTGTTACGAATTTCGTACCATGTAGTGTCATCTAAGTCCATTCTTACTAATACATATCCTGGAAATGTCTTCTTCTCTACATTAACTTTTTTACCATTTCTTATTTCTACTACTTCGTCAGTGGGAATAACTACGTCATAAACTTTATCGTCTAAATGTAAGTTTTTAATACGAGTAAGTATGTTCGTTCGAACCTTCTTTTCATGTCCGGATTGAGCATTCAAAACAAACCATTCCCCTGGAAGATCATACGGGTGCAGATTTGCACTAAAATCTTCTAAGACTTCTTCAGTCTCTTCAACTAAAATTTCATCATTCATTATTTCTATCCTCCAGAAGATAACAGGCTAATCAAAGTATTTTTAAAACCAAAGTCCATTCCGAAAATTAATAACGTCATCGAAATGATAGTTACTATTGTTACTACGGTAAATGTAGTCAAGGTATCAACAGTTGGCCAATTTACTCTTTTTAATTCAGTTCTGACTTCACCAAGGTAAATGGAGATTCTTTTGAATCTAGAAACCTTTTCCTCATTACTAAACTTGCCAACATTTCTGTCTGCTTTTTTTGCCAGGCGTTCTTCACGCTCTGACATTCTTCTCATTTCTCTATTCATTTCATTCATAATTTTCCTTTTGCAGGGGCGGTGAGACTCGAACTCACAACCTCAGGTTTTGGAGACCCGCGCTCTGCCAATTAGAGCTACACCCCTAAGTTTACTCTTTGTCTAACTCATTAGATGAGCGCTTTAACCCAAAGACCAATATTACTAAAGACATTAATCCAAGTAGTGTCAATAATATTATTTTTGTACCTTTATTAGTAGTAGTTTTTACTTTTTTATCTAAAGAAGACATGACCCGTGATGTGAAGTCCTCTGGGGCTTCAATATCAACTTGTACTTCATTTTCAAGTTCCTCTCTAAAAGCTCTATATCTCTTGCCTGCTGTCTGACATTTTAAGCAGTATTGGACATGGTTATCAGAATCAAACTGAAAATAAACTCCATTGAGATAGGTTTTTATCATTTGATTTCTTTTCCTTCTGCACACAGCTTGGTACTTTAGGTTTTTTAAAATTTCTTTCATGCCTCTACATCCTCCAAAATAGTTCTTAGTTTTTGATGTGCTCTATGAAGTCTTACTTTTGCTGCAGTCACACTTATGTCTAAATACTCTGCTATTTCTTTATGTGATCTACCTTCTATATTTTTCAACTCAACAATAATTCTTTGTTCTAGTGGAATTTGGTCTAACGCTTTTCTTAGTACTGAAGATAAATCTGAATTTATTGCGATTAACTCCGGATCATTTTTTTCATCAATGACTATGGGTTCTTGAGTATCTTCGATATTTAGTGAATAATGCTTTTTAGCTTTTTTTCTTAACGTCCAAGCTGTATTTACAGTGATCCTGTATATCCATGTGCTGAATGTTGAATCACCTCTAAATTTATCAATTGCTTTCCATGCCCTTATGAAAGCTTCTTGCCCTACATCATTAGCAAGCTCTTTGTTTCCAGTAAGTTTGAATGCCAAAGAAAATACTAAATCTTGGTGTCGATGTACCAACATTTCAAAAGCAACTTTGTCCCCTGCTTGGGATTTTTGTACCAGCTCTGAATTAGACGTGTCTTCATTAAAGTTATTAATTTTTGTTACGTTATTCATCTATGTTAAGAATAAAGAGAAATTGAGATATTTCTACCTTTTTTCTCTATGTAAAATATGCTTTCTACATTTGGAACAATATTTTTTAAATTCCATTCTGTCAGGCACATTAGTCTTATTTTTTGTTGTAACATAATTCTGAGCTTTACACTCTGTGCACACCATAGTTAGTGGTGGTCTCTTATCAGAAGCCATTACTTATCCTTTCTTTGAGTAGCGGCGGGCAGACTCGAACTGCCGACCTCACGATTATGAGTCGTGCGCTCTTACCAACTGAGCTACGCCGCCATCTAACTTATTGTCATCTACTGAGCCCTCTTCCGGATTTGAACCGGAGACCTCTTCCTTACCATGGAAGTGCTCTACCAACTGAGCTAAGAGGGCCAGTGCCGAGAGTAGGATTCGAACCTACGAAGGCATAACCGGCAGATTTACAGTCTGCTCCCTTTGGCCGCTCGGGCATCTCGGCGTAACAATAAAGTCTCTTTAAAGTTTAGATTATATAGAAAAATTAGTGAGATGAAATCTTAAATCATTATGATAATCTTATGGATAACAAAATTACCAAATTTTTGGACAACCTGCTTGAAAATGAAGTTTTAGATACTGAAATTTACGAAAAAATAATAAAATTTGACGAAAATAATAACCTTTCACAAAAATCTAAGGTTGCAAGAGCTATAACTTTAATTGGAGGTTTCTTTCTACTATCTGGTTTGCTTGGAACTCTGCCTCTAATTTGGACTAATCTCTCTTATTGGGCTCAGCTTATCCTCTTGATTGTGACAACATGTTTTTTGTTTTATGCAGCCGGTTATAGTCAACAAATTGATAAAAATAAATTATTTATTTTCAAAAGCAGTGAAAGAATCTCTTCATTTTTATATTTTGTCTCAACTGTCTCATTTACAGCAGTAATAATATTTACTCTGAATATATTGGAAAATATCAGCTCCATTAATATTCCTGAAGATGTTGCAATTTTGATTACTTCAACAATTGTTTTAATTTACTCAGGATTTTTGTATAAAATAACAGTCGAAATCTTTCAACATATTACTTTGTTTTATTCACTTGTATTTTTTCTTGGAAGTATTGGAAATCTATTTCTAAGAAATGTTGAACCCTGGGGAATTGGTTTATTCATAACAGTTGTTGGACTTATATGGGGATTAAATACATACTCCAATTTATTACAACCTAGTTGGCTTGGTTATTTCTTGTCCTCAGTGAATATAGCTATTGGAGTTATTGCAATAACTGAAGATTTACTTTCAAATTTTAAAATTATTAACATTCTTGTTCTAATCGTTGGCTCTTTAATCTACATTTGGACAAGCATACAGCTCTCAGAGCAAGTCATTTTCTATATAGGGGGGCTAGGTTTAATAATAAATTTACCAAGACTAATAACTGAATTGCTTCCAAATAATATTTGGCCACCTCTTATATTGTTCATAGTTGGTGGTGTATTGGTTACTGTTGGTCTTTATCTCAACTCTATAAGAGAAAATATAAGGAAAGAATCTTGAAGAAGAAGTCAACGCTTATCAAGTCCCTTGTAATTCTGCTATTTTCTGTATTATTAGTTGCTTTATTTGGAGTAGTTCCTTTGCCGGAATACAACACTGAAGTCAGCTCTGAAATTAGTGGTTCAATCTTTTACATGGTTGAAATAGAGAGTTCAAACTTAATTCCACCAGCACCAGATATTTTGGATCAATGTATTTTTAAAATTAATATCTCAGTAGAAGACATGAATGAAAAAAAAGTAATCTGTGCAAGTGATCTATATGAATATTCATATAATATTTATTTAAACGACACAGACATAGATGCGAATCAAAATTTAATTATACGTTATTGGGATAATTCTTCCGATGTTGAAATGGCATTAACTATAGATACTAAAAATATTGACATCAAACCAAGCGTTGATAGTGTTAATTCTCCAAATAGAGATATGTACAAGGTTAATTCATTTGGAGAAAAGCTCCTTAACTCCTGGGATATGAGAGAAGCAAATACAAGGACGGCTGGAGTTTATTTTCAGAAGAATTCAGAAATAGTAGAAGTATTTAATGTTGAAGCACCTACTAATTACTATTTTGAATCTCTAGTATGGTCACCGGATGGACGTAGCATAGCGGCTCTAGATACTGAAAATGAAATAATTATTTTCTCTAAGAGTAAAACATTCGATCCAATAAAGTTAAATTTTGATAGTTATTCGTCCCTGGAGTTTGCAGATGATGAAAAAGTAATATATCAAATAATTGGTTGGAGTAATTAAGAAAAGTTTTTAGTTGGTCTTACCCCAACTTCACTTATAACATGCGCAGCACTTCTATTAGCTATATCAGCCGATTCTTCAATAGAAAGTTTTTGTTGTAGGCCGTATAGATACCCTGCTGCAAAATAATCACCGGCACCTGTTTTATCTACAACTTTTGCTTCAGTTGCGTCATAATGTACTTTCTCACCTTTGCTGACTACAACTGCCCCCTTTGGGCCTAATGTGCATACCAATTCTTCTAGATTGGGGAACTCTTTTTTAAAATAATCAAAAGCTTCTTCTGCTGTTTCTTTCTTTGATAGGGCGATAATCTCTTCTTCATTGCAAAAAACAAAATCAATACTCTCTTTGATGAATTCAACAAAGCTGTCTCTATGCATCTCCACACAAAATACATCAGATAATGTAATCGCATTTTTTCCACCTGTTGATTTATTTAGATTTGCAGCATGTAAGAAAGCATCTTTGCTTGTGGGTCTGTCCCAGAGGTATCCTTCCATATACAGAATTTCAGCAGATTCTATTGCTTTTTCATCTAAATCTTCAACTGTAAGAAATGCTCCAGCTCCTAAATATGTATTCATTGTACGTTCACCATCTGGGGTTATAAAAATTGCACAATGACCAGTTTGATTGTCTTCTGATTCAAAAACTGTAAAATCCTTAAGTCCAGAGTCTTTAACACTTGCTTTGAATTGTTCGCCAAGTTCATCCTCAGAAATTTTTCCGATAAACCCTACATTTCCACCTAACTGTGCAGCCCAATATGCAGTGTTTGCCGCTGAACCGCCTGCAGCACGAATTGGACTAGTCATTGAATCCAGCAAAACATTTGATCTATCTTTATCAACTAGTGTCATCCTTGCTTTATTTAATTCAAGTTCATCAATGACCTCTTCTTCAATTTTCTGAAGAGAGTCGACCATTGCATTTCCAATACAAATTATCACAAATAAATGTTAGATGACCGTGCCAATATTGTCGTGTAAATCTATTATTTTTTCAGAAGTTAGGGATAGCTTGTTCATACCTCCATTTAAGTTGAAAGAGTTAATACCTTCTTTTTCTAGAAAAGAACAGACACGTCCAGATCTTCCTCCGGACCGACAAATGATAATGTAGTTTTCGGCTGTTGAGAAATTTTCGATATTTTCAGGGATTGTACCCATAGGAATATGCTCAGCCTCTGAGTGATGCCCCGCATCCCATTCATCTTGTTCTCGAACATCAATTAGTTTATAGCCTGCCTTTAGTAAATCTTCTAACTTTTCCGGCATAACTTCTTCATTTTTATTATCCATATCGAATACCACTTGCATCCTCCCTAAGTCTTCGTACTCTTTCTGCTGTTGGTGGGTGTGTAGAAAAAAGTTTTCGCATTCCTCCTCCAGATAATGCTTTTAACGGATCTGATATAAATAACTGACTTACAGCAGGATTTATATTCATTGGCAGTTTTGCGTATGCCTCAATTTTTTCTAGTGCTGAAGCTAGTGCTAATGGGTTACCAGAAATTTCCGATCCTGTTCTGTCAGCTCCAAACTCCCTAGTTCTTGAGATTGCCATACGTATTATTATTGATGCTAATGGAGCTGCTATGAGAGCAATAATAAAAAACAATGGATGAGTATTTCTATTTCTGTTACCTCCACCCCACAGAACACTCCTTGACATAAAAGATATCGTTGAAGCTAACATTGCTGCAATACTCGATACTAAAATATCTCTATTTTTGATATGTGAAATTTCATGTGCCAATACCCCTTCGAGTTCATCATTATTTAATACCTTTAAAATACCAGTCGTAACAGCGATACTTGCATTTTTAGGATTTCTTCCAGTCGCAAATGCATTAGGTTGGTCATTTTGAATAATGTACAATCGAGGCATGGGCATTTTTTCTTTTTGGATAAGATATTTAACAATTCCTCTTACCTCTTCATACTCCCCATCTCCAATTTCTATTGCCTTAGTGGAGGAGAGTGCAATCTTGCCAGAATAGAAATATATTAAAAAGTTGAAAATACCAGCCAAAGCAATAGAAAAAATTAAGTTATAACCAAGTGTTTGTGCTGTAAAAAGAACAACAAGACTCATTAGGGTTAACAGAGCAGTTGTTTTTACTTGATTCATGTTATTAATTATAAATGGTGTAGTTTATATTTTTTTTGCAATAAGCATCTTGAACCCACCTAGACCACGATTATTGTTAATTGCCTCTAAACCAACAAGATCAGACTTGATTTTTAATTTATCTAATCCGTCAGCATTTTGAAATTTGGTTTGAATTTTTTTATAAAAAGCTTCAAAGCCGTTCAATTGTAAAAATTCTTTTTGTGTGTGGAGTTCGACTGCGTAATCTAATCTTGATAAACAGTTCTTTATACTAGAAAAATTTACATCACAGGTTATATCAGTTGTTGTTGGTTGAAGCAATGTTTCACCTGCAAGATGATGATTTTTATAGGTTCTTATAAGTGACTTATAGGGGATGCTTGACCTTTCATGAAATTCATAACCGTAATCAATTATGAGAAGATAATTAGGATTAAATCTTGATACGATACCTTCAAGATATTTTGTTGCATTTCTCTGAATCTCAATCTCAATGTCATCTAAGGGCTCAATATTGTTAGATTCTATCCAAGTTAAATTTTCAGGCCTCATGGGCGCTAATTCATAACTTAGTGAATCAGATTCTATTTTAATAATTTTTTCGAGCCATACACCATCTTTATATACACCAACAGAGCATGGTATATTATCGAGGACTTCATTCATGTATACTAAATTAACTTTATCAACTGGAATCAAATCCAAAGTTTCAAAAACATTAAATTCTTTTTGTTTCAGAATTCTGAATGCGGTTTTTGATTTTTCGACAAGAAAAAGATTATTTGTTGAATATTCTTGAATCTGCGTAGCCAATGAGCCAGTACCCGCCCCAATTTCTACTACATTAGATTTAATTTTATTTTCATTCATCCAGTGTGAAATAAACTTTCCAAAGTATTTAGATACTTCAGGTGACGTTAGGAAATCACCTTCTATGTTAGATCGAACTTTTGTAGTATTGAAGAACCCAGATTCTGAATAAAGACTTTCTTCCATGTATTCATCAAAAAATATGTCGTTGCGTTGATATTTTTCTTGAAGATGTTTTATAAAATTAAAGCTAGACAACCTTATTAACTATTAAAGAATAATGCCGAAGCATTACCTAGATTTGAAAAAATATTTGGAAAAATTCCTGCAAGAAATGTAATCACTAGACTTATGAAACCAACTACTTTTAAGGGGCTCAACAGTACAGGTTTAGTATTAATTGTTATATTTTCAGATGGAGAATCCATCCAAATTATTTTTGAAATTCTTGCGTAGAAAACAAGACCAATGACTGCATTAATCGCTCCAATAATCGCCAACGTTATTCCATAGACTTCACCGGTACTTAGCAAGCTTCTAAATACAACGAACTTTGCAAACCAACCACCTAGTGGTGGTATTCCAGCAAGTGAGAAGAAAAATACAGTTGTAAAAATAGCTGTTAATGGTTGATGTTTTGCTAGGCCTCCCCATTCATAGATATCGTTACTGCCACTAGTATTTATAAGAACATTTACGACAAGAAATGCGCCCAAGTTCATGAATGCATAAATAATTAAATAAGTGACGCTGGCATAAATTCCATCAGCATAGTCTCCTGAAATTCCAGCTACTGCAAGTGGAGCTAAAATAAATCCCGCTTGAGCTATTGACGAATATGCTAAAAGCCTTACTGGATTTGATTGTTGAAGGGCAGATAAATTTCCGATGAACATTGTTAGACCTGAAATAAAGACCAATACAATACCCCAACTTGAACCTGAATCTGGGAAGACCTTTGTAAGGATAATCATTAATGCTACGAAACCAGTCGCTTTAGAACTAACTGATAAATAAGCTGTTACTGGAAGCGGTGATCCCTCATATGTGTCTGGTGCCCATGAATGAAAGGGGACAACCGAAATTTTAAAACCTATACCAGCCAGTATTAACATTACGCTCAATAACGCCGCTGGTGATGTTGACAGATTGTTTACTAATAAGATTTTAGAAATTTCAGAAAAGATTAATTCTCCGGTCAATCCGTAAAGTAAAGAGAATCCATACAAAATGAGTGATGCAGATAATACTCCTAACAAGAAAAATTTAATTGCTCCCTCGTTAGACTTTTGATCTCCTTTTTTCCAGCCAGACAATAAAAACATAGGTGCAGAAGCTAATTCAATACCAATAAAAAGTGTCAGCATATCTCTTGATGATGTAACAACCAGCGCTCCGAGTAGTGAGCTTAATAGTAGGTAGTAATACTCCCCCTGGTAATATCTGTCACTTTCTATAAAGTTAATTGAAAGCAGGAATGTAAGATAGGTCACCAAGATAAAAAGGCCTTTTAAAATAATAGAAAATTTATCAATAACATAGCTTCCTTCAAAAAGGATTATTGGATTTTCGTAATTTACCCACTGAAAAATTAGAGGTAGGAAGGAAATCAATGATCCCAGTAGTGCAACTAATGCAATGTAAAATTTTGACCTTCTTGGCAAAATGAGATCGAAAAATATTGTAGCTATAATTGTAAAAACAACAATTAATTCACTAGAAATTGCAAGGTAATTAATGGAAATATTAGCCTCCGAATGCTTTAGTAACCAAACTGATTACAGCATCATTTGTAGATCCGAAAATTAACTTAGGAAATACTCCAATTAAGATTGTTAAAATAACGAGGGGTATCCAAGCTGCTAATTCGTATGCATCCGCATCATGGAGTTCTTTATCTTTCCATTCGTCATTTGGCTCTCCTAAATTAACTCTTTGAAGCATCCAGAGTAAATAGCCAGCAGTCAGAACTGTACCTATTGCCCCAGCAACCATGGATGTTCTGAATATTGTGATATTTAGTCCTGGTAATGGATTGTATGCTCCTAATAGAGCCATAAATTCTCCCCAGAAGCCTGCTAGTCCAGGTAGTCCAAGTGAGGCCATTGCTGTAAATGCCAGTAATCCACCAGTTTTGGGCAAAAGTTTCATATTTCCACCAAGTCTTCCCATATCTCTGGTGTGATAAGTGTGAGCCATCGATCCAGATAAGAAGAAAAGTAAACCCGTAATTACACCGTGTGCAACCATGCCAATTATTGCAGCATTAATACCAATGGATGTCAAAGAGGAGATTCCTAGCATTACAAAACCCATGTGACCCACTGATGAAAAAGCTATTAGCCTTTTGAGGTCAGTTTGTGCTAGACATGCTAACGAACCATAAATTATTCCAATAGCTGACAGTATTGCAATCGCTGGTGCCCAAGCTTGTGCTTGCTCAGGTAAAATTGGTAAAGCAATTCTTACAAATCCATAGGAACCTAATTTTAGAAGTATTGCGGCAAGTAATACTGATCCAACTGTTGGTGCTGCCGTATGAGCATCTGGAAGCCAAGTATGGAGAGGCCACATTGGAACCTTAACTGCGAAGCCCAGAAATAGAACTGCAAAAACGAGTGTTGCAAAAGTTCCAGTAAATGCCCCACTTGTTCCTAATTCTATTAACTCAGGAATACTGAAAGTTTTGGCTCCTCTGAAATAAAGTCCTAAAAATCCAAGCAGCATAAAAGCAGAACCGAAAAGTGTAAAAACAAAAAACTTAATACTTGCATATAAGCGAGTCTCAACCTCATTTTTAAGACCAGCAACACTCCTCATTGTTTTATCTCCCCAAATTCCAATCATGAAATACATAGGTAGTAGGACAAGTTCAAAGAATACAAAGAAGAGTATTAAATCTAAAGCTACGAAAGTACCATTCATTCCAGTTTCTAAGATTAAAATAAGCGCCATCATTCCCTTTGGACTTTTTGGCTCAGGTAAATGCTCGAAGGAATAAATTATTGCTAATACTGTAATAAAGGTTGAAAGAAGCAGCATGGGTAGGGATATGCCATCAATACCAATTTCATAATTAGAATTTATTGCCTCTATCCAAGAAAGTTTATTTCCCAACTGAAACTGTTCTGCTTTGGAGTAATCAAACTGAATAGCAACAATTACGCTTAATATGAAAGTGATTAGTGAAGAACCAAGTGCTGTTAACTTTATCAATAACTCTTGTTTTTTTGGCAATAGTGCAACGACTAAAGCACTTAATAGAGGGAGGAATACAACCAAAGTTATACCCAGTCCATTCTCTAAAAATTCAAAATTATTAGTTACTATTTCCACTTTTCCTCCTATAACACTAACAAAATTAATAAGCTAATTACTATTACTCCGCTTAAAAAATACATAATATACTGTTGAGCTTTTCCAGTCTGAAGAAGTTTTACTCTTGCACCCAATGCGTCAGTAGATGAAGATGATATGTTTAATGCTTTATCTATCCCCCCTTGGTCAAATTTGTTGTACACGATATTTCCAAGGAATATAGCAGCAACTCCAAATAGATTCACAGCTTTGTCTAGAATATTTGTGTTAAATCTATCAACAGTATTTGCAAGTGTGGATTTAGTTGGATTTATGATGTATTTGAAATAAAAATCATCTAAGTAATATTTATTTTCAAGAAGATTCCATATTGGCTCAACTTTAATCTTTTCATCTCCATCTTCTGGTCTACCTAAAATTTGATAGACATAGTAAGCAAGTCCAATACCAGCTAGCCCGGCGAGTAAGCCACTTGTTAATGCAAAGTAGTCAAAAGATTCAGGATGATACTCGACTATAGGGTTTTTCCTTGTGGTCACCCAATCAGTAAAGCCCGTATATATTCCTGGAATGTTTACCCACCCAGCAGTTACTGCGAAGCCTGCAAGTACAATAAGAGGTGTCGTCATCATAGAGTCTGACTCGTGTGGATGACCATTACCTCTATATTCCCCGAAGAATGTCAGAACCACGGCTCTAGTCATATAAAAAGCAGTGATAAAAGCACCTGCTACAGCAATAGCAAAATAGGTGTTATATCCTCCGTGATTTAAAGAGGCAAGTATCTCGTCTTTTGAGAAAAAGCCAGCAAGAGGGGGCAGTCCTGTAAGAGCAATTGTTCCCAGAATAAATGTTGTATATGTTCTGGGCATCTCTTTTTTGAGCCCACCCATTTCTTTCATGCTGTTTGTATGTACGGCATGAATTACTGATCCTGCACCAAGAAACAGTAGGGCTTTAAAAAAAGCATGTGTCCAAAGGTGAAATAATGCAGCTGTATAGGCTCCAGATCCAATAGCAGCCACCATATAACCAAGCTGACTGACAGTTGAATATGCGAGAACTTTTTTGAGATCATCTTGAACTATGGCTATCATTCCAGCTGCAAAAAGGGTTATAACTCCAAACAGCAAAACCACGTCCAATGCTTCGCTTGCCATACCTTCATAAAAAGGAAACATTCTTGCTAGTAAATAAACACCTGCTGTGACCATTGTTGCTGCGTGCATTAGTGCTGAGACTGGTGTTGGACCTGCCATTGCATCAGGTAGCCAGACATGAAGCGGGAACTGAGCACTTTTACCCATAGCCCCTATAAATAGTAAAACTCCAGCCAGATACGCAACTGATTTAAGTGACTCATAATCATGAGTTGATTGATATAAAATTTCACTTATTCTCATCGTACCTGTAGAAAGCGCCAGCACAATTATTCCAATCATTAATCCAACATCTGCAATTTTGTTGGTTATAAAAGCCTTCATAGCAGCAGATGAGTTTTCTTTCTTTTCCCAATAATGACCAATTAACAAATAGGAGCAAACACCTACTAGCTCCCATCCAATTAAAAGTTGTAATAATGTTGGTGAGGAAACCAAAACTAACATACTTCCAGCAAACAAAGTTAGAGAGGTGAAGAAAAAAGTATATCTGACTTCTCCCTGCATATAATTTGTGGCGTAAATGAAAACTAAACTAGCCACTGTCCCTACAACAAAATACATCATTATAGAAAGACCGTCTACCACCCAACCAAATTCAAGATCAAATGAACCAATGCTTCCCACATTGATAAAAAATTCTGAAGCTACTCCTTCTGTCACATTTAAATAGAGTAGGTATGAACTGAAAGCAAAGATGAAACCTATCGTAGCAAGCGCAATTTCAGCACCCTTAAGTGGTAGATATTTTCCAAAGAAAGTAATTAGAAGAGCAGCTATAAATGGGAGAACAACAATCAACCAAGTGTACTCAGCGAAAGCTCCACCATCAGTGTATGTAACTTTTCCTTCAGCTAGAAAGGTGATTAAATTACTATTTACCATTTCAACAAATCAAATTCATCAATATTTGCAGTTTTTCTATTTCTAAACAACATTAAAACAATCGCCAAACCAATCCCTACTTCAGCAGCGGCTATGGTGATAATGAAAATAGTAAAAATTTGACCCTGTAATAATGCATCTCCTAACATTGCATTGAAGACTACAAAGTTTATATTCACAGCATTGAGGATTAACTCGATAGACAACAACACCATAACAACATTCCTTCTAACTAAAATTCCATAAATCCCAATTGAAAATAATCCTGCTGCTGCAATTAAAAAAGGCTGAGCACTCATATTTGATTCTCGTCAACTAAGGCATTATCTTGCCTTGCCAAGGTGATTCCACCAATTAAAGCGGCTAGTAAAACGAAAGAGACTACTTCAAAAGGAAATACAAACCTGCTTAATAAAATCTCACCCAGTAATTCTGTTGAGGTTCCGGTTGTAACAATAATTTGCGAATCGAATGTGTTAAACATCACATATGAAAAAATTACAAAAATTGATAGAGAGACAACTAATGCTAAACTTTTGTTCTTATCATTATCTAGTTCCGCATTTTGACCTAATGGCGCTCTAGTGATCATTATTCCAAATAAGAAAAGAACTATTACAGCACCTATGTATACAAGAACTATCACCAGTGCAACAAATTCCGCGGACAGTAGTAAAAAAGTTGCAGCTGTTATAGCTAATGTGAAAACTAAAGATATTGCTGCATGAATAACGTTTGAAGTTGTGACAACTTTTACAGAAACTAATAAAAGTCCTAAAAGTAAAAAATAACTGATGATGTCCAGTGCTTCCATTTTAACTCTCTAAACCTTCCACTTCAGGAACTGTGTTTAGCCATTGATCGAGTCTATTTTTATCATGAAGCATATCCCCCATATTGTATTCTGAATATTCGTACTCTGGTGTCCAAAACAATGCATCAAAAGGACATACCTCAACACAAATTCCGCAATACATGCAGAGAGCATAGTCAATATCGAACCTGTCAAGAACTGCTCTACTGCGTTCCCTACCACCAGGTTTTGCAGGGGGTTGTAATTCTTTATGTCCTTCTATGTAAATACACCAATCTGGGCATTGTCTCGCACAAAGCATGCAGCTAGTGCAAGCATCTGTATCAAGTGCTATGACTCCCCTTGCTCTGGGTGCAACAATTTCTTTTTCAAATGGGTAATTAACATTTGGATTTGGACTTAGTGGAGATAATGTCTTGAACATATTAAATAAAAGAATTTTCATTCCAGTCAAAAAGCCAGGTAATTTAGGTCTAAATTTTTTCATTTAAAATACAACTTTCATTATGGATGTTATCAATATGTTGAGTAAAGAAAGCGGAATTAAAACCTTCCATGCTAAGTTTTGTAGCTGATCTTCTCTGAATCTAGGAAATGACCATCTCACTAAAACTAATATGAAGCCCAGCAAAACTGTTTTAGTAATTAAGACAACTGGTCCATAAAAGTTGACCCATTCAGGTGGGAGAAGTGGGACATGATATCCACCTAGAAATAATGTGGAAGCAACTGCACATAATACAAACATGTTCATGTATTCAGCAATATAAAATATTAAAAATCTTACGCCAGAATATTCTGTTAAAAATCCACTAACAAGTTCGGACTCACCAATTGGCATATCGAATGGTACTCTCATCATTTCAGCTGTTGCAGCTATCATAAAAATTAGGAAGGCAAGACCTTGGCCAGAAAGTGCAAATGGAAGTCCAAATTCTATTTGTTTCTCAACTATCCCAACAAGTGACATGGTTTCTGCCTGGATGACAACTCCAACTACTGCAAGAATTAATGGAAGTTCATATGCAATTAACTGTCCTGCAGCACGTATTCCACCCATTAAAGAGTACTTGTTTGCTGAGGACCAACCTGCAGTAAGAACCCCTAGTGTTGATAGCGAACTTATCGCTAGCAAATAGAAGACTCCTAAATCTAAATCACTCCCAACTAAAGTTGGGCTGATTGGTACAACAACGAATAAACCGAAGACTGATGCAAGTACATAAGCTGGTGCCCATTTAAAGACAGGAGCGTCAACATTAGTCGGTGTGATGTCTTCTTTTTGGAAAAATTTAATTATTTCAGCTAGTGGAAAAATGAATCCTCTTAATCCAACATGAAGGGGGCCCGGTCTTCTTTGCATCCATGATGCTCCTTTAACATCGAGAATTGTAAATATTACTGCTCCGTTTAGTGCAAAAGCTAAAACGATACCTGCAGTTACTAATATCTGAGATCCATCAATCATCTATCAACATCCCCTAAAACAAAATCTAGACTACCCATGATTGCAATCAGATCAGGTAACAATTGACCTTCAAGCAGTACTGGGAGGATTGAAATATTACTAAAGGACGGTGTTCTAATTTTTAGTCGGTATGGACCCAGACCACCCTCAGAAATTACATAGTATCCCATTTCACCTTTTGGATTTTCTGTCCGTACATAAGATCGTCCCTTAGGTACTTTTATAACCTTTGGAACTTTTGTCTGTAGGGGTCCACTTGGCATGGAGTCAATAGCTTGAAGTATAATTTTCGCTGACTCTCTCATCTCTAGTAGTCGAACATACCAACGATCATAACAATCTCCATTTTCTCCAACAGGAATCTCGTATTCAAATTTGTCATACGGTAAGAAATCGGTTTGAGTCCTTAAATCAAACTTTACTCCAGATGCTCTCAATATCGGTCCAGAGACTCCATATTCTTCAGCAAGTTCTTTGGATATTATCCCAACTCCTTTGGTCCTAGCCTTAAAGACTTCGTTGCCACCAACTAAATCTTCCATTCTCTCTACAGCTTCTAGAACCTTTTCCATTGCGTCTCTAGTTTCTTGATAGAAACCTGCTGGTAGATCTTGTACATTTTTTTTGGTTGTGGGGCCTGACCCTGCTGCTGGTTTTACGCCACCTATTCTATTAAAATTTGGATGAAACCTACCACCTGTTACTGATTCTATTAAATCAAGTATTCTTTCTCTATCCTCCATTGCTAAAAATATAGGAGTTAACGCCCCAATCTCTAATGCGTAAGCTCCATTGAATACAAAATGAGAAGCAATTCTTGCCATCTCTGTGAGAATCAACCTGATGTGCTTTGCTCTTTCAGGTGCTTCTATCTCCATTAGCTTTTCAGTTGCCGCAATGAAAGGTATCTCGTTAGCAAAACCTGATACCCAATCAATTCTATTAACAAGTGTTGTAATTTGAGGATATGTTCTGACCTCAGCTAATTTTTCATAGCCTCTGTGCATGTAACCTAGAACAGGCTCGACACTTGAAATTTTTTCTCCGTCTACTTTGGCAACTAGTCTTAATACACCATGTGTTGAGGGATGTTGTGGGCCAATGTTTAAAGTCATATCTTCAGTTTCTATTTCAACGGAGACCGAAGCTTCTGAAACATAAGGAACATTTCCGGTATTTAAAATATCATCCATTTTAGTTACCTTCCTTTGAACCGTTTTCTGGCATGCCTTCAACATCTACTTCACCAGGCCATGGCTTAACTTCTCTACTGATTAACTCAAATGATTTGAGCATTGGATTTCCCTCGTAGTCATCTGGAAGATACATTTTTGTTAGGTTTGGATGATTATTGAACTCGATACCAAACATTTCGTATGCTTCTCGTTCGTGCCAATTGGAACCTGCAAAAACCTCAATTAAGGATGGAATTATTGCATCTTCCTTTTCTATTTCAGTAGATACTAAAACAACATTTCCTTCAATTGACTCTGATAAACAAAAAACTATTTCAAAATGTGGTGACACTGATTCTTTCGGGGGGTCTCCTACTGAAACTTCATTTTCCCAATCAATAGCGCTTAGCCATGAAAAGTAAGTAAGTTGAAATTCTTCTTTAAGAATTTTTGCAGTCTCAACCCATTCTTCTGGTTTTACTTTTATTTTTAGGGTATCAAATTCATTTTCTACACTAGAAAATTTTGTAGATATTGACTCAATAAACTCTGCATTACTAGACAGGTTCATTTTGATCTGCTTTCCATTTTTCTTTCATATCTTCTCCTCTTATTTTTTCTTGTAGGAGAATAATTCCCTCTTGTAAAGCTTCAGGTCTTGGAGGGCATCCTGGTACGTATACGTCAACAGGGATAAGTTGATCTACACCTTTTGTAACAGAGTATGAATCCCAATATGGACCACCGCTATTTGAACAGGAACCCATAGATATGACATATTTTGGCTCTGGCATTTGATCATATAATCTTTTTACTGCTGGCGCCATTTTGTCAGTGACTGTTCCAGCGACAACCATTAAATCAGCTTGTCTTGGTGATGCTGGTAGTGGGATAATTCCAAGTCTCATAAAATCATGTCTGGGTCCACTTACTGCCATAACTTCTATTGCACAGCAAGCTAATCCAAATTGGAAATACCACAAAGAGTATGACCTAGCCCAGTTTAAAACTGACGATATTGGTTTTGGTAATCCGAATTTATCAACTACTCCCATTTCAATACATCCTTTCTAATTGCATAAATTAATCCGATTAACAAAATAAAAATAAAAACTAGCATTTCCACTAAACCGAAATAACCTAACTTCTCAAGATTAATTGCCCATGGGAATATGAATACTGCTTCAACATCAAAAATTACGAACAATAGGCCAAAAATATAGTATCGGATATAAGTCTGACTCCAACCAGTCCCAACAGGGTCAACACCTGACTCGTAGGTTGTAAGTTTTTCAGGAGAGGGATTATTGGGTCTGAGGATAGCTGCAATAGATGTCAAAATAAGCATAAATATAATGCCCACTGCTAACAATACTGCTACTGTTGCGTACTCCTGAAAATAAGAATTCATAATTTGATTTTAACCAACCTGTAGGAAATTTTAGTTTTATTTGAAAGTTGAGCGTAATTGTTTGTAAACTTTTTTTATGAGCAATCTTGAAAATATTTTAGGAAAAAGTAACTTACTCGACCTATCAAAAAAACTGTTTAATGTAGTTACAAAGACAGTTGATTTTCACGAAGAACATGAAATAAATCTTGATTCTAAAATTCTTGAAGCAGAAACCATAAATTTTGTTTTAGCCGATGGCCTTGGAAGTGAAAACTTAAAACTTGCTAAGTCCGATTATTTAAAGGATTCAAATTCTTTTTCTGTAAATTCAACTTTTCCTAGCTCAACTAATGTTGCTTTAAGCACTATTAATTATGTATCTAGGCCAATGGAGACATCAATTTTAGGTTATTATCTCTTCGATAGAGAAAAGCACGGACTTATTAATGCCTTAAACTGGAACAAAGAAAACAAATCTTTATTAAAACATCCAGATATTAAAGACCGACAAACCATATGGACTCTTTTAAGAACAAAAGGTATTACCTCTAATAACCTACAGCCTCGCGACTTAGTAGATAGTGCATTGTCTGAATACATCTATAAAGACTCCCATCAGATTGCATACAGAGACACAGAAGAGTTAAATGAAATAGTTAATGATTCTTCAGTATTAGATAATCGCTTTAATTTTATTTACTATCCGAATATTGATATCTCAGCTCATGTTTTTGGAGTAGGTAGTGATGAGTGGCATGAGGAGGTTGGTATTTTTGAAATGTTTATAAAGAATTTAAACAGTACTCAATCCAAAAAAATGTACACCTTGATAACAGCAGATCATGGTCTCACAAACATCTCTAATGAGAATAGGATTCATCTAGATTATGAGGAGGATGTTGTTGTCTATGGAGATCAGAGAAGTGTTTATATCAATGGTGATGAAACGAAAGTTAAAGAAATATTTAAGAATGTCCCTGGACGTTTTCTTAATAGTGTAGAAATAAGACACTTAATTGGAGAACCTACAAATAGTCTAAACCGAAGGCTTTATCCTGACCACTGTTTCCTTGTAGATGATGGATACATTGTTTTTCCAAAACATTTAAAGGCCGACTTGGTTGGATACCATGGAGGAATTACACTAGAAGAAATGCGGGTTCCTGTTATAGAAATTACAAACTTTTAATGGTTAGACTGTACAAATGAAATTTTTAAAAACATTATTTATGTTAGTAATCCTTAGTGCATGCCAGACAAACGTAACAGAAGAGGGTTTTGCTGAGATAGCCATTGAGTCCTATAAGATGGCATCTGACTCAATAGAAAGTAGTTCATTATCTCCAGGAGAGTACATCATCAAATCTGCCTATGGAAGTATGGATGTTAGCACCTCTAATTTTGACAAGAAAGTGGATGAATTCAAAAGTCTTGTTACTCAATACAATGGCAATGTTTCTGACTCATATTTATCTACTAATTACCAAGGCTTAAAGAGTTTTAGTATCACCTCAAACATACCTGCCGAAGATTTCGATCAATTTATAATCGACGTTGAAAATATTAAAGACTTTTCAGATATCAGCATCAATGCAAACGATGTTACAACTTATGTTTTAGATATTGACTCAAGATTATCTTCATTGATGAATGAAAAGAAAGCACTTGAGGAGATCAAACTTGAAGCGAAAACAACATCTGACCGCTTAGAGGTTCAAAATCAACTTCGTTATATCAATCAGGATATCGAGATGCTTAAGGGTCAAAAAGAATACTACACAAATGCCATTTCTTACTCAAAACTCACATTAAACATCAGGGAAGGTTCTGGAATTTCATTATTTTCCTGGAATTATTATTTTGAGAGAAGCCTTAATTGGATTGAGAGCATCGTTGGAATTACTTTTTCAATCGGGATAATTGCTTTCCCAATTTTCTTAATATTCTTGTTAATTAAAAAACTGAGAAAAAGAGATTAATGGCCTTTTCCTACGTTGGGCTTTTCTTAATAATCCTTTTAGTAATCTTCTTTGGAAGAAAGATTAAATAATCCTCAATTAGTTTGGCTGATATGTTCCAGCAAATACTTGCCAAGCTAGACAAGTTTTAGCAAGTAAACTTAACCATATATAGGCTCTTTCACCGTATAAATAATCTTTCCACTTTCCTACACCTTTATATTGAAGAATCATATTTATTGAAAAGGTATTAAAAAAGAAAAATATACTAACAAATATCCAAACTACGAACTGGGGAACCCCTTGAGGGTTTGCATCTGTAGCAACTCCATCACCTATTAAATTAATAAAAATAAAAATCCACGGTGCAATACCAGCTAAACAACCCATGATATAAGCAGTCCAATCAACTTTTTCAGTATATTGATTGTGTACTTCCATCATCCAACCAAACCAACACATTGCAGCATTCATGACAAAAATTCCAGCTAGTGCCCAAACATCATAAATTCCTACAAGTAAAGCAATCAACACAATCATTACTGAAGCACTAATGGAGTACTCAATCCAGCGGACTTTATTAATACCTTTCATTAAATCTGCTTTATACCTGTTATAGAAAGGGCCCGATATAAGAAAATGTGCGAGTGCTGACGCCAACAAAAATGTTGCAACTGCAGGTCCGAAGTTTGATACCTCTCTCCAGATCTGTAGTTCGGGAACTAAAGCGAAGCTTGATGGATCTTCAGGAGTTCCAACTCCAATAAGTTGAGTAATTGTTAAAGGTACTGTGAAACCTGTATTTACTACGGTTCCCAAATAAAATAAACCTGCTCCTTGGATAAGGTGTACTAATCCCATCCTTAAATTAAATTTCTTAAGCTTCTGAATTTTTGCTTCCATTATTTATTACCTTTTTTTTTAAATACTATAAACCCTATTATTACAGGTATGGATATTAATGAAATTAATAATGAATTAGATAACTTAATTCGCGAATTAAACACTTTAGTAAAGTCACTAGCAAATTCAAGAGAGCTTATTGCAGAGAATAACTTTAAAAGAGCTACAAATTATCTTTCTGAAACTGAAATAGCACTTCAAGCAATAGCAGGAAAAGTATCTAAGATTAAACTACTTATTTGAAGGAAAAGTAGTTACTTCCGAAACTTCAATACAAATCTTATCCCCTGGTTCATAAATAACAGACGGAAGAGATCTTGACCGGAATATCTCGCCTTTGTTGTTCTGAAAAGAGATAACTTGATCATGTCCATAAAAAGTGCACTCTTTAACGGTATAAGGACCCATTGAGTCTAAGTTGATTTCGATACACTCCGGACGTATTGATACATCTAGAGCACCCTCATATGCTGAGGTGAAACTTCCAAGGGAAGTTTCTACTCTTCCATCTACTGAAAATCCCTTAAGAATATTTGGATCCCCAACTGAATTTGCTACAGATTGACTGATTGGATTCAAGTAAATCTCTTGAGGAGTTGCACTTTGTATAACATTTCCATTTTCCAAAACACTGACGATATCGCATACCGATAAGGCTTCCTCTTGATCATGTGTAACAATTATTGCAGTAGTTTGAGTCTCTCTTAAAAGAGACACGACCTCATCTCTAAGGACTCTCGCCATTTGGGCATCTAAACTTGTAAAAGGTTCATCGAGGAGAATCATCTCTGGTTTTGGTGCAAGTGCTCTAGCTAAAGCCACTCTTTGTTGTTGTCCTCCTGATAGTTTTTGAGGAAATTTATTTTTATATTGTGTCAAGTTACACATATCTATTACTTCTTGCAATCGCCCACTGTTTTGCTCTTCTTTGCTGAGACCAAAAGCTATATTTTTTTCAACGTTTAGGTGTGGGAATAATGCATAGTCTTGAAAAACCATTCCTATGTTTCTGTTTTCAGGTGGTGTGTTTGTTTCCTGATCAAAAATTACTTTGTTATACATTTCGATGCTTCCTGAATCTGGTAATTCAAACCCTGCGAGCATTCTTAAAGCGGTAGTTTTTCCAGATCCAGAAGTACCTAGTATTCCGAAAATTGAACCCTCCCATATATCAATATTGAAATTGGAAAGAACAGATTCAGCCCCATATGACTTAGATAGGTTTCTAGCTCTCAGAATAAGACTGTTAAATACCATTATGTTGTTAAATTCCTTGTACTTAATATATAAGTAGGAATTGCACTTATTGCCAACAAAATAAATGAAGAAAATGCTGCTTGAGTAAATAATCCTTCAGATGCATATGACCATATATCAATAGCCATAGTATTTAGACCGGTAGGCCTAAGTAGTAACGTTTGTGGTAATTCTTTCATTGTTGATAAGAAGACGAGTGATCCACCTGCAAACAAGCCTCTATATATTAATGGAAGAGTAATTCTGTAAAAACTTTTTAACTTTGACAAGCCCAATCCAGCACTTGCATCTAAGTAACTTGATTTTACCTGCTCCATAGACGCCTGGCCTGCTCCAATTGCTTGAGGAAGAAAAACTATTAAATACGAGATAATTAAAGCTGTAAAACTTTGATATATCGCTGGAAAGATTTTAATTGTAATAAATAAGATTGCAACACCAACAGATATATGAGGTAAGCCATAAAGTGCGAGCATGATTCTCTCTAAAATATTTCCAAATTTTGATCGATATTGCGAGACCATAATAATAATAGGTGTCGACACAACTACAGAAAAAAGTGCTGCCAACAGAGATACACTTAGGGATCCAACAACTCCTCCAAATACAGCTCTAACACTATTCCCCGCTGAGAGTCCTCTAATGAGCCAATAGCTTAAGACTGATATCGGCAGAACGAGTCCTGAAAAAATAATTAAACTCAAAAAGGTATAAATTAGTACTTTAGACCTTGGGCTTAGATTAGTTTTTTCAGATATTTTTGGAGTTCCACTGACTTTAGCTGATCTTGCCTCTTCCGATCCTCTTTGAATAAAACTTATTAGCAGTGCCAAAACTATCAAGATGCTTGAGTAAAAAATAACTGGATCGCCGTTTATATTAAATTCATAATAACTATAAATAGCCTTTGTAAGAGTTGGGTATCTCATCAATGAAACTGCACCGAAATCAGATATCACATACAAGCCAACTAGGAGACCAGAGAAAATAATTGGTTTTTTTAATCTTGGTATTACAACTTGTGTGTAAACATTAAATCTGTTTTTACCCAACGATCGTGCAGCATCTTCAACAGTAGAATCAAGATTTCGAAGTGCGCTACTACAAATTAATACGACATAAGGATATGTAAATAAAGTCAAAACTAACCAACTACCAAAAAAACCATCAATTCCGGCTATTTCATTTATTCCAAGCCAGGAAAATAATTGTACGAATAGACCTTTAGGAGAAAAAGCTGAAACATAAGTTAATGCTCCAATATAGGAAGGGATAACCAAAGGAAGCACAGATAGGGTAAATAAAATTTTGGAACCAGGTATATTAAAGCGAACAAGGATTATTGATATCGATAGACCTAAAATTAAACTTGAAATAACAACAAAAATAAATAAAAGCATTGTATTTAAAAGTAAGTCAAAGACATTCCAAGATCTAAAAAAACTTACATAAGATCTAGTAAAAGTTAGAAATCTCCAGACTAAATAAAATGTAGGTAGCAAGAAGGTAATAAGAATAATGAAGTTGGTGATTATGAGTGCTTTTGGGGTTTTCACAGTTTAAGAATATCTATGTTAACGAGTTATATAAAGAAAAAATCTGGCCAGGTTGATGTGACCAGATTTTTTTCTTTTGTATATAGCATTAGTATCTAATGACTCTTAGAAACCTGCCTTTGCTATAAGTTCTACTGCTTTTTCTTGCCATAAAGCTAATGCAGACCAGTTCAAATCCTGAGGAGAGTTCAAACTATCGATTTCCGGTAAAAGGGCATTTGGGGTAATACCTGGAACGAGTGGGAACTCAAATACAGTATTTGTGAAATGCTCTTGTGCGCTTGTTGAGTGTAGATACTCAATAAATGCCATAGCTGCTGGTTTATTTTGGCTAGAAGATAAAACTCCTGCTCCAGCTGGCATGACCATTGCACCACAACCGCCATCAAGATATATGTTTTTAACTGGGCTATCGCCATTTTCAGCTAATACTCTTAATGTGTAGTAGTGATTAATCATTCCAATGTCTAACTCACCTGCATCTGCCGCAGCAACTTGAGGGGAGTTCTTTGGATATTCTGTATATCCAAGACCATTGATAGCTTTTAACCATTCGGCGACTTTTTCTTCACCATCTAACTCAATCATGCAAGCAACCATAGCTATGAAAGATGAGTTACCAGGTGCAAGACCAAGTCTTCCTCTAAATTTTTCATCATTTAAACCATAAATATCTGAAGGCATTTCTGCATCAGTTGTATCTCTGGTGTCAACAACAAGTGAACGTGATCTTCCAGAAGTTCCAACCCAGTATCCTCTTTGGTCTACTGCCCATGCTGGAACGTTGTCTAATATGTCAGCTGGTAAGACATCAAAAAGTCCTTCCTTGGCTACAACACCAAGACTTATTGGATCTTGTGATAAGAAAACGTCAGCTGGGCTTATTGCACCCTCAAGAACTAAAGTACCTGCTAACGCAGCACTCTTGTCATAACGAACTTCAACGGCTACTCCAGTCTCAGCTGCGAATGCAGCTATGACGTCAGCGACTAAGCTTTCTTTTCTACCACTATAAATAACTAGAGATCCTTCGACTGCAGCTTCTTCTTCAGCTAAAGCAGCTTCTACTGCAGCATCCAAAGCAGCTTGGCTTATTTCGCCAGCCTCACCCTTTTCACCTTGTTCTCCTTGAGGGCCTGCTTCTCCGGATTCTCCACCTGCACATGCAGTAAATACCATTAAGAAAGCAACAAGAAGGGAAATTGATTTCTTATTCATAAAATATAATCCTTTTATTTGCTTATTATTGTTAACCATACTTAACATTAAATGTTAAGTAAAATTATTTTATAATTTTTTTTACTAAATTCTCAATTAGGTTAACTGTTTGAGTAGTTTCATTTAAACATGGAAAAAAATCCTAAAATCATAACAAAGTATGAACCACTAGCGTGGGTTTTATTTATTGCACTCACTGCTGTTGTTGGCTGTCCCCTATTTTAATTTTAAAGTTCATTGATTGTTAATTGTTGTTAACATACACCTAAGATGATTAAACATATGCTCACTCAAAAAGAAATGGAAAAACTTCCGGAATCTTTTTATAAACAAGCAGTTGCAATTTTTCATCTTAATGAAGTGGGTATTGAAGTTAAGCAGACAAGAGTTGCTGAGTGGCTTGATGTCAGTAGAGCTAATGTTTCGCAAATTACAGGAAGAATGCAAAATAGTGGCCTAATAAAATTCGAGGACGATCTTCAACTTACAGATAAGGGTTTATATTTAGCCAAAACTGTTGCCAGGAGACATAGAATTGTTGAAAGATTTCTATCAGAAGTATTAAAACTCCCATGGGAAAAAGTTTATGCGGAGACTTCTAAATGGGAGAATATACTTAGTCCAGTTACTGAAAAAGCAATGCTTTCTATACTCGGCAATCCAACTACTGGACTTTTTGGGAATCCTATACCCTACTCTCAATACAAGAAACTAGAAACTACAAATCTTTTGAATGTACAAAAGGACAGAAATTATTCAATTAATAAAATAACGGAAGAATTAAAAAGAGATGCTTCCATGATTAGTTTTTTACAAGAAAATAAAATAGTCCCAGGTTCAAAAATTATTATTGCTGATGCAAATGAATTCTCAATTACTGTAAGTACTGATAACAAAAAGTTTTTTGGTTTAGACCAATATATAGCTGAAAGAGTTTTTGTGAACTAATTTATGATTAGAAATGAAGAAATTATAATATACATATGGAAAGTTTAATTAAAAATATACCATACGAAACATTTTCCTATGTTGGCGGTTTTATCTTATTTTTTGTTATTCTTTATAAGTTTTTTCCAAACTTATTTCTAAAAATTCATAAGCCTGTATTTTTTACAATTGGAATTTTGTCATTATCTTTAGGTTACGTAGGCATTGTTGTACCAGGATTACCAACAACAGTATTTATCTTGATTGCTGCATGGGCTTTTTCAAAATGTTCAACAAAATTTACTTACTGGATAGAAAATCACAGATTATTTGGTCCAATGGTATTAAATTGGCAGCAATACAGAGGTCTATCTAGAAGAGCAAAGAAAGTTGCTATTTTGACTCTCATTCCAACTTTTGCTTTTACAATTTTTATTGCATTTTCAATGATTGGAGATTTGATATTTGGATTCTTTGGAATAGCCTTATGTACGTGGCTTGCAACTAGGCCAGAACCACCAGTAAAAAATTCTAATTAGCTTCAGGAATTTTATAATCTATTGGAGAAACTTTATCTAATTCGAAAATATCTCGAGCTTGAGCCTCATAGTTCAATCCGATAGATACCTGATCTCCCTCTGTAACTCTATTTCCATCTTCATCTAACCTTGCATTAAAAGTAGCCTTTTTACCCGACTTACAAATTGTTTTAAGTTCTACTAGCTCATCAGCCCAGGCCATGAGATATACGCTACCTGGAAAAGGCTCACCTCTAAAATCTGTTCTTAATCCATAACATAAAACCGGAATTTTCAACTTATCAACAATAAGGGTTAATTGGAGCACTTGTTTTGGTGAAAGAAATTGTGCTTCATCAACTAAAACACATGATAATTTTTCTCTTTGGTGTTCGTGAGCGGTCCAAACATATAAATCATCCTCACCTTCAAATATTTCAGCTTCTCTATCTAAGCCAATTCTTGAAGCTACCTTTCCAACGCCATATCTATCATCAAGTTTTGGAGTAAAAATAATTGTTTTCATGTAGCGCTCCTCATAGTTGTGCGCTGATTGTAGGAGGTTCGTACTTTTTCCAGCATTCATTGCTGCGTAGTAAAAATAAAATTTTGCCATGATTTTATAATAGTCATTTATAGATATCTTTTTTCTTTTTGTATGATAGATATATGATCAACATTTTAAATTTTTCACATATATTAGGTCTTGCAATTTGGCTTGGTTCTATGGTGACTTGGGCCATGTTTGCTCCTAAGCTTTCAACAATCGATCCGACTAAAAATACTACGAATACTTTACGTGAAATATTTACTAAGCTTTCATGGAGCTCCTTCGGACTTGCCTTAATTTCTGGAATTGGCATATTAATATTATCTGAAGAGTCTTCTTCTAACTGGGCTTTGTCACTTGGCTTATTAGTTTTAGCTGGGTTAATAATATTTTTTCATAGCTATGTCCCAAATTTGAGTTCAGCTATAAAGGGTATGATTAACGGTGCTATGTTATTGCTTGGCTTAATTGTGCTTTACTTATCAATAAGCTACATATAAACCCATAAATTTAGAATAATTTCGAAACTGAAGTCTTTAGCTACTTAAACTCTTTATATCTGTTATCTCTTCTTTGGAAATAACTCCATATCCCTTTTTTTGAATCTCATTAGTTCCCTTTTTAATCAGATACCAATATATAGTTTGTTCATCTGGAATGTTTAATGCATTTTTGAACTCTTCTTTGTTTATGTAAGCAGTTATCGTTCTATTTCTGATTCTATCATCTCTGATTCCTGCTCTCATTATTCCATCGAGATAGATTTCACTTAATTTGGATGATTTTTGAATTGTTGGTACTTCTATTATATTATGAGTATCTCCAATACCACTTTCCTCCAAAGAATCTATAGTTTCATCAACAATTGCTTGGTGCCATTGTTGAAAAGCTACAATGACTATTAAATCTTTGTCGACAAAATCGTCTGGAACAGTTTTACTTTTTTTATTCAAGTTATTTCCCTGTACAGATGGAAATATTCCTTCTGAAGAGATCATTGGCGAACTTTCACTAGATTGACATCCCATAATTAATAGGAAAACAAGACATAGCCATACTAAATTACGGCGTTCCAAGGATTTCTTCAAGGTTGTAAATATTATCCATAAGTTTTTTAAATACTCTTCCTAAAAATAATCCAAGGATTATGTATAAACCCTTATATTTTATATTGACTGAGTAAGTTATTTCAGTCCCTTTTGAAGTTGCTGAAAAGAATAAGGTATCAATAATTTCAAACCCTTTTGTCTCAGTCTTTAATGATGCTCTTAGTGGCTCCCCCCACTCAATGATTTCATATTTAAGCAACATAGTTCTATTGTTGAAAACAGTATTTACTTTAAAAATACTTCCTTCACGAAGTGGTTCTTTAGTAATTAACTCAGCTTCATCATGGGGATTCCATTTGTTTAAATTTCTAAAATCTGCCACAAAATCAAAACATGTTTGTATATCTTCTTTAACAGTTATTGTTTTTGAGTACGTTGGCATGATTTAATTGTAAGGGAAAATAGAATCTTTACTAAATCAAAAACTATCTTAGATTTAGTGATCTATTTCTAAATCCTATAAAACCGATAGCCAAAAATAATACTATCTTTCCTACTACAAGAAGTACATCCCCTCCAATTAAACCATCTTGATAAGGATTACCATAAGCACCAAAGGAAGAGATATTGTCATCGATCCACAAAAAGAAGTCATTTGTGCCTTTTAATGAATTTGCTAGATATTCAATTGCCATAAGACCGCCACCAAAAGCCCATGCCATTGATGATTTACCAGTATATGCTCCAAGGGCAAAGCCTAAAACGCCAAAACTTACCCCAGCTAAAGCTCCCTGTAGTGTTGCTTTCATAAGAGGAATGTAATCAAGTGTTTGACTAAGTTCCATGGTTGCAATTGGAATAAACATTATATTTGTCCATGCAAAGCATACAAACAAACCAAAAAACACAGCTAACAGTGATTGTGTAAGATAAACTGTTGTGCGAGTCATTGGTAAAGCCGCAACAAATTCGAAAGTGCCGTCTTCCTCGGCTTTTGATCCAAGTTTGTTTAAAAGAATTATTGTAGCTATTCCAATTAAAATAGGCACAAAAGGAATCATAAAATAAGTTGTTACCATTCCTTCTAAGGTAAAAACGTTATCCCAATCTGAAATTCCTAGTAAGTTCATCATCGTTTCATTTTCAGACATACCCCTAAAAGCTTCTCGTTGAGTATCAATAAGTAAACCCTCTACACTTGAGTTTGCAAAAGCTAGTGGAAGAATCAATAAATACAATCCAGGAGCAATTACCCAGTTTAGAATAAATTTTCTTGGGACTGTCACCATATATTTCAAGTAATTAAACATTAACCCTCTCTCTTGTCATAAAATTTAAAAAAGGCATCTTCTAAATCTTCACCCTGTTCTGCAGCCTTGCTTGAAAACGTCTCATAAGATTCATCATATACTTTTGCACCATCTCGTAATACGGCCATTGAATCTGCAACTTTTTCAACCTCAGAAATAATATGTGATGATAAAAGTATTGCAGCACCATTGTTTGCAAATTCTTTAATAATTTCAAAAAAAGTTCTTTGATGAAAAGGGTCTAACCCTGAAGTTGGCTCGTCTAAAATTAATGCCTTTGGCTTGTGAAGTACTGCTAGTATCAATGCTACTTTTTGTCTGTTACCTTTTGATAATTCTTTAATAGTTTGATCAACTTCCAATTCGAACTTTTCTGCTAATTCCATTGCATAATCAGTTGATTGACCTCTCATATCAGCGCCAAGTTTAAATAAGGATTTAGAATTTAAATTTTGTGGAAGTTGAGGATCTCCAGGTAAATATCCTATTATTTTCTTTGCTTCAACAGGATTTTCAATTGTATTTATTTCCTCAACTGAAAGAGATCCTTCTGAGGGAATTAAGAAACCCATAAGACTTCTCATTGTTGTAGATTTTCCAGCCCCATTAGGACCTAGAAGCCCTTTAACCTCACCATTATCAACAGAGATATTTATATCTCCTACACCTTTTCCATTTTTGTATCTCATTGTGAGATTTTTAATTTCAATCATAAGATTATTTTATACATAATTAAATAGCTAGTTATAAAATAACTAGGATTTCAAACGATTGAAATTATTCTTCTGAATTTTCATTCTTTTGTTTATTTCTTAACCAAGTTAAAAGCAAAGCTGGAACTAAAAAGAAAAGAAGCTCATCCCAACCCCCTTGATGATGAAAGTTTGGGGGTGGTATTATTTTTACTAACATTAGAGGTAATTTTGAACTACCCATCGGGAAATGTTTATGAGGATATTTGGAAACAATCCTAATGTAATGGTTAAGCCAGCAAGTACACCAACGGAAATTTTATCATTCAATTTCAATTGAATCGGTGGAACGCTGTTTTCAGGTTTATCTATTGCGGCAATCCATATTGGCTTCAAGTAAAAATAAAAACCTGCAACAGTTGATAGCATCAGTGCAAAAACTAGAATATATTTTTCATATGACCACAGATTGGTGATAAGAATAAATTTCGATACAAATCCACTTGTTAGAGGCAGTCCAGCAAGTCCTAACATAAAAATACTAAAGCATATACTCAAATATTTATTTTCTATAAACAGGCCAGAAAGATTTTCCATAGAGAAATCTGATGATAGCTCACCAGTAATTACTGAGAATATAAGGAAGATTCCAATTAACTGAACAATATAAGCAGCAAGATAAAATAATGAAGCACTTGTTCCATTTACTCCGGAAGTTATTCCTGAAAGAATAAATCCAGATTGAATTACTCCACTGTAAGCAATCAATCTTTTCATGTCCGTTTGGACAGTTGCGAATAGTGAGCCTATAAGAATTGAGAGTATTATTATTGCAGAGAAAAATAATTCAAACTTATCCATTACCAAACCAAGAGAAACTATACATAGCCTTGCTAGTACAACAAAAGATGCAACTTTTGCTGTAGCTGCCATAAACCCTACATAGCCTGTGGGTGATCCTTGGTACACATCTGGGGCCCATGACTGGAAAGGGGCTGCTGCTACTTTAAATAACAGACCAATTATGAGTAATAAAATACCAACGAGTGTTGTTAAGGGAATGTTTTCAATCCCAATGAAGGAGATAGCAATAGTTGTTTCGTAGACTCCAGTAATTGAGAGGGATACATACATTAAAGAGATTCCATATACCAAGACACAGGATGCTAAAGAACCTAGGAGGAAATATTTAAGAGAGGCTTCATTACTTAATAAACTACCTTTGTTGATCCCAGCTAAAGCGTATAAACTAATTGACCCAATCTCGAGACCTATAAAAAGCATCATGAAATTTTCAGAATCAACCATGAGCATAAATCCTGCGGTACTCATTAGGGTGAGAATTATAGCTTCTGTTGTTTTGTCCTTTAGTTCAAAAGAGGAATTCCAAATTGGATAAAAATTTAATAAAAGAACTAAGCCAAGTAGAACATTACCAAAAAGTGAAAATTCGTCGAGAAGAATTTTTTCTGAGAAGTATGACGAGGGACCCGCTGTTGAAAATAATCCGAATTTTAAAAATATAGCAAATAGTGTCATAAATATTCCGCTAATAGTCACTACTTTTTTAACACTGTCAGAAGTGGCAATGGTTATAGTACAAAACAACAATATCAGAGCTGTTCCCACTAAAGCCAATGTTGGTCCGATAACTATCCAGTTAAGACCAATAATCTGTGAGACTGTGTTCAATTTAAACCTCCGCTAAATAATTCAACTACATTCGTAATTATTTGTGCATCATTTAATACATAACTTTCAATAAAAGCTGGGTATACACCAATAAATAGCATTAAAACCAAAAGTGGTATCACTGAAACCAGCTCCCTAGTATCTAAATCATGTAAGTTTTCGTTTTCTTCATTATTAATTTCACCTGTAAACATCCTTTGATATGCCCATAACATGTAAATTGCAGCAAGAACCACACCGAAGGCAGAAATGGCTGATAATAATTTATACGTACCAAAACTTCCCATTAGAATCATAAATTCTCCTACAAAACCATTTAATCCGGGAAGTCCAATAGATGCAAAAGATGTAAATAGAAAAATTGCAGCGTATTTAGGCATTGTAATTTTGAGTCCTCCAAAATCAGAAATTCGTCTGGTGTGACGTCTCTCGTAAACAAAGCCAACTAGCATGAAAAGCGCTCCAGATGTTAATCCGTGATTTACCATTTGAATAATTGCGCCTTCAAGGCTTAAAAGATTACCGGAGGATATTCCAAGCATTACAAATCCCATGTGACTAATTGATGAGTATGCTATTAGTTTTTTGATATCTATCTGTGCAATCGCTACAACAGCACCATATATGATTCCAATGACGGACAAGGTAGCAATTATGTCTCTGTACTCTAAGAATCCTTCTGTGAAAAATGGTATTGATACTCTTAAAATTCCGAATGCACCCACTTTTAATAACACTCCAGCTAATAATATACTTCCAGCTGTTGGGGCTTCGACGTGCGCATCTGGAAGCCAAGTATGCAAAGGAAAAAGAGGTACTTTAACTAAAAATCCAAATGTGAATAATAGAAAAAGTGCTTTAGATTGTTGGGAAGTAAAATTTAAATTAGATAAAGTTACATAATCTAAAGCTAATGTACCGGTCTGTGAGTAACTTATAACTCCGGTATAAACAGTCCCTATAAATATAAATATAGAACCAAAAACTGTATAAATAATAAATTTAATTGTTGCGTATCTTCTATTGTCTCCACCCCAAATACCCATTAAAAAATACATAGGGATCAATATTGCCTCAAAAAATATGAACAGAGAGAGTAAATCTCCACTCAAGAAAACACCGTTAACAGCAAAGTGTAAAACTAATATAGAACCAATAAAACCCTTACTTTTTGAATAATTTTCTGTAACCGAAAGAAAGGATAGAAGAACCAATATTGATGTTAAAGACAATAGAAGATGGGACATTCCTGAAAAACCTAAACTAATTTTTATTCCATAAGAACTTATCCAGTTTATAGAATCAAATTGTTGGTAGGAACCCTTGCTATTCTCATTTGAAAATAAATATAAGCACACGCTAAATGGAATGATTGAGAGAAATATTGCTAAAGGTTGAAATAGCTCAAATCTCTTTTTTGGCATTAGAAAAATGACCACTGCTCCAAATAGTGGAAACAAAATAAGAGTATAAATTAAGCCACTCAATTTAATACCCATGGTGTAGCAATAAACAGCCCAATTAGTAGAAGCATAAAAAATCCAAAATAAACAACATAGCTTCTTACGAGACCATTCTGTGATTTTGAGACTTTTTGTGAGGAGTTGTAAAACAAACTAGATATTTTGTTAACTAAGCCATCAATCAAGAGCCCATCAACAACAACAGCGGTTTTTCTAGAAAATGATTTCATACCCTTTACAAATATGACTTCACCAAATTTGTTTAAATATAGGGTATTTGAAGACAGCTCTTTTATTTCTTCTTTGAGTGGAATCTTGACTTTAAAATATGCAAGTATATCTACAATATATATCAGATAAGCAAGCAATAAACCTGTAAATCCAGCACCTATCGAAACTACAGCGAGGATAATCAATGTAATCCCCTCAGGAAGATGTGTTATGTCTACATAATGTAGTGTTTCCTCTAGGACTTTTTCTAATCCGTGGAAAAAAGGAGTATTAATAAATCCAATAAAGAATGAAAATATGCCCAATACAATAAGGGGCCTTACCATCGCTTTTGGTGCCTCGTGAACTTGACTGATGTCATTTCCAGTTTCTTTGTGAAATATTAATAACCAGTGTCTTCCCATATAGAAAGCTGTCATAAAAGCAGCCAATAATGAGAGAGCCCAATACCCGTAATAGAAGCCACCATTTGCAAAAGTAGAAGCGAGTATTTCGTCTTTTGACCAAAAACCTGCAAGTGGAGGGATTCCTGATATTGCTAATGTACCTATACCCATCATTGCAGCGGTAATAGGCATTTTTGTTTTGAGGTTCCCCATTTTATGAATATTTTGCTCGTGATGCATCTCGTGAATTACAGCACCTGCCCCTAGGAATAGGAGAGCTTTAAAAAATGCGTGAGTTACCAAATGGAAAATTGCTGCAACATATGCACCTGAACCTATAGCAATAAACATGAACCCTAATTGAGAAATTGTGGAGTAAGCCAAGACCTTTTTTATATCATCTTGATTAATTGCAGAAAAAGCTGCGATCAAAGCAGTCAACAGTCCTGCTGTAATGATGATAAGTTTTCCCGTTTCCGAAAACTGTAATATTGGTGAGATTCTTACAAGCATGAAGACACCTGCCGTAACCATTGTCGCTGCGTGTATTAAAGCACTAGCCGGTGTGGGTCCTTCCATTGCATCTGGTAACCAACTAAAAAGTGGAAACTGTGCAGACTTACCAAATGCTCCAATAATAAAACAAATTACAATAATGCTTAAACTTTCACGATTCCCATTTAAGACTTCAGAAAAAACTTTTTCGTAATTGAACGTTCCAAAGGTGTTCAACGTCAGCATTAATCCAACTAGGAACCCAAAATCTCCTATACGATTGAGAATGAAGGCTTTGTTTCCAGCTTTTGCAGCTGACTGTTTTTTTGACCAGAATGATATCAAGAGATAGGAACTCAGTCCAACTAACTCCCAGCCAAAAAACATCACTAAAAAATTTCCCGACATAACCAATAGCAACATAGAAAATACAAATACATTAAAATATATAAAATATTTGGAGTAATTCTCATCTTTACTCATGTACGATGTTGAAAAGATTTGAATAACAACTGATAGCCCTGTTACAAGAAGCATCATGATTCCAGAAAGACCGTCCAAAGTAAATTCAAATAATATTTCTGGGCTTGGAATCCATGTAAATAATTCTAAGTGAATAGGCTTAAACTTATCTGTAAGAAGTAGACCAAACATTCCGCATGCTGTTGCAAAAGACAGAAGTGCTGAGTTAATTGTTAAAAAATTTAGTAAAAGTTCATTTACTAAATTTGAAATAATCTTAATCCCAAGGGCTGTTAACAATGGTAAAAATATAATTACTAAAAGTAAATTTTCCACTAACTAACCTCTGGAAGTTCTTAGTAAATCTACAGATGCTGAAGATTGTTTTTTAAATATTGAAACTATTATGGCCAAACCTACAACTACTTCAGCAGCAGCCACCACTAGAACAAAAAATACGGAGATTTGTCCTTCTATTGTTCCAAAATGTTTTGATGCAGTTATGAATGTTAAATTTACAGAATTAAGCATAAGCTCTATACACATAAACATAATCAATGCATTTTTTCTAATCATCATCCCCAGGAAGCCGATTGAAAATAAGATAGCGGCTAATGTTAAATACCAGTCCGTTGAAACCTCTATCATTTTGGTTTCCTTACTTTTGTATCATAAGCTAAGGCAATAGCTGCAGCTGTAGCAACGATAAGTAATAATGAAATTATCTCAAATGGGAGAACCCATTCAGTAAATAGACTTGCAGCAATTAAATCCGGTGTACCCTCTAGGCTATACTCAACTGCAGGAAAGTAGAGATCCCACTTAAAACCAGAATTTACAACAATAAATGAAACTAAACCAATCAAAATAAAAAGGGTTCCTGATACCAGAAGGGTTTGACCTTTAATTTCTTCTCTTGTTTGTTCAGGCTTATCAACACCAATCATCATTATCACAAATAAAAATAAAGTCATTACAGCCCCGGCGTAAACTAGCATTTGGACCATAGCCACAAAGGTTGCATTCAGAGTGATATAAATTATTGCAAGTGATGCGAGTGTTAAGACTAAACCCATTGAATTGTGAACAGGATTTTTAGCAAATATAACTATTAAAGCTCCTAGAATTACTAGACCTGCTGGTACTGCAAAAAGTAGTAGTTCTAACACTTTTTTTACTCTTCTTCCATTGTTTGGCCTTTTTCTGGTTCTCTTTCCCCATAGCCCAGGGAATTAGTCCATCCAATAACATTTTCAAAATCTGGATTACCATTAGGAGCTGTTGCTCTCATCCAACCATCAATTTTTGTTAACTCTTCTGGGTTAGTTAAATTTGTTTGTTCTTCGTGAGTATTGGCTGAACCATCGTCTTTAACAAGCAATACAGATTTATCAAATACTGCCTCAGATCGATTTGCAACGCTCATTTCAAAAAGTGAAGTCATTGTTATTGCCTCTGTAGGGCAAGCCTCTACACAAAGACCACAATATATACACCTCAACATATTTATTTCATATATGAAGCCATATCTCTCCCCTGGACTTACTGGGTTTTCCTCAGGATTATCCTCACCCCTTACATATATACATTGTGCAGGGCATGCTCCAGCACAAAGTTCACAACCAATACACTTTTCCATACCATCTTCATATTTGTTAAGAACATGTCTTCCATGAAAACGTTGGGGTTTGTCTCTAAACTCTTTCGGGTATTTATCAGTTACAGATTTTTTAAATAACTCTTTAAATGTTACTTTTAATCCTTTTAGTAAGTCGTATCCACTACTCATCTTTTAACTCCATGGTAAGCCAAACTCTCTAACTCCTAAAACAATTGAAGATAATAATAGCCATACTAGTGAAATCGGAATTAGTCTTTTCCAGCCTAGTTCCATCAATTGATCATATCTCAATCTAGGTAGGGTTGCTCTTATCCAAACATATATAAATAACAAAGAAAAAGTTTTAACCCCGAGCCAAACGGCTGGCATAAATGCTGAAATGAATGGTGGTAAGAATCCTGAAAAAGTTGGGCCTAGCCATCCGCCTAAAAAGAATGTAGCTGTTATTGCACACATGTTAAACATGTTTATATATTCGGCAAGAAAAAACATTGCAAAGCGAAATCCGGAATACTCGGTGTGAAATCCTCCTACCAACTCTTGTTCGGCTTCAACTAAGTCAAATGGAGCTCTATTTACCTCTGCAACAGATGCTATAAAAAATATTGCAAATGCTACAAACTGTGGAAATATATTCCACTTAGGAATAAAGCCAACAATTGAATCTAGTATAGGAATAGGGCTTGATAGAAATCCTGATTGACTTTGAACTATATCAGTCATTGACATAGATCCTGAATAAAGTATTACTGGAACTAAGGCTAACCCCATAGCGGCTTCATAAGAGATCATCTGTGCAGAAGCTCTGACTCCACCAAGTAATGGGTATTTCGATCCTGAAGACCAACCGGCAAGAACAACACTATATACGGCTATTGATGATAGAGCTAAGAAGAATAAGACTCCTACGTTAATATTTGCTCCAACCAAATCTACATTTACGGCTTCTCCCTGTATAACTAAATCGATGCTTGGCCCAAGAGGGATAATCATAAATATTAAAAATGATGGTACCAATGCAAGGATAGGAGCTAATAAATACATTGCTCTGTCAGCTTTTAAGGGAAGTATTTGCTCTTTTAGAAGTAGTTTTACTGCATCAGCAACTGTTTGCAAGATTCCAAAAGGTCCTGCCCTATCTGGTCCAACACGGGATTGCATACCAGCTACTAACTTTCTTTCGAGCCATATAAGTAAAATTGTGTTGGTTAATAATAGCCCTAAGATCAAAGCTGCTTTTGTTACTCCAATTATTAAATCAGTTGACACTTAAATCCTTCATATTTTTTGTCTCTTTGAGATCAAAATCTTTAGTAGAGTCTAATTTTTCAAATCCTCTTCTGTTAATCGGCGCTAAAACAAGATTGTCTGGCAAAAGATTATTCAATTTTATATTCACAAAAATGGAGGATGAGCCTTGAGTTAAAGTAGCAACATTTGACTTTATTCCATATTTGTCTAAAGTAGATTCACTCAACTCAATAAACCTTTCAGAACCTAACATTGAAATAGATGGTGAATTAATTTGAGTACTTGAATCTCCATAGAGTCTTTTTACCATCAAAAGAGATGGACTATCTTGATCTACATCCTTGATATTTAAATTAATTTCTTTTTGATTTAGTATTCCAAAGAGATTTGATGGTTTGTTAAGGTTATCAAATGTGGGTAATGCTTCTGTCATTGTAAACTGATTCGCTAGCTCACTGTTTAGCTGGTTTACACTGTCATAGTTAATATCTTTTCCAAGTGATTGAGCAATCATTATTAAATATTCCCATTCAGAAAGAGTTGAGCCAGGGTCTGGAAGGATTTTATTTTGCTTCATAACCCTCATTTCCATATTTGTTATCGTCCCCTCTTTTTCACCAAAAGCAGTTGTTGGTAATATCAAATCAGCTAATTCTGTTGTTTCATTTTTAAAAATATCAAGTGAAACAACATATTCTGTATCTTCGAGAATATCTTTTATTTTGGATCCAAAAAATGATGAGTTAACTGGGTTTGCACCTATAGTAAACACAATATTTTTATTTGAATCCTCATATTCAGTGCAGAAATCATTTAATCCCTTAATCTGGTCAATGTGTTGTATTGCTCCAAAAGTATTCGCTCTACTAAAACAGTTAAATATCTTCAGGTCAGAGACCTTTTGTAAATGATTTATAAGAGTATCTAGTGAATCTTTTTTCTGTAAAGGAGTAGATTTTCCAACAATTGTAGTTACTTTTTTACTATCGATAATATCTTTCAGTTCTTGAATGTTGCTTAGACTTGTTTTTAATTCAAAATTATTGGAAACAATTTCAGCACCAAAATAGTGGTCTGCAAGACTCTCTAAAGCTGTATTCGTGTGTCCGAAGACAACGAGCTTAACTCCATTTTTAACTGCTTTTTTGATTCTAAGAAATAGTACTGGTAGGTTATCTTTAATATCCTCTGCCCACACAACGATTGCATCAGAAGTATCTAGATCTTCGAAAGTAGCATTTGTATATTCATCACTAAAATAACCGTTATAAATATGATCATCTGCAAAGTAGACATTAGATTTGTCCTTACTTAAAAATTCATTTCTATTTAGGGAATTGGCAAATTTGTTGATTGCAAAATATTCTTCATTTGTGCTGTTCGCTCCAACGATAAACTTTATGTCCGGGTTGTCTAAGTCTTTAATCTTATTTTTGATTTTTTCAATTGCATCTGAGATATTGATAGTCTGAAAGTCTTCATTTTCTCTTGACTGAATATTTAATAATCTATTTTCTGAGTGCAAATATTCAAAATTATATCTTCCTTTATCTGAAAGCCATCCTTGATTTGTAAATTCATTATCTTCACCAAGTATTCTTAACATTTTATTTTGAGACACATTTAGCTCAACGGAACACCCTAACGAACAACAATTACATGTTGAAGACACTTTTTTTAAATCCCATGGCCTTGCTTTAAATCTATAACTAGTTGCTGTTAGTGCGCCAACTGGACAAATTTGAACAGTATTTCCTGAAAAGTAAGATTTAAAGGGTTCGTCAGGAAAAGTATTAACTTGTGTTTTATTTCCCCTTTGGATGAATTCAATTAAGGGATCTCCAGATATTTCATCAGAAAACCTAGTACATCTGGCACATAAAATACACCTCTCTCTGTCAAGTAAAACGATATCTGAAATAGGAATTGGTTTCTCAAAATGTCTTTTTTCCTCAATAAATCTTGATTCTCCTGGTCCATAAGCCATTGTCTGATCTTGAAGGGGACATTCTCCTGCTTTATCACAGATAGGACAGTCTAGGGGGTGGTTGATGAGTAAAAACTCTAGAACACCTTCTTGAGCTTTTTTAACAGTATCAGACTCTGTCTCAACACTTAATTCTTCACTTACCTGTGTTGTACAAGAAGGTACTAATGTTTTTCCTCTAGGTGTATCAATTTCAACAAGACACATTCGACACATACCGACTGGATCTAATCTTTTATGCCAACAAAACCTTGGTATATGAATACCAGAATCCTCACATGCCTCAATTAGAAGTTGGCCCTGTTTTCCTTCAAGCTGTTTTCCATCAACGGTAAAAGTTACTTTTTCGTTCAACCTATAACTACTTTCTTTGGTAGTAAAACTTCAACTTCAGATCTAAAGTCTTTCATTAAAGAAACGATCGATGCAGTAGCAGAAGGTCCAAGTGGACATATAGTTGTCATCTTTGGTGGCCAGGTGAGTCCTGGTGAAATATTATCACAGACATCAAGTAGTAGATCTATGTCTGAAAGTCGTCCCCTGCCGGAAGCAACTCTTTCAAGTATATTTTCAAGCCAAGTAGTTCCCTCTCTGCATGGAGTGCATTGTCCACAAGACTCATGCGCAAAAAAGCTTACTAAGCTTTTTGCTGCTAAAACTAAATTTGTATCTTCATCCATCATTACAACTGCTCCAGAACCAAGCATGGACCCCTCGTTTGCAACGTCATCAATTGTCATTTTGACATCAAGTTGATCTCCACGTAACCATGGAGCTGAGGCTCCACCAGGAATGTATGCTTTAATGGCTTTATTTTTAACACCTTTGCCTAAAGTGTCTACGAACTCTCCAAATGAAGACCCCATCTCTATTTCGTAGTTTCCAGGATTGTTTATGTGTCCAGAAAGACTGAAAATTCTTGTCCCTGTTGAACCTTCAACTCCTAAGCTTGAATAATCTTTTCCAGAGTTACTCATTATCCATGGAACAGAAGAGATAGTCTCAACATTATTTACAAGCGTTGGTTTGTTATATAGGCCTTTTACTGCTGGAAAAAATGGTGGTTTTAATCTGGGCTCACCTCTTCTACCTTCTAGTGAGTTTAGTAAAGCAGTTTCCTCTCCACATATATAGGCTCCTGCACCAAGGTGTACCACAATATCTAAATTCATAGAAGATCCAAATATTTTCTTTCCCAAATATCCCTTTTCATAAGCTTGCTCAATAGCACTTTGAACTCTTCTTGCCGGCTTTGCGTATTCACCTCTTATATATATGAAAGCCTTTGAAATATTTGCGGCAAAACATGTGATTATCATTCCTTCAATTAGTTGATGTGGATCTCTTTCAAGAAGAATTCTATCTTTAAAAGTTCCTGGCTCAGATTCATCACCGTTTATAACAAGGTATCTTTCTTCATCTTCAGCTAAAAAGCCCCATTTGACTCCTGTAGGAAAACCAGCTCCTCCTCTACCTCTAATGTTAGAATCTTTTATCTCTTGGAGTACTTCTTCAGGGGTGCCAGACTTAAGTACTTTTTTAGCAGATTTATATCCTCCATTTTTTTCATAAGATTTTAGAGAGTGGCTGTCTTCAGGATTTTCTCTCATATGCTTGGTCAGAAGAAGGGTTTCTTTCATTTTTTCTCCTTTGATGTGTCATAGGTTTGAAAACCTGGGACAGGGCTAGTTGCTCCATTGTTATCTGCGATAGCCCAGTCAAAAGACTTCACTCCACCAAATTTATCTTGGAGCTCATCAGCAACTACGATTTCAGGTTCTTCTTCTTTAAGCCACTTGCACAAATCTACAGCTTTATCAGGTGTTAAGCCTTCGATGGTCTCATAATTAACTTGAATTGCAGGTGCTCCACCGCACGCGCCTATGCATTCAACAGACTCATAAGTAAAGAAATTTTTATCATCTGTTTCATTGTTACTTAGCCCTGTAAAATTTTTAACACTATTAATTACATCGGTTGAGTTACTTATCTCACAAGAAATTGATTTACAAACACTGAGTAAATATTTACCTGTTGGTTCCTGTTTGTACATTGAATAAAAAGATGCAACCGATTGGACTTGGACTTCTGTTATCCCAATAAGTCCGCTAATTTCAACAATTGATTCATTTGAGATATATCCATCTTTATCTTGGGCTAAATAAAGCAATGGTCCTAGAGCAGATCTCTTTTGAGGATACATTTCAATAATTTGTTTAGCTTTTTCTAATCTATCTGTTTCCCAGCTCATCTATCAACATCTCCAATTACAGGATCTAAAGATGCTATTGCTGCAACAGCATCTGCTATTGGACTGTCGGCCATAACAATAGGTAGGGCTTGTAGGTTACAAAATGATGGGCCCCTTACGTGCATTCGAAATGGTTTAGAAGAACCATCTGAAACTATATAACAACCTAATTCTCCTCTTGGGGACTCAACAGCAACATATGCATCTCCTTCAGGAACTTTGAATCCCTCAGTGTAAATTTTAAAATGATGAATCAGTGCCTCCATAGATTCATCAAGTCTTTTCCTTGGAGGGGGTGTGACTTTTTTATCTTGAATTTTATAAGGTCCTTTAGGCATATTGTCCATTGCTTGCTCTACAATTTTTAGACTCTCTAGAATTTCAAGTACTTTAATTCTCCAACGAGCAAAAACATCACTTTCTTGTAAAACAGGTACGTCAAAATCAAATTTTTCAATTCCAGAATAAGGCTGCATTTTCCTAAGGTCCCATCCCTGACCAGATGCTCTTAAACTTGGGCCAGTAATGCCATAAGCTAGACATTCCTCAGGAGTTATAATTCCTACATTTTGGAGTCGTCCCTGCCATATCGGATTATCAAGTAACATTTCGTCGTAATCTTTGAGCTTTTCGGGGATAATTTTTAAAATTTCTTTAACATCTTTTTGCCAATTATCAGGTAAGTCTGCTGCTACACCTCCTGGTCGGATGTAGTTATGATTCATTCTTAGTCCTGTTGTCTTTTCAAAAAAATTTAATACTAATTCTCTTTCTCTAAACCCAAATATCATCATAGAAAGTGCTCCTATGTCCATGCCTCCGGTTGCAAGGGCAACTAGATGTGATGATACTCTATTTAACTCAGTCATTAATATTCTTATTGTTTCTGCCCTAGCTGGAACTTCGATGTCTAAAAGCTTCTCAGTGGTAAGTGAAAAGACTAGTTCATTAAAAAAAGGTGAGAGATAGTCCATTCTAGTTGTGTTGGTAGGTCCCTGAAGATAAGTTAGCTCTTCACCAGTTTTCTCCATGCCAGTATGTAAATATCCAATGATAGGTTTTACTCTTCTGACGGCTTCACCCTCAAGTTCAACTTGAAGTCTCAAAACTCCATGAGTTGAAGGATGCTGAGGACCCATATTAACAATCATCCTCTCATCTTCAGAGGTTTCTTCTTCAACAAAATAATCATCTACGACATCAGACCCAGTCTGGATTTTTATCTGTTGTTCGGACTCCTCATCATTCATTTTTTGAGAACCTTCATCTGTAGATGAAATATTCCATCCACCTTCTTCTGAATTTGTTGCCCAAAAGTCTAAATCTTCTGAGTTTTCTTTATTTTTAACCATAATTAATCCACACTCGGAGCATTTTTAAATTGGACAGGAATTCTTCCAGATCCGTAGTCTTTTCTGAGAGGGTGTCCTATCCAGTCATCCGGCATCAAAATTCTGGTTAGTTGAGGATGATTTTCAAAGATTATCCCAAACATATCAAACACTTCTCTTTCGTAAAAATTGGCTCCTGGATAAATATCTGTAATTGAGGGGATGGTGAGATTTTCATCAGGGACTTGAACCTTAATTGTCTTTCTAAGGTTCTTAGAAAGAGATAAAAGATTAATTACTACTTCAAATCTTGGTTCTTTTTTTCTAAACCAATCAACAGCAGTAAGGTCCATCATCATTTCGTATCCTTCTTCAAGTAGGGACTTAATATGATTGTGATATTCATTTACCTCAATCTGTTGCACTTCGTTCATCTGTTAATTTCTCCAGCCATAATCTTGTCATGAAGAGTTAATATTCCGTGCATTAAGGATTGTGGCCCTGGAGGGCAGCCTGGTACATAAATGTCTACAGGTACAATATGATCAACTCCTTGTACTAATGCATAATTATTAAACATTCCACCTGTTGATGAACATGCCCCCATAGCAATTACCCATTTTGGTTCTGCCATCTGGTCATATACCTGTCTCAATACTGGAGCCATTTTCTGTGAAACTCTTCCTGCAACAATCATTAAATCAGCTTGGCGAGGAGAGGCTCTGAATACTTCCATTCCATACCTAGCAAGATCATACTTGGCTGAACCGGCAGCCATCATTTCGATCGCACAGCATGCAAGGCCAAATGTTACTGGCCACATTGACTGAGTGCGTGACCATCTAACCGCTTTATCAATTGTTGTTGTAAAAATATTATCTGGCGAATACATTAAGCAACCTTTTCTGTTTGAGGTTCTGGTTCAAATAATGTTTTTTCAAAATATCTTTTTCTTCTTGGTGTATTCCAATCGAGAACACCTTTTTTCCATACGTAATAAAGTGTCTCAAGCACAAAGAAACTAAAAATAGCAATAACGAGAATACCGTACCATCCAAGCTCATTAAATCTTGTAGCCCAAGCAAGTAGAAAAATTATTTCAATATCAAAGACAATATATAACATTGCCACCATATAAAACTTTACTGGAAACCTTTGGGAGGGTTCTTCTTCAGGGAAAATTCCACACTCATAAGGTGCTAGTTTTTCAGCAGTTGGATTTTTTGGAGATAAAAGATAACTAACTCCTAAGGAAACAAGGGCAAAGCCAACGGCTATTATTAGCATTATTAAGATGGGGGCCCAATCAACCATGTCTCTCCTTTAATTGTGAAAGTTTTCACAAAGTTAGTTTTATTTTACTAGGAAATCAAGATTAATGTCTAATACTTAATTACTTGTTTTTAAGATTCTTAGAAGCCAAAGTGGGGATAAAAACTTTGTACCTAAAAGAAGAACTTCTTTTAATGTCAGTCTTGCTTCATCGAATAATAGTTCCACTACGAAATCTATTGTGTGCTGATCAATTGATGCAACTGACAATAATCGTTGCGTCATATAGGGACTTTGAAGTACTAGCCTGGCAAGCGCGCAGCTCAGATAATGTTTCGAAAAGCGTTTATTAAAACTTTTTTCATATGACTTTATACCCCTGTTGATATCTCCTCTATCGTTTTGGATTAATTCATGGGTATTTTCAGCAAGTAAAAAACCAGCTTCCATACCATAAAATATACCTTCCCCACTCATTGGATTAATCATTGACCCTGCATCACCAACTAAAGCTACTTTATCATGAGCTAATTTTGGCCTAGAGGAAGCAAAGGGAAGCATGTAGCTTTTTTCTAATCTGATATTTTCAACTATCACTCCCCTGCTCTCCAAAGTTTGAACAAAGTCATCCAGCATTTCATTAATGTTTTTATTCTCTTTCTTAAAAAGACTTAGAGGCATACCTATCCCAATATTAATTAACGTACCCTTACTCGGAAATGCCCAAGCATAACCTCTTAATGCAGATACGTTAATCTCAAACATTAATGATCTTTCTTTAAAAATTTCCAGATAGTTAGGACTATCAATATACGCTCTAATAGCAATTGCTTTATGCCAGTCTGTGTTTTGGCTTAAATTCAAGTCTTTTCTGACTCTCGAATTAGCTCCATCAGCGCCAACTAGAATTGTTGTTTTGAAGGTCTCACTATCTCCCGATGGATTTTTAAAACTAACGTTTAATGACTCATCGTAATTTCTTGTGAATCCAGAATATCTGTACTCCTCGAAAGAATCTACGTCTAAAGATTTTGCAAGGTTAAAAATTCTATTGTCCAAATCTAATCTTGGAATAACATAAACTACGGAATCTTCTTTATTTTGAACCTCTGGAATATAGTTCTGAATACCTATGTTTTTAGGCCCAAATAAAGTTGTTGAAACCACTTCTGGTTCTGCATCTAATATGTGTTCATTCCCAAATCTCTTTAAAGCATTTATTACACCTGGACCAATGGCATCACCACAAGATTTATCTCTGGGAAATAGTGCTTTGTCAAAAATACCAATTTTTAATTGAGGATTTAATTTTTTATATGAAATAGCTGTATTAGCTCCTGCTGGACCAGCTCCAACAATAATTACGTCATATGTTTCTTCTTGTTTCATTAGATATTATTAAGTTAACTCAAATGGAGATAAAACGTTAATTTATACTCCCAATCTGTAATAAAATATACAGTTATAATTTAGGTTAAATTTATTATTTCATTAGATTGTGCATTAGTGAAAGAAAATAGAAAAATACCACCAGCAACTGTAAAGAGGCTTCCTCTTTATTTACAGTGTCTTGAACAAGTTGGTTCAACAGAAATAGGTATATCATCAAAAACTTTAGCTGAACTTGCCAAAGTTAATGATGCACAGGTCAGAAGAGATCTTTCCTATTTAGGGACATTAGGAACTAGAGGTGTTGGTTATGATATTTCGACTCTTAGAAACCAAATTCAACTTGAGCTTGGTTTAGTAGAAGGATGGAGTGCCGTAATAGTTGGGGTTGGTAACCTTGGTTCTGCATTAGCCCACTATGGAGGCTTTAAAGAAAGAGGATTTGGTGTAGTTGCTCTTTTTGATGATGATCCCAAAAAAATAAATAAGCAAATAGCCGGCTTAGTCGTTAAGCCTAGTTCTGAATTAAAAGAGGTTTGCGATAAGTACAGTGTAGCAATTGGAATAATCGCCACTCCTGGTGAATATGCTCAATCAGTTGCGGACCAGTTAATTGAGTGTGGTGTTAGATCCATATTAAATTTTGCACCTGTATTGCTAAAAAATACTCCAGATGTACAGATTAGATCTGTTGATCTTTCACAAGAACTACAAATTCTAAGTTATTACCTTGATAGACCTGTATTAAAAGCGGTAAAATAGTCTATTCAGTGCGTTGATATTTAAAACCTAAAAAACTTCTCACAACTAGTGATACCACTAAAGCAATCCAGAGGGAGATTATTGATGGATCTCTTTGTATTAGGTAGATGGCCAATACGATCCCTATAACTGAAGACCAAACAGTTATAACTGCAAATTCATAAACTTTATCTAGACCCAGTAGCACTCCGTCCCAAAGGAAAGCAAAGCTTCCAAATAATAAGCTTATAGAAAATAAGAGTCTCAATTGAGTATTACTAAGTTGAGAAAAAGATTCTCCAGCAAAAAAGATTATTAATTTATCTAAAAACAAATAGCTTGTTGTTAAGAGAAATATAGAAATGATTGCAGTTAACTGTATTAAGTTTGAATACAATTCAGATTTATAGTATTTGATTCCTTTTGATATGTGTTCTGATATTAGAGTTTGGGATGCTATTGCTATTGAATCAATTGCTACATAACCAAATGACCAGAGTTGCAATAAAACATGTTGAATTGCAATGTCCTTCATGGACAACAATGAAGCTTGGTTTCTTAATACTGTCATGAATCCAGTTAAAAACATGGACCTTAGAAGAATTTGAAATCCAATAGAAAAGAATTTTTTTCTTAAATAATTTTTATCAACATTTTCATTTGATTGGGTTAATAATCGTAACTTACTTCTTTGTACTGATGATGAGTAGATAGAAATGATAAGAAAAGAGAGGGTACTCGCTAAGCCAATTCCTAGAATTCCATAATCAAGTATGATTGCAAAACAATAGCTAAAAAAGATGTTAAGTGTAGAAACAAGAAGAGCACTTTGTAAAGTTATTTTAGGATACCTTAAGCCTCTCAAAACAGCAGTTGAATGCATATTTACTAGGTAAAAAGTAATCCCAATACTTCTAATCCATAGATAGATTCTTGCTTCTTCTCCAACCTCTAAAGATGGGTCAAAAGATCCTATTAGGTATTCTGAAAAAATAAATATAAGCAATGTTCCTAATACACCTAGCAAAAGGGACATATTTCTTCCATAATTAACAAAATATGCAAGGCTTCTAAATTTTTGCTGAGTATTTAATTTAGCTACTAGGGGGGTAGTGCCATAGGCCAAAAAAACAAACACCCAAACTAAGACAAAGTAAATTGTTTCCCCAATACCCACTCCGGATAGTGAACGCTCTCCCAAAAGACCTGCAATTTTAGAGTCTACTAGTCCGACAATAGGTTCTGTTACTAACCAGATAAAAATTGGATAGGAATTATTCCATATATCTTTTTTGACTTTATTCACTTTTTAAGAAACCTTAGAAGCCTTATGAACTCCCCATTGCATTATTAGAAAAAAAGTTTCCTCAGAAAAACTTCTTGGAGTAAGTTTGTTAGACAAGTCATAATTTTCTAACAAAAAAGTATTTACTATTTGGGTAGGTGTATTCGTTTGGAGACGTATTTTTTTAGTTAATTCACTTGATAACGTTTTCTGTAATAAGTCTATTTCTTTTTTTGCGATTTTAATATCTAGTGAGATTAAATATTCTTGCGTATCAGCTATTAATCCATTAATTAAAGGTACTGGTGAATAACTCATTGAAATATTTGCACGATAATTAGACCGAGTGGACCGGAAACTATTCCCACACCTACTCTTTTAAATTCACGATCTAATATTGTATTTTTGTGTGTTTCGGAGCTCATTAAACTTTCATGACCAGAAACTAGGGTTGATGAAATAGCTAGATTTTCTGCAACAGTTTTGTAGGGAAGACCTACCTCACTGAGCCTGTCTCCGACTTGTTGTCCATTGAGAGGATTTTTATGACACCAAAATCCTTCTTCATACATCAAGAAGGCATACTCGTTAGCTATGTCTGAAAGTCTTTGAGAAAATTCAACTGGGTCAACATTCTCATTAATCCTTTCAATGTTGATGATTTCAAACATCTCCCTTGATTCACCATTTTTAGCAAGAAGTTTTGGTTTTGAAACTTTCGGTATCTCCAAACATCCAAACTCATCTACTACAACTGATGATTGACCAGTTAAATCCTTAATTCTTGATACGACTTTTAACAAATCATTGCCTATGACTACTTCAAGTGCTTGTTGGGGTGTTCCATCAGCATCTGTATAAAATGACACTAACTCTGATCTTTCAAGGTAATCCTCTATAAGCGGAGTTGTATTAATTAAAGAAACAATGGTGAAAGCAAAAGTCAGCATGAGGTTACTTAACAGCAAAGAAAGTACGGAGCCTAATAGCTTGCTTCCTGTATCGTTTTTTCCTTTGATAGAAAGAATAATATTCTGAATTAACGATGAAATAGTGATTACTCCGATAAAAATGATTACACCGGCAAACAATTCAGATAATTGCCTTCCAGAGTTAAGCCAATTACTTATATAAGTTCCTACTTGTTCTGAGTATCTAAAACTTGAAAAAATAGCAAGTAATAAGGCTGAAATATAAAAAATAACCATAATTGAGCCATTTTTCCAACCAAAATATAGAAAGTAAAAAATGAATAAATACAACAAAATATCAACATATTCTTGATTGTTTAGTGTGTTTAATATGTTTTCAAGTATTTCAGTCATGTTATGTATAAATTATTTAAATATGCTATTTGTAGAGTAGTAAAAACACGCTATTGTTGTTATACATTCCTACAAATTATGTAGGAATTTTTATTTTCAGTGACTGAAAGGAAATTAAAAAATATGAAAAATCGCAAACTTATTGCATTAATCGCAGTACTTGCAATTTTCGCCGCAGCTTGTGGAACAGCTGATGAAGTAGTTGAAGAGCCAGTAGCAACTGAAGCTCCTGCAACTACCGAAGCACCTGCAACCACTGTCGCTGCTCCTGTAGCTGACCCATTAGTTCTTGGTACATTAATGCCATTAACAGGTGATTTAGCATTCTTGGGACCTGGTATTGAATCAGGTGCGATTCTTGCTGTAGAGCAAATTAATGCAGCCGGTGGTGTAAACGGACAACCTATTGTCTGGGTACAAGGTGACTCTGGAACAGCTCCAGACGTAGCTTTAGCAAGTTTGAACTCTCTTATTGCAGATGGTGCACAAGGAGTTATGGGTGCTGCAGCTAGTGGTATATCACTAGCAATTATCGATACTGCTATTGCAGCAGAAGTCGTTATGGTATCCCCTTCAAACACATCCCCACAATTTACAAAAATAAAGAATGGTGGATTTTATGCAAGAACCGCTCCTTCAGATTTATTGCAAGGTGCTGTATTGGCTCAAGTTTTAATTGATGATGGACATACTTCCGTTTCAATTATTTCAAGAGCAGATTCATACGGTAGAGGTTTAGCAGAAGCTACTGCTTCCTCTTTTGAAGCACTTGGTGGAAGTGTAGACACTATTGTTTATCACTCACAAGAAGCAACAGAATTTGCATCTGAAGTAACCCAAGCTGGTAAAAATGGTTCTGACTCAATTGTCGGAATATTGTTTCCAGAAACTGGTTGTGGTGTTCTTAAATCAGCTTTCGAGCAAGATTACCTAAGCACACCTTGGTACTTCACAGATGGTGTAAGAGGTGCAAACCTCAGTTCAGAATGTGGACTTGGTAACGCCTTGGATGGTTTCAAAGGAACCGCTCCAGGATCAACAGCTGGTGTTGCATTAGATGCATTCACAGCTGCTTACCAGGAAAAATTTGGTGAAGCTCCAGCTCCATATTCAGCTCAAGCTTATGATGCCATTATGATAATGGCAATATCTGCTGCTGCTAATGGAGTAACAGGTGCTGACATTGCGTCAGGATTAGTTGAAGCATCAGGTAACGGTACTGCATGTATCGGTGTCGAATGTTGGGCTTTAGTAGCTGCAGGAGAAAATGTAGACTACAAAGGTGCATCTGGAGATATAAATCTTGATGAACAAGGTGATCCAACAGCAAGTACATACGATGTATGGGCGATCACTACAGGTGATGAAGAAGAAGTTCTTAAATCAATAGATTTTGGATCTTAATTCATAACTTATTAAATTTAAAAGGCCCGATTAATTTCGGGCCTTTTTTTTATAGCTTTCCTAAATACAAATCAATTACGTTGTGATCATCCAATAAATCTCTGCCAGTGCCAGTGTAGGAATTTTTTCCTTGGTCTAAAACATATCCTCTATCACAAAAGCTAAGAGCTCTTTTTGCATTCTGCTCTACTAAAAGAATAGATACACCTTTATTGTTGATTTCACTTATAGATTTAAAAACCTCATCAATAGCTATTGGCGATAGGCCAGCTGAAGGTTCGTCAAGTAATAGCACATCTGGTTTAGTTATTAGAGCTCTACCAAGCGCTAATAACTGCCTTTGACCACCTGATAAGTTACCAGCTTTCTCTCGTTTTTTTTCAAACAAAATTGGGAACATTTCAAAGATTTCTTTTTTACCTTCTTTAGAATTTTTTGTTTTTGTCCAAAGACCTATTTCTAAATTTTCCTCAATCGTAAGGCTTGGAAAAACATTTGCAACTTGGGGAACATAACCAATCCCTTTTTTAATTAACTCATGACTTTTAAAATTAGTAAGTTCATTACCATTAATATATAGTCTCCCACCTGATATTGGAATCAGGCCCATAATAGCCTTCAATAAGGTGGACTTCCCTGCACCATTTGGACCAATTATTGAGATTATTTCATTCTCTTTTATTACTAAGTCTATTCCCTGAAGAATATTTAAACCCTTAACATAGCCAGCGGCTAATCCGTTTACTTCAATTATTGCTTTATTCATTAACTTTACCCAGGTATGCTTCAATAACATTTTCATTATTTCTAATAACTTCAGGCTCACCGTCTGCAATAATTTTACCTTCTGCCATCACAACTACTCTTTCCGAAATTTTCATAACGGCATTAATATTGTGTTCAACCATGATGATATTGATTCCCTCAATACTCAGGTTTTTTATGATATCTAATATCTCTTCAGCAAGCTTAGGGTTTACACCTGCCAGTGGCTCATCCAGAAGTAATAGTTTTGGCTTTCTAATTAATGCTCTTCCAAGTTCAAGTAATTTTTTTTGTCCTCCTGACAATTCTCTAGCATAAGAATATTTCATGTGTGATAGATTTAGTAACTCCAGAATTCTATCCACTTCAATTTCAAGTTCTTTTTCAAAATTATTTAATGATTTACCCTTTATTAATGATCTTGAAATTGATTCATTTTTAACGCTGCTACCAGAAAACTGCATGTTTTCCAATACAGACATCTTTTCAAAAACCCTGGTAAGTTGAAATGTTCTAGTCATACCTAATCTGGCTAATTTATAAGACTGAAAAGACGTGACATTTTCACCTTCAAAGAAAATATTGCCTTGGTCAGGATTTTGGAATTTTGTTAACAAATCAAAAAAAGTTGTTTTTCCAGCTCCATTTGGGCCAATCAAACTAGTTATTTCATTTTCTGAAAACTCTAAGGAATCTACATTTACTGCTTGTAAGCCTCCAAAGCTTTTCTTTAGGGAGCTTACTGATAAAAGTTTATTTGATATCAAGAAGAAGCTCCTCTTTTTTGCCCAATATACCACTAGGTGTAAAAATCATTGTAAACATTATCAACAAGCCAACAAAGACAAATCGAACGCCTGCAAGTTGTTGTCCATTCGCATTTTCAAAAAATATTTCTGCAAGACTATCTGTACCTGAAATTATAACCCAGAAAATAACAGCACCTAGTGCAGGTCCAGCTAAACTTCCGACTCCACCCAGAATCAAAGCAGCCCAGAGGTAAAAGGTTAAAACTGGAACAAAGGTGGATACCTGTAATGTTCCGTAGTTGAAAGCGAGAAGAATTCCAGATAAACCCCCTATTGATGCCCCCAACATAAAACTTTGTAATTTGAGCCATACAGCATTCTTACCAAGAGCCCTTACAGCGTCTTCATCTTCTCTTACTGCTCTTAATGCTCTACCCCAAGGTGATTTCTGTAGTCTATTTAAAAACAGTAAAGTGAAAATTATTAATATCCACGTAATAACCCCCACCCACAACTGTGAAGAAGATACTTCAATACTTGTAGCCAAGTTGGTAATAAAATTGGGTCTTAAGCTTTGAAGAGCCCCTGAAAACTGGATTACACCGTATACACCTCCTGTTATATCCTCGAAATCTCTAATTAACAATCTGAATATTTCTGCAGCTGCAATTGTAACAATTGCTAGATAATCTCCTCTTAACCGAAGTGTTGGCAGTCCTAATATGAGACCTAGTAATGCAGCAGCTAACATACCAATTATTACAGCTAAAGGCAGTGGAAGTCCAGTCTCAATGACAACTCCTTCTCTACCTAAAGCATGTGGTATTAGTAAAATAGTTGTGTATGCGCCTATACCCATAAATGCTGCATGTCCAAAGTTCAATAAACCAGTCCATCCAAAATGTACGTTAATACCTATTGCAGCAAGACCATAAATGCCTGCAAAGGTTAATAAGTTTACAAAGATGCGTGCAACACCTGTTTCGTTAGATGTAAAAATGTAGAGAAACGATACTGTCAATAAACCTACGGCGATGATATATCTTTTATAGTCCTTCATGAGATTCTTTCTTTACTTCCAAATATTCCCTGCGGCCTGATAAGCAAGATGAGGATCATAAGGGCAAGCGCAATAGCATTTTTAGCTTCAGTGTGCCCATCCATAAAACTTAGTCCAACACTTAATTGAACAAGCATACCTATTATAAAACCACCAAACATTGCTCCAAAAGAAGTTCCAATTCCACCAAGAATTGAACCTGCAAATATTAGAAGCAGAATTAGAAAACCCATATTCCAACGAACATTATTAATGACGCCTTGGATAATCCCAGTAAACCCTGCAAGCATACTTGAAAAAATCCAAGTCAATGTGATTATATAATCTGAGTTTATTCCAGATACGCTTGCTAACTCTGAAGAATCTCTTACTGCTCTCATAGCTCTACCAGTTTTGGTATAGGTTAAAAATAAACCAACTAAAATCATAACAACACTTCCAATAATTAGAACTTGAACATTCCTGGGAGTGAGTTGAATTCCAAAGTAGTCTTCTCGTTTTTGAAGATCAAGTGCATACGATGCAGGCTTAGCAGAGGCAAACAATAAAAATATATGTCTCAAGAATATTGAAAGACCAATAGTAATCACTAAAACTGCAACATTTCCATAGTTATTCTTTCTTAAAGGTCTAAATAAACACAACTCCAACAGCGCACCAAATACTCCGCACAGTAAGATACTCGCAATTGATGAAACTATGAAGCTACTACCCAAAGGACTAAACCGGTCTAAGTATAGAAAACTTGATTCTGGGGATGAAGAGAAGAATAATGTTAATACAGCTCCCAGTGCAATTATTTCTCCATGAGCAAAATTTACAATTCTTGTGACGCCATAAAGAAGTGACAGTGACACAGAAGCAATTGCAACTATTAAGCCTAGTAAAAGACCATTTCCTAACTGTTCAATCATCGACTGCTTTCATTCATCATTAAATATTACTTCGGAACCATCGATAATTTCAACTAATAATCTGTATGATTCGTTTACTTGATTGAGTGTTCCAATAGTAGCATTTATCCACGAACTAGGGGTTTCCGCATTTCCAGATATCACGATAGGTAAATTTTTCGATACAGTGATTTCATAAACTCCATTCAGTACTAATTTTTGTAATTTAAGATTCTTACCTAGGTAGATTTCACCTGTCCCAGATAAACTTGCATTATCAAGTTCTAAATTATCAAGACTGTACTGTGAATCAACTGCGAAAATGTCTAATTCCCATTTGGATTCATCACCTAATTGTAAATCCCAACCTTTTACTTGTAATAGTGGGCTTGTCTCTACAGCCCTCAAAACTAGTACATGGGGTGTCCCAACTAGAGATTCTATCGCCTCAGGGTAACCAGAAGATCCGGGTTTGTTGAGAATATCCACTTTGTAACCAGTTCCTGGAAAGGATTTTAAATTGATGGAGTTATTTTCATTTATTATGACTCTATAAGTTTCTGATTCGTTGAGTGTTGAGTTGCTAAAAGATGACTCATAAGAATAAGT
>CAXBVE010000001.1:0-131506 GCA_963979435.1 uncultured Candidatus Actinomarinales bacterium | reverse complement strand
AGATAGAAAATTTAGACTTAAAAGATAAAAATGTTGCTGTGACAGCTGGAGCTTCCGCCCCTGATCATATAGTGCAAGAAATTATCAATAAACTTCAACCAAACGAAACAATATATTTTGAAAATACGAATGAGACAGAATATTTTCCGCTTCCTAAAGAGCTGAGGTCAAATATTACAACAGTAAGTAATTTTTTACTGGAATTATTTCCTGAAAACAAAGTGGAGCCTGTGAGAAGTGTTAATAAAGATAAGCAATGGTCTGCTACAGAAGCTTTAACTTCTCTTTAACCAAATCAAGAACTTCATCCATATTTATATCTGAATTATCAATATAAAGTGCATCATCAGGAATTATTAAGGGTGATTCTGATCTATTTTTATCATTATCATCCCTTTTCAGCAAATCCTCTTTTGTCTCAGAATCGTTAGATTGCTTTAATCTTCTTTTTGACCTTACTTCAATATCTGCATCAAGATAGATTTTTAAATCAGCATTGGGAAAGACTATAGATCCCATATCCCTACCTTCAATAATTAAACCATTTGATAGTTTTTTAGATAAATTAATTAGTGATTCTGAAACAATTTGTCTAACTTCTTTTATTTTTGCAATTTCAGAACTTTTAGAATTGATATTTTTAATATACAAATCAGAATCAGCATAAGAGTAACTATTCAAAGTAATTTGTAATTCTTCATTGATTTCTATTTGTAAACTACTGGTATCAGAAGTTGAGTGTTCAATGAAGTACTTAGCAATAATTCTGTATAGTTTTCCGCTTGAAAAAAAATTAGAATTATATTCTTGTGCCAAAAGACTTCCTAATGATGTTTTACCAACACCTGAAGGTCCATCAATAGTTACGATATAATTCATACTTAACTATGTTAATTTAATTTTTTTTAACTGACCAATTTTCATTTTGCCAATTTTAAATTTGTCAACTTGAATCCTTTTAAGGTTTTTAATTGGAATATTGTTAACATCAAAAATCCTTCGTATTTCACGATTTTTACCAGTTTTAAGAACTATTTCATAAGTTAATTTTTTAATCTCAGTTAGTTTATGGATTTTAAGTTGTTCGTCATTATCTTTTATAGATTTTCTAAAAGTTTCAAAATTAATTTCTTTACTTGTAACGACAATGTATTTTTTAGAAATATTACTTTTTGGATGTGAGTATTTATTTAGCCATACGCCATCTGTGCTCAGTAGCATTAAGCCTTCTGAGTCCTTATCCAGACGACCACCAAATTTTAATGATTTATTGTGGATCAAGTCGTAGATAATTTTGGACTCCCCTTGTCTTTTGTGAGATGAAACATATCCATAGGGCTTATAGAAAAGAAAATATTCATGTTCTTTTATGGCTTGGATAACTTGATTCTTATGCATGACTATATCGTCATCATCTACAAGGTCACCATGATTAGCGATAACTCCGTTTATCTTAATTGATTTATTCTCTACGAGAATATCACTATCTCTACGTGAAACATTTAGATTCAATGCAAGAAACCGATTAATTCTCAATAATTTATTCTTCTTCTGCTTTATTAAAATACTCACCGATGGTCGGTAAATTACTTATTGAAGATAAATCAAGTTTTTGTAAGAACAATTCTGTAGTTGTATAAAGAATTGGATTACCAGGAACGTCGAGTTCGCCACCTTTTTCTATAAGACCCCTTGATTCTAACGTTTTAATGGAGGACTCAGATTCAACCCCTCTAATTTCTGAAATTTTCATTTTTGTAACTGGCTGTTCGTAAGCAATTATTGCAAGAGTCTCTAGTGCTGGCGTGGAAAGACCTCTCAAAATTGCTGGAGGTTTTACATCACCAAGTAGCTCTGAAATTTCTGATTTTGTAACAATGTCAGATTTAAAATCATTATATTTTATATAAAAACCAATGTCTGTATTTTCAAAGTTGGCATTAATTTCATCAATTAAGTTTATAAGTTCTGAATTATTTATTGTTAGTAGTTTTTCAAAATATTCGTGTTCTACCGGTCCATCACTTACAAGTAGTACTGCAGATATAACTTTTTTGCTATTCATAGTTTTTCTCAATAATAATCTCTTTATTAACATTTGTTTGCTCAGCTTTAATAAAGCCCCATCGGACAGCTTCAAGTAATGCTAAGAAAAATGCTACAGCCTCTTGTGAAGAATTTACTGAGGAGACTAATTCTTCGAATGTTGTATTTAATCTTTTATCAACAAGTTTTAATAGATCATCTATTGCAACTTGTAAATCAGGGAGTTCTTTATCAATATGTGAAAATCCCTGAATCGTTTTATATCTACTGAAAACTTCATTTGCTGTTTCTGTAAATTTAGTGACGTCAATGTTGTAACGAATTTCGGGCTTTACTGATAATGAACTTGTTTGATAATATTTAAAAGCAGGTATTTCGCGTTCGGTTTGTTTAACTTTTATAGCTAGAGCCAGTCCAACTTCAGTGAAAGCTTTAAATTGTAGCAATCTGGCAAATGCAAGATCTTTATCTTTTATTAGTTCAACTTCATCAAGCCAATCTACTTCCTCATCTTGGGGCAGTAATCTTTTTGCTTTTAACTCAAAGAGCGATGCACCAAGTAGAACAAACTCAGCATAATTGTCTATGTCTTCTTTTAATGATTTATTTTGGAAACTCTGAAAAATCATTGTGAGATTATTAGCAATTTGTGTTTCTGTATTTGATGTATATTCAACAAGAAGACTTTTTAAATTTTCTATTACTTGTATATTTTCCATTAGTAATCAGTCTTATCTAGTATTTGATGCTTATTTTGAAGAAGATTTTTTTGATATTGAGCAACTAAAGAATCTATATCCCCAATTTGAGACAATACTTCTAGTCCTATTAATTCATGATCGAGATATTTCTTAGATTTATATGAAGATACTATTTTTAGGTCAGAAAGTATTCTTAAGAACCAAGAATAATGCCCAGTATTTTTACCAATATCATGCAGTAGGGAAAGTTGTAATAATTCTAAATCATCAGAGAATCTTAAGGTTCTATTCATAACCTCAATAGAGTGATGTCTATCAGCTTTGTTTAATAACCAGTATTGTTTTATTAATTGATTATTTTTAAGCGTATTTGAGATTACCAATTGTTCATTTATAGAAAGATGTTTGTAAAAGAGAAATCTTATAGCTCTCTTTGATTTTATATAAATTTCATTCATGCTCTTGGGTGACTTTCGTTAAAAACTTCATTAAGAAATTCTTTTGTTAACTTAGTATAGATTTGCGTAGTGGATACAGATGAATGTCCTAAATATTCTTGAAGTGTTCGAAGATCACATCCAGCTTCAAGCATATGAGTTGCAGCGCTGTGCCTTAATGTATGGGGGTGGATATTTAGAGTCGTTGAGGTTTTAAGAGCTGTTGATTTAATTATCCTAAAAATAGCAGTGCGTTCTAGTGGATTGTCAGTACGGGAAATAAACAAAAAAGGATTATTTGAGATATCCTTGATAAGCTTTAAGTCGAGATAAGATAGTAAATTAGTTTTAAGTTTGGAACCAATTGGGACAATTCGTTGTTTTGAACCTTTTCCGGTTAACTGAATATAATCTTCATCAAAATCAATATCGGCAATTTTAACATTACATAATTCACTAACACGACATCCCGTAGAATACATAAAATCGATTATGGCTTTATTTCGTTTACTTATAAAGGTTTCCTTGTCATGAAAATTTATTAATTGTTCAATTTGTGTAATGGAGAGTGTTTCAGGAAGTCTTTGACCAGATTTAATTGTTACATCTTCAAGAATAACTGTTTTCGAATTTTCCCTAAAGTTGTACCATTTTACAAATTGTCTTAATACGGAAACTTTTCTTTTTTTCGTATTGGGGCTGTACTCTTTTGTAGAAATTAGCTTTATTAACTTGTTGAGCGCATCACTAGAAATATTTGTTACTGAGTTTTCTTTGAATAAGTTTAAGAGGTCAGTTCTATATGCATCAACTGAATTTTTTGATAATCCTTTTGAGTACGATAAATAATCTTGGTAATCATCAAGTAAGTATTTAATAGAATTATTAATCTTTTACTTTCGTTTTAGTAGAAGTTGTTTTCTCAGTGTTTTGAGAAGAAGCTGCGCTTTGTATGAATTTATTAAACATTGGAGCCGGTTCCCAAGGACGAGATTTGAACTCAGGATGAAATTGAGAGGCAACAAAGAAAGGGTGGTCTTTTAATTCAATCATTTCTACTAAGTTATTATCTGGAGACAAGCCACTAAAAATTAATCCGTTTTTCTCTAAAACTTCTCGGTATTTGTTATTCACTTCATATCTGTGTCTATGACGCTCATATATAACTTCATCTTTATATATTTCTGAAGTAATAGTATTTTTGGTAATTTTACAAGGATATGTTCCTAATCTCATAGATGCGCCAACATCATCTTTGTCTAGGTCTTGATTCGGTAAAAGATCGATAACAAAATCTTTTGTATTTTGTGAAAATTCAGAAGAATTAGCTTCATTAATTCCGCATACATTTCTTGCATACTCTATAACGGCACACTGTAATCCAAGACAAATCCCGAGAAATGGAATTTTATTCTCTCTTAAATACTGTATGGCTGAAATTTTACCTTCGATCCCCCTCACTCCAAAACCACCTGGAACTACAACTCCATCAAGGTTAGAAATGTCTTCAGCATCGTAATTGTCAGCATCAATCCATTGAAGGTCTAAATTAACTTTATTTTGAAGACATGCATGTTTTAATGATTCAACAACCGACATGTAGCTATCCGGTAAGCCGAAATATTTACCAAGGATTGCAATCTTAACATCTTTAGAGGATTCTTTTTTAAGAGAAAGCATATTTTTCCATTCATTCAATTCTGGCTCTTCTGTGTTGAGGTTTAACCTTTTATTAACTGCTACATCTAAACCCTCAGAATGCATTTTAAGAGGTACGTCATAGATATCATCAAGATCTGGAGCATTAATTACATTCTCATAACTTACATCACAAAATAGTGAAACTTTGTTTTTGATATCTTCATCTAGTTTTCTATCTGAACGAAGAACAATTATGTCTGGACTAATTCCATACCCTCGTAACATTGAGACTGAGTGTTGAGTAGGTTTTGTTTTCAGTTCTGTACTTGGTCCAATAAAAGGAACCAAAGTTACGTGTATAAACATAACATTTTCTTGACCAAGCTCTTTTCGCATTTGCCTAGCAGCTTCTAGAAATGGAAGTATCTCTATATCACCAACAGTACCTCCTATTTCTGTAATCTGAACATCTACATCATTTGAGATGCCTTTAATTCTTCTCTTTATTTCATCCGTAATATGAGGAATAACTTGAACCGTTGCTCCTAGGTAATCCCCTTTACGTTCTCTTTCAATTACTTTTCTGTAAATGCTTCCAGTAGTCACATTTGCATCTTTTCGTAAATTCACCCCAGTAAACCGTTCGTAATGACCAAGATCTAGATCAGTAGTTGCGCCGTCCTCTGTTACAAATACTTCACCATGTTGAAAAGGATTCATAGTATCTGGATCAACATTGATATATGGATCAAGTTTTTGATTAACAATTGTAAGTCCACGTGATTTCAGAAGGTTACCAAGGGATGCAGAGGTAATCCCTTTACCAAGACCAGAGACTACACCGCCAGTTACAAATATGTATTTGGTCACTCGAAAATTTTAGCATGATAAATCCTTATTAAAAGGATTATCTAAGAATTTGATTTAGAAATAAATCTAATCTGGGAGAATTATCTGTTCCTATTATCTGTAAAGACTTTTCTGATAACGTATAGTCAAGCTTGTTATCTTTATCGCTTTCTACTTCCGACTCGACGACACCATCAAATTGAATTGCATAATTTTGCTTTTTTTTGATTTCAATCTGAATTTGCGACTTTTGATCTAAAACAATTGACCTGGGGAATTTAGAAAATGGTGAGATAGGTGTAATGATAATTGAATTAAGACTATTTTGTACAATTGGTCCACCTGCTGAATAATTATATGCTGTTGAGCCTAAAGATGTTGAAATAATAATTCCGTCAGCTCTTAGTTTTACTGTTTGGTCATGAGTTTTAAATACAATATCAAGAATTCTTGTTGGAGAATTTTTAATTAATACGATTTCATTAAATGCTGGTGATTTTAAATTATTATCCTGTATTATTGCTTTTCTATTATTGATGTGGCTCTTGCCTTCAATCCACTCGTCAAGTATTTGCTCTATATTTTCAGATTTGTTTACAAGATATCCAACTCGTCCAGTTCCTAAAGGCATGAATAGTAAATCAAAGGTCCAAGATATTTTCATAGCCTTAAGTGCAGTACCATCTCCGCCAAAACTAACAACAAGTGTATCTTTGTTTAAATAATTATCATATTGTTCTACGTCTTCAACAAATAAAATATGGAATTCTAATTTTTTTGATTTTATCAAACTAACAAAATCTGTATAATTTTTTAATTTGGTATATTTCTTTGATGAAATAATTAATATATTCTTCACTAGGATATATTATACGCAACTTGGAGTCAGTACAACATGATACCTATATCAGATATAAACCCTGCTGAGAACACTCCATATATAACAAGGTTTTTTATATTTTTTACCATTGCTGTTTATATACTTTTGCAACCAAAAAATAGTGCAGATCTATTCAACTTTTTTTATGAATTCTCGGCAATCCCTTGTGAAATTCAAAAAGGTGTACCATTAAGTGCTAATCAATTTTACTCAAATGACTGCATGGCAACTATTGATAATGTTATATTTGCTAATAAAAACTTAATGCTTAGTCTTTTAACTGCCAATTTTCTTCATGCTAACTTACTTCATCTTGTTGGCAACCTTTGGAGCTTCTGGATATTTGGTAACAATATTGAGGATAAGCTAGGTAAATTAAAATTTATTATATTTTTAATGGTTGCCGCTGGAGGTAGTATCGGTACTCATATTTTTTTGAATTACTCAGATTTGAATCCAATAGTAGGAGCATCAGGAATTGTCTCTGCTTTAATGGGTGCATATTTGTACAGATTTCCAAATGCAAAACTTTTGGTTTTAGTTCCTTTCGGTATCATATTTCCGACAACAATAAAAGCTAAATATTTCATGGCATTTTGGTTTGCTTCACAAGTAATAATATCTCTACAAAATAATAATATATCGTGGGAAGCGCATATTGGTGGATTTTTTGTTGGCTATCTTACAATGAGATTAATTAATAATAGATGATACAAAAGTAGGAAAATCTTTAAATTTTCTATCTGCAAAATCTTCACTCATAAAATTTTCGATGCTAGATTCTACTAATATTGATGTTGCGCCAAGCTTATTACCAAACATAATATCTGTGTCTACCCTATCACCAATCACATAATCAACATCGATATTTTTATTTAGAAAATACTGACTGTACAACTCACCTTCTTTTCCAAATGATTGAAGTTCTTTTTGTGATTTCGATTCAATATATTTCGCAATTTGTCCATTTCCAGGTTTAAACTCTGATTCACTTATTGGATAAGTAAGATCTTTATTCAATGTTGCGCCCTCTTTTCCAGATTTAATTGATTCAGCAATTAAATCTAGTTCGCTTTCAGATGGTGAGTCGACTCTACCCATTATAATAAAATTGCTATTTTCTATATTTGTAACAGTATTTGAAATACTGCTTACAAAATCTTTTACATCCTTGGATCCGTAAACAAAGATAGATAGTTTTTTGTTACTTAGATATTCTTTTAAAACTACAAGCGGAGTAACTATTGAAGATAAGTCAATATCGGCATTTAATAAATTACTTAATTTTTTAGCTAACACATCAGTTGATTGAGAGCTGTTGTTAGTCGTATGATATATTTTATAATTATCAAGTATTAAAGATTTATAAGCAGATTCAACACCCTTTATGAGTAGATCATCAAGATACAGTGTTCCGTCAAGGTCTGTAGCGAGAGTTTTCACGCTTTTCCTCCATTATCAAGGCACGCGCAGTTATTAGATTACTTTCATAAAAGTTCTTTCCCGTTCTGTCACTTGGTAGAGTGACAGACCTTATTTTAAGATCTAATGACTTTGTATATTTTCTAATTTCATTAAATATCCTTGTGCCAAAGCCAAGTTCTCTATATTTTGGTGATACAAATAGTTCATAAATTGTTATAAAACCATTTTCTTCAGTTGCGCTACCATAACCAATTTCAATATCATCTTGAGAGAGTATAAAATAATTAATTTTTGAGAATTCTAATTCTTTGTAATGGTTTATTAAGATATTGTCGATGGCGGACATTTCAGCAATAAACTCTTTATGAAGGATTTGTGGCTTTGAACTACTTTTTTTTATCGAAAATTTGTAATTTAAATCATCAAACTCATGCACAGTCTGCACACACTTTAGACCTTGGCTTAGCGAGTTGAGTATTCTTGAGAACTAAGAAACAAACAGAACAAGTAAACTCATCATCTTCTTTATCTGCAGCAGCTTCATCTAGCTTTAAATCAGATTTTTTAACATTTCTTTTTTCAGCTGCGTCAACACTCATAAAGGAGCCCTCCGCATCATCAGGTTCTTCTACTGTTTTCTTTTCATTTTCAACACGAGCTTCTAAAGATTCGGTTTCAATCTCCTCTTTTTCCTCTTCTTCATCAGTAGGCGTTTCTGAATCTTCTAGATCGTCTTCATCAAGATCTTCTAAATTAGGTTCTTTAATTTCATCTACTTCTTTTTCTGCCATGCTTCTCCTTAAAGTGCTTTTAAAATCATACTAAATTTTTAGCTGTATGGAAGCTTTTTTAACAAATATCTCAGCTGGTCCCTTATCGAAATAATCACCATCAATTTCTATTGATTGACGTGATAAAAGCTGTATCTCTCCACTTCTTTTTAAAAGAACATCTGGTTCTGTTAAATGTAAACCCTTCTTTGCTAGAAAAAATAATTTCATAGCTTTCTTTTTTGTTACTTTAAAAATTTGAATATTAAGTAGACCATCTTGAAGACTGGATTTAGGTGATATATTCCAGCCACCTCCAAAAAACTGACCATTACATACAGTAATAACGAAGGCATCGGCATTAAATTCATAGTTGTGTGTTTTAATAGACATCATTCCAGACCTAGCAGGAAGTAGCTTTAGCCAGAAGCTAATCGGGTATCTAAATCTTCTAAAAATCTTTGGTAATTTTTCACTCATTTCAACTGTATCAGCAAGAAAACCAAAGTTTAAAATATTAACAAAATGTCTTTCTTTTTCGGAAGTGGACACAATTGCTGTGTCAATAAGGTAGGTAGAATCTCCTTTGAGGTGTTCTATTGCGGTTTCTATATTTTGAGGGATTGCAAAAGTTCTTAAAAAATCAGAACCACTACCTGATGGAAGACATCCTACAATAGGACGGTCTAGACCTTTTCTTAGAAGACTATCTATCAAAGAATTAATAGTGCCATCTCCCCCAATTGCACAATAACTATATTTTTTACTGTCCTTATGCTGTTCTATTATTTGATCAACTTCTGAAACATCAGAAGTCATAAAGATTTTGGATTTCAAATTATGCTTTTCAAAAAGTGTGGTCAAGTAGCTTTCGGTTAATTTTTTACCTCTAGAATTTAGGTTATAAACTACAACATATTCTTTCATCGCATAGATTTCTGGATTAACTCATCATTAAAAATATCAGTAATCATTTTAAATTCCTTAATACGATATATATTAAAGAGTTTAGTTGAGAGTTCAGAAGCTTCCTTACCAGCACGAATAAAATCACCGATACTGATATTGAATTTAGATAATACTGATTCAACGTCTTCAGATTGCAAATATTCATTAAAAATACTGAACCAACCAATTTCAATTGAAGTTATTTTTTTGACCCCTGCAAATGATTCCATCTTATTAATCTTTTCCTCCATAATTTGAAATTTAATGAATGTATCCACATACAACTCATTAAGGGACAAGTCATGCCTGGTTGTGGATAAACCAGAGCATACAAGCATCAAGTAGAAATTCATATCTTTATCAAAATCACTCTCTAGTAATTCAAGTCCGACGATTAGATTATCCCTATAGGTTTCGGTTAAAACCATGGATTTCTTATTGTCATTCTTGAAATTTAACAACTCAAGGACTTCGAGCTTGGATGTAAATGTATTTTGAAGCTTTTTGATATTGAAGTTATTTTGATAAGAAAAGAAACTTTTTTCAAGGAGTTCTATGGCTTGCTTTAGTGAGTATTTGCTTAACATATTCAATATTGAAGAATACGAGACCGAATATGCAGAATTTAAATTACTTGATTTGAGGGTAAACAAGTTGTTATACCAAAAGTTTTCAATATTTCTGTCATAATTAATAAATGCAAATCCCTTTGTATCAATCCCTCTCCTTCCTGCTCTCCCAGTCAATTGTAGAAATTCTGATTGATTGATTAATCGTGTTTTTATTCCATCGTATTTGTAAAGTCTATCGATAACAATAGATTTCGCAGGTAGATTGAGACCAAGTGATAGTGTTTCTGTGGCAAATAAATATTTTATATATCTATTTAGAAATAAAAATTCAATAAATTCTTTTACAATAGGTGCAAGCCCTGCATGATGATATCCGATTCCTCTTACCCACATCCACAATAGTTCATCCAAATTTAAGAGATCATATTGAGTTGAATCTAGAGAACTAAAAACATCATTAAAAACATCTTTAATCTCATTTGCTTTTTTAATTTTATTTCTATTTGTCGCTGCCTGTCTAGCCTTTGTTTCAACTCTATCTCTTGAAAAATAAAAAAATATTGAAGGTGTAAGATTTTTACTTTCGAGGTAGTCAAGTTGAAAGCCTAGATGAGGTCTCTTGTACTTTCTATATTGTTTTTCAAATTTAAAAATTTTATTATTACGCTTATCTTTTGAAGATTTAATTATTTTTAATTGCTCACTGTGAGGGTTTAAACCAACTAACGATATTTCTAGTGGGACGGGCCTTATATTGGAGTACACCAATGATGTTTTTCCTCTTAATGAAACTATCCAGTTATGGAATTCTTCTTTATTTCTAATAGTGGCTGATAGAAAAAGAAACTTAATGTTTTTTGGGGCATGAATAATTATTTCTTCCCAAGTTGTGCCTCGCTCGGAATCAGATAGATAGTGAACTTCATCAAGGACTATGAGTCCAATTTTTTTTAATCTTTTGTCATCTGAATAAATCATATTTCTTAATATTTCTGTAGTGGCAACAATTAGATTTGAATCTGGGCTGATGGTCCTGTCTCCTGTGAGCAATCCAGTATCAATGTTCAAATTTGTGAAATCATTATATTTTTGATTCGATAATGCTTTAATGGGTGTCGTATAAATTACATTTTGGTTTTGGTTAGTATATTTTTCAATAGCTTTTTCGGCTATATAGGTTTTTCCTGATCCCGTAGGTGCAACGACTAATACATTAAAATCTTTATTAATAGAGTCAATTGCCTCAACCTGAAATTTATCTAAATTAAAATTCACGATTACTTTTTTTATGAATAAAAATCATTATTTCTATGAGTAAATACATAGGCAGAGTGAAGATAAAAAGCGAAATAGGATCTCCCGTTGGTGTTATTACTGCTGAAAAAATAAGAATGACTATAAACATTTCAGCCCGTTTATTGGTTAGGCTCTTTACCTTTATTATTCCTTTGTTAAGGAGAAAAAGCATGATTAACGGTAATTGAAATGAAACTCCAAATAACAAAGAAATTCTCGTTATGAATTGAAAATAGTTTTGAGATCTTAGAATAATTTCATTCTCATTAAATGAAAGGAGGAACTCAATACCGACATGAGCAATGCTTAGTGAAGAAAATATACCTGAATAAAATAAGAGAGTAAAGAAGATAAAATATAACGAAAAGCTTAATGTTCTTATCTCTAAAGCAGGTTTAACGAAATAACCTAATATTAAAAGTATTAATGGAAATGTAATAATTATGGATATCCAAAAAGTATTCTGTAGCTTTACTTGAAAACCTTCATAGATTGTTAATGCGAATATATTAGAGTCATCATATCCAGCATTTATGAGAGGTTCTAATAAAATATCACCAAAAAATGAGTACTGGTTATATACAAATATTGCAACTATCGCAACTAAAGTAAAAGAAAATAATATTCTGTTATTTAACTCTTGAAGGTGCTCCATGAATGGTTTTTTCATATTATTCCTCCTCATTTTCATCTAGCCAGATCCAATTTTCATCAATTGAATTATCTCCAATTATTTGGCGACTTTGCCCATTTTGGAATTTAGAGATTTTATTAAAGTAATATAAAATTTTGCTTTTATCAAATATACCAAGAGAGATTAGGACTATAACTAGTAATTCAATAATGCTCATGATAAAAACTCAGCAATCAATTTATTTTTTCTTTTTTCAATTTCAACTCTAACGGAGTTTGGAGCAATAACATTTTGTGAATCTATATTCTTTAGGAAATGCTCTACAGCTATTTCTTCTGAACGGAAATGCTGTTGATGTCTTTTTAATGCTAGGTCTTGATAGGTAACTGAAATCTCATTATCATTTTTTGAAAATCTTTCTTTAAGACTTTTTTCCTCTGGAATGTTAACAATTCTTTCTATTAAAAAACTTTTTATTTTGTCGTCTTCATAATCATACGCTTCAAGAACATCTCCATCATTTGTAATATTGAAAGATAATGGCTTAATTTTATAGATATTTGAAATATTGTGCCCTAATTTAATGTACTCTATATACAGTTCATCGGATACAAACACTCTATTAAAGTCAAGTTTGGCACTGTTTGCTGCACTTTGGTGAGATTTAAAGTAATTATTTAGTGTGTTATATAGGTAAATAAGATCTGACTTATTATCAAATAACTTTTCAACATTTATCTTAGGATTATTTAGAACTGTATATATTTTAAATAAGTCTAGATCAGTAATTGTAGGGATACTTGCTAGAGATTCATTGAACTCGAAGGTAATGACATTCTTTTCCAAATTTACTTCAAAGTTTATAAAGCTGTCGCCATCTGAAGAGTACACTTCCGATAAGATTGTTAATGAATACAACAGTTTGTCGGAACTTAAATTAACATTTTCTGCTAAGTCTTCTAAGTTAAATGATTTTTCTTTTTTAATAAGTGAAAGAATGTGAATTATATTACCTAGGTTTATTTTAAATTCCATTTATAGCTCTCTTTAGTGCCTCTTTGTCTTGCTTATTTATATTTAGTAATTTTGGCTCAACCAACAGTAAATACTTGATTAAGCCATGATGATCATTCGTTTTTAATTTTATGGTAATATTTTCTTCATTTTCCTTCGAAGAGACCTCAGTAAAATTGAAAATCCTACTGTGCACTCTATGTAAGTCGTTATCTGAAATTATCTCGACCGTAATAAGACTTGACATGTTTTCCCATGAAAAGTTAAATTCTGAAATATTTTTAGTGTGAAGATTCTCTTTGTTACCAATTTTTAGATTTTCTATAGTGTTTATTTTAAATGTTTTAACAATTTTTCCATCATCTGCTCCCAGGTACCACATTCCAGCATGGAACCTCAGGCCTAAAGGATATACTTTTCTTAGTTTGTCATTGTAAATAAATGAAACTCTTCTCCGCTCCTTTATGGCTGTATTGAGTATTGGTATAACTTTTAAATCTTTATTGAGTTGTAAATATGGTGATAAGTATTTCTTAATAACAGAATATGTGTTGATAAACCTCTCAATGTCAAATCCAGATTTACTTTGTAAGTCTAAAATTATATTTGTTCCTTTAAGCTTATAACCATCTTCAACACTCCATTTGTCATTTTCATATTCTAAATTGAACCCGACCTCTTTTAGGAGTGCTTTATCTCTCTCAAAAGATCTTTTGTACGCTGCATCATTCAAATTACGATACTCGGGTATATTATCTTTTATGTAATTACTATCGAGATTGAATGTGTTTGAGCTATCGAAAAGAGCGATTAACTTTAAACACCTTTTAAATACATTTTTCATAAATAATTAGTTTTAGCTTTATAAGTATCTTACAAAATATTAGATATAAATTTTATATTCGAAGATTTGTGTAAATCTATAACAAGGTAAAATACTACTTATGAAAGTATGGATTGATCAAGATTTATGTACTGGTGATGGCCTTTGTGAAGAGATTGCACCAGATGTATTTGTCGGATTAGATGATGGCCTTTTTTATGTTAAAGAGGGTGATAAAGTTTTTTCAGAAGAAAATGGGAATGTCGGTGGTGCTGAAGGCCTAGCTGTTGTTCCTAAAGGTCAAGAAGATGCAGTTGTTGAATCGGCAGAGGAATGTCCTGGCGAATGCATAATGATTGAACCATAAATCATAAAATATATCTTCCACTAACTATAAACCCTGTATGACCAACCATTGTATGCTTTGGCCTTGAAATATTACCTCGTATCGTCCACTCTCTCTCTATTGTCTCTTTAATCTCAATATCTTTAAAGCTATTATCTTGTAAAGCGTCAGCTAACTTAGAAACTTGAGATATTGAGGGTAAATATGAAACCCAGTAAAGATTACTATTTATATGATTGTTTTCGAAGAATATCCATGGTTCTGGGACATCTGTAATAACAGTATCAAATTTAAAAGGAACGGTATCAATTTTAAAATCAGACAGATCTGTATTAATAAATTGAATATCATTTATAAAATCAGATGAATAATTAGATAAATATCTTGATATTGTCTTTTTAGCTCGATATTGATTTTTTTTACTGATATCTAAAGAATAAAATTTGGAATTAGTACCTAAAATTGACGCTAGAAAAAGAGTTAATGCTCCAGACCCAGTACCAATCTCCAAAACTTTACTATTTGAATTTATATTCCCTGAAATGAGTATTGAACCCACATCTTTGGGATATATTATTTGAGGCCCTCTCTTCATAAGAAGAATAAATTCTTTATAAGATGGAACATAAATTGTAAATATTTTTCCGGTTGATGATTCAATTTGAGTAGGAAGGGATTTTATTTTATCAAATTCTATTTTGCCATCATTAGTTATGAATTCTTTGCCTTTTGTTATTACGCTTAAGTACTTTTTTGATTCAGATGAAATTATTACTAGTCTATTATCGATTTCCACAAATTTATATTAACAGTAAAAAATAGGCAATCGTAGAAAATACAACACCCGCAGCTAACACAAGTGCTACGAATTTTTGTAATGACTTATTCATGAACGCTTTTTTAGGATTGATTTTTTTATCTTGCGATATTTTTCGTAAGCTCGACCAACGAGTATCCCAAAAAAAAGGTAAGAAATGACTTTTGAATTTTCTGAATTAATATTTTTCTTAAGTTCATTATATGTTTCTCTATATTCTGTCATTTTAATATTCTCCATATAATTAATCCGAATGAAATCAAGCATAATAGAGCCATAGAAAAATATGTCATAGCTTGTAAAAAATAGTTTCCACTAAACATCTGACTTAATATAGACGCTACACCAATAATAATGAATAGTGTCGCTAGAGCTAGATAGTTTCCAGCTTTGAAATTTCTTTTTAACGACTTTATTGAGTTCTCCACCTCATCAACAGTCTCCTCTTTAAAGTGTTGGAGTAGACTATCAATAGATTTCACAGCATTAATAGGTATATTTATAAAATTATTCATTTTTTTGATTCTCTATAATAGTTCCCACTACACCTTGAATAGTTGCAGCAACTGGCAATGCTAAGATGGCGCCAACAGCGCCCACAGTATAAGCTCCAAATATAGTTGAAAATACTGCAACAGCCGGATGAATCTCCATTGTTGACTGTGTAACTTTTGGACTTATGAAATAGTTTTCAATTAACTGATATACAGATAGAACAATCAAGGTATAAAGAACATAGTTAACACCAAGTGATATGGAGGCTAGAACTGGAACAATTCCACCTAGGAATGTTCCTATCACGGGAATTAGTTGAGAAAGAACACCTGCAGCAATACCCAAAGCTACAGCAGATGGTAATCCAATCACCAGAAAAGATATTGTGAATACAATACTTGCAAGTATTCCCAGAATTACTCTTGCAACAATAAATCCACCAGCTTTAGAAACTCCGATTGTCCATACTTGATCAATGAGATTTGAGTATCTTGGTGTGATATTTTGCTTTAGATTTTCTCTCCAATGTTCACCTTCGCTAATCAAATAGAATGAAAAGAAGAAAATGATAAAGAAATGACCAAAAGCACTTAAAACCCCTTGGCCAGCAAAAACTACTGTTTCTCCAACTGTTCCTCCATAAGTGTTTATAAATGTACTAAATTGTGATTCCAAATCTAGAGACTGATTGGATATTATAAAACCTTCTCCGTTGAAGTAATCCAAAAGGTTATCTAGATATGTCGGCAACTGTGTAGAGATATAGTAAATTTCTTGAACCATTATTGGAATAAGAGAAAAGATTATTCCAAATATTACCAGAAGTAACAGTGCGACAGAAATGAGGGCAGATATCTTTCGACCGAATTTCTTTGAAAGTCTATAAACAACTGGTTCTGCCAATGCTGCTAAAACTACAGCTACAAAAAGATCAAAGAGTAAAGGTTTAACTCTTAGAAATATTATTACTGAAATGCCAATAAATAGCACATAAATAAATGCTCTATTTAATAATTCTTGTCTAGATTCATCTTTTTTCATATTCATATATTATGACTCAAGCTACTGATTTATAGTTACGATTATTAAATATCAGTATCAGAAAAAACCCTATTAAAAAAATACTCATGTAAAGCTCAAGTGCAGTTACTGAATTATAAAGTTGATACCTAACAGCTAATGTAATAATCTGAGACAGAATACCAATTACTAGTAGCTGGTTTTTTAAATCTTTGCGTCTAATCGTAACATTAAGTAATAACAGACCAATTACGATCCTAACAAATGCTTCAAATGTATTTCCTGAAAACAAATATAACTGTCTTAAAGAAAAGAACCCTGACAAACCAATACCACCCAGAGTTATTTGCAGTATCCCAATCAAAATCAATATTGAAGATATCCAAGCAAGAAGAAAATTACTGTATGATAACCTTGCTTTTATTGGTGTGGGCCACGGTTGGAGTGGATTAACTCTCTTGATTAAAGAACGGGAAAGTCTAAAAGTTTGTCGCTCGTAATTACCAAAACAAAAAATAATTAAGAATATTACGAGTGGGTAATAGATTATAAAAGTTGGAAAATAGCTAATAAAAAAGAATAAAACAACGTGCCAAAGAAATAATGTATAAATATTTGCATGTATTGTCGAGAAGATAGACCAAATGATTTTCTTATTTAATAAAGATTCCACCTGATCGCGAAATAATAGGAAGAGTGAGATTAGCCCTATAGATGAAATTAAATATACTGTGGTCGGAGGGTCTTCATTTGAAAAAGAAAGTAACCGATAATTCGAAACTGATAAATACTGTTCAGTTGTCGTGTGTATATAAGACAGATAGCTGTAAGAAAAAAATGTTACTCCAGCAAACAACGATTTTCTGAATGCAAAGATTTTTCCATCAGCTAGAAAATAACCCAGCTGGTGTATTGTTAACCAAAAAATCAAATAATTAAAAAGCTTTATATACGAGAGAGATAAATTGAATTCAATATTGTCTATTAGCACCAAACTAGATATCAAAAAAGAAAGTGTTAAATACGGATTCTTTTTATGTAGATATATCGTTAGTGGACAAAACAAAACAACTACTAAATAAATTGAAACAAGCCATAAAGGCCACATGATAAATTCTGTGACTGTGAGAATGCCATCTTGTTGATTTGTAATATACTTAGGAAAATAAATTACTCTACTTGCTGTGTTCAAAGACACGGTAATGAAGAAGATCCAAACAAGAACAGATCCCATCAATCCATCTACCCTATCTGTCAAAAATTTCCACTGACTTCCGTCCCTGCCAACATTTGAATACCAAGCAATCTTATTGGTGAAACCTGTAGAAAAGAAAAATAGAGCCATCCCCGCTGTCAACCAAGTAACAGGAGTTAAGGAACTATCTAAAACAGTACGATTGTAAATAATAAATTCTCCACTTGATTTTTCAAAATCTAGAAAATAGTTTGTATTGAAAATAATTAGCAACAAACCAGAAACTTTTACAAAGTCGATAAACCTAACTCTAGAATTTGAAGTTTTAGATACTTCGCTTAGAGCTCTTTTGAAGCTTCTGTAAGACGGCAGAAATAAGCCTGTAAATTGTTTCATACTAAATATTTTACATACTATATGGTTCTTGAATAGGAATATAATTACATTGTGGAAATAGTACTTTATCAGCCAGAGATTGCCGGAAACGTTGGAGCTTGCATACGACTCTCTGCCAATACAGGTATTCCATTAAATATAATAAAACCATTTGGTTTTAGCTTTCAGGAGAATAAGATTCGACGTGCTGGTTTGGATTATCATGATTTAGCTACAGTCAGTATCTATGAAAATTGGGATGAATTTATTCAAAAAAACCAAAACAAAGCAATCGCATATCTTTCGGCAAAGGGAAATGAAAACTATTGGGACTGCAATCTCCTATCATTTGATTACTTAGTTTTTGGTCCGGAATCTGTTGGATTACCACAAGATATTATTTTTGAGCAAAAATATCTTTTAACAATACCAATGGATGATAATTCCCGAAGTATAAATTTAGCTAACTCAGTCGCAATAGTTGGATATGAATACCTGAGGCAGAAAAATGTATAGTAAAGTTTTACTAGTTTTCATTGGGGGTGGACTAGGTACAGTATTAAGGTTTCTATTAAATACACTAATAAATGTATCTTCGTTACCACAGTTCTCGACATTATTTATAAATGTACTTGGATCATTCTTATTTGGAATAATATATTCAATAGTTGCAGAAAATAGTTTGGTTAGTATCTTCCTACTTACAGGCATACTTGGAGGGTTTACTACCTATTCACAATTTACCTTTGACCTAATAGAATTAAATACCCAATCGCAATTATCTACACTTGGTTATTTTTTTTCAACAGTACTTCTTTCAATCTTTGGTGCATTAATAGGTGTATACATAGGTAGTAAAATGGTAAATTAGACTATGGAAAATATATTTTGGGTAGGTCTTTTAATAATAATAGTTTTTTTACTAATTAGGTATAGGTCGTTAGAAACCAAGATAAAACTCTATGAGAACTTTGATAAAGTTGAAGAAATCAAAGTTTTAAAAAAAAGTATCAATAAGATTGAAAGTGAACTTAACTATATTAAAGAAAAATACGGGAGTTGATTATGCCAAGTTTTGACATTACCTCAGAATTCGACAAACAAGAAGTTTTAAATGCTGTAGACCAAAGCAAAAGAGAAATTGTTAACAGATATGATTTTAAAAATACGAGTACTTCTATTGATAGTTCAGAGTCGACTGTAAGTATTAAGAGTGCCACAAAAGATCGACTTTTAGCCGCAGATCAAGTATTAAGAGAAAAATTTGCAAAAAGAAATATTTCTATAAAGTTTTTATCTGACTTTTCAGATGAAGAAACACCATCCGAAAACAAAAGAGTTTACACCCTAAAAACTGGGATTGAGACTGTCGATGCTAAAGAAATAGTTAAATTTATTAAAGAAAAAGATAAAAAAATGCAAGCCGCTATTCAAGATGGTTCGATACGTGTAACTTCAAAAAAAAGGGACTCTCTGCAGTCAATTATGAACGAGATTAAAGATAAAAATTATGATATACACCTATCATTTGGAAACTTTAGAGATTAAACCTTTTTTTTAATCTTTTAAAAATTTGCCTCGATAGAAGAATGGAAACGATTAAATAAAGTATATAAACTTCAAAACCTACATTTGCTTTATATCCAAAGTAATAAAAGACTACTAGAACAACAACGCCATGTATGGCCCGGAATATAGAAAACAACACAAATGTTTTAAATGTTTTTGTTTGAATTAGTTTATTTAGTTTATTTATAAAAAAACCTTTTTCTATTTTTAGAAATTAACTTATAAATTGAGTTTCTAATAAATTTCGGGATTATATATGAAATTTTAATAATTTTATAAAATGCACCCAGATCGGCGACAGACTCAATAATTGCATCAGAAGCATAAAATTTTTCTTGATTCTTTACATAAACAACTTCATCTCTAGCTATGTCCTCATTACTAAGATCAAGCTGATTAGACACGCTTACATTTTTATTTTTTTTATTAATAAATTTTCCATAAGCACTACAAACAGTACAGTTTTGGTCTACAAAAATTTCACTCATTTACTTGAAACTCTAAGCTAAGACTGTTGACACAATACCTTTTCCCCGTAGGTTTTGGACCGTCAGGAAATATGTGGCCAAGATGGGAAGAACAAATTTTACAAAGTATTTCAGTTCTTATCATGCCTAGAGTTGTATCTTCTTTAGTTTCTATTTTTTCTGCAACTGCATCAAAAAAACTTGGCCATCCTGAGCCTGATTCATACTTTGTTGAGGAATCAAATAATATTTCTTTGCAAACTGCGCATACATAATTACCAATTCTTTTTTCATTAAGAAGTTTTCCAGAAAATGGAGGCTCTGTTCCACAAAATTGTGTAACTTGTATTTGTTCTGCGGTTAAATGGTCTTTATTTATTGCCATAGGATTATTTTATCTTATTGAGGATTAAAGTAAATTTCTGTAATTGTAGACTCTGTTTCTACTATTTCATTCTTAAGAGCTGTATTAATTTCTACTATGTCTACATCACCTAGGGAGTCTTTATAATCAAGTTTTACTAACGCTAAATATTGCTTACTTCCTATTGGTAATATTTTTAAGTCTGTTATTTTAGATATATTTTCATTTTTATTAATTATATTTTCAATTAACTTGAGTTTCTCTTGTGAAATACTTTCTCCAGTAATTAAATGTTTCATTTCATACCCTAAAAATAAACCAGATACCATGAGTAGAACTCCAATAGAAATCGCAGATATTGAGTCATATATTGAATTCTGCGTAAGTGATGAAAGTATGGTTCCAACTAATGCTATAACAAGTCCTAAAGTTGCTGCAAAGTCTTCCACTACAATTGCTATCAAGGGTCCATCCGTTGATTCTTTTAATAGTCCAACAACACCTTTTTTATTATCTTGTCCCTTTTTTAGCTCTGTAATAGCTTTTTTTAACACATAAGACTCGAGTATTATCGAAACGATTAATAATGTTATTGAAATTGCTAGGTTTTCAAGCTTTTTAGGATGCGAAAGAGATTCTATTCCATGTTCTAAAGAAACAAGTCCTCCAATAGTGAAGATAAGCACAGCTACGACAAGTGTCCAAAAATATTCTTCTCTGCCTCTCCCTAAAGGATATATTCTTGCATCTACCTTTTTTGATTGCTTTATTCCAAACCATAAGAGAAATTGGTTACCGGTGTCTACAAATGAATGTATAGCTTCTGAAAACATTGCACTAGACATAGTTATTGTTGCAATAATTGATTTAGCAATACCTATAGAAAAATTGACAGACATTGCAAGAAAAACAGTTTTAGATGATTCGTTAGTTGCCATCAGCAAACCATCTAACAAGTTCCTGAAAACCACCAATACGTTTGTTGTCCATAAATATCTGTGGCACAGTTTTCACGCCTTCACCTAATTTTGAATAAAATTCAGATCTAACTGAGTCATCAGATAAATCAATTTCAGTAAAACTAAGGTTTTTTGACTCAAGCAAAGATTTTGCTCTATCACACCAAATACAGAAATCTTTTGTATATATTTCTATATTCAACTGTTTTCAGATCCTGTATATATTTCATTCGTTGTTTGAGTAACTCTTATGAACGTAGTACTTTTTGGCAAGTCCTTAATAGACTTTGCACCTACATAGGAACATGCTGATCTAATTCCCCCGAGGATTGATTGAACAGTAGAATCAATCTCACCTTTGTATTTAAGTCTTACTTTTTTCCCCTCAGGTGCGCGATGTTCTGCAAGGTCACCATAATATGTTTCTTGAGCTTTTCTTGAAGACATTCCATAAAAATCTTTGTACTGAATACCATTTTTATCGGTGACAAGTTCTCCTCCCGATTCTTTGTGACCAGCAAATATTCCACCAAGCATGACATAGTCAGCACCAGCTCCAAAAGCTTTAGAAACATCACCTGGGTACTTGCAACCACCATCTGCAATTACATGTCCACCAAGACCGTGAGCGGCATCAGAACATTCAGAAATAGAAGAAAGTTGAGGGTAGCCTACTCCTGCTACTTTTCTAGTAGTGCAAACCGATCCAGGACCAATACCAATTTTGACTATATCAGCACCAGCAAGGATCAGCGCTTCTGTCATTTCTCTTGTAGCTACATTTCCTGCAATAATTATTTTGTTTGGAAATTGTTCTCTATATTGCTTAACTGATTCTACAAAATCTTCACGGTAGCCATTTGCAACATCCAAGCATAAAAATTTTAATCCATCTTCTAGTTTGAAAACATCTACAGCTTTCTGAAAGTCTTCTTTTGAAGTGCCCACAGTCACAGCAAGATATTCTGGATCTAGACTTTTTAGGTTTTCTTGCCATTCATCTAAAGTATAAAATTTATGAACTGCAGTAAGCATGTTGTGACTTTGAAGTGCCCTAGCTGTTTCAAACGTCCCTGTTGTGTCCATATTTGCAGAAAAGATAGGTATACCAGTCCATTTTTCGCTTGAATGACGAAATTTAAATTCTCTGTTTAATTCGACTTCCGCTCTTGATACGAGTGTACTTCTTTTAGGTCTTATCAATACATCATCAAAAGTTAACTTTATCTCATCTTCTATTCTCATAATGTTTTATATCACTTATCCTAAATAACAAAGATTATGATAGTTGAATTTCCTTTTTTTGCCGCTGGTATTAATTATTTTCCACATGAAATATCAGTTTTACGTATATTTGAGCCAAGATATCTTCTTTTAATTGGTGATAGTATTCAAAATAACAGTACATTTTGCGTTGGCAGATCATTGGATAATTTAAATGAGATTGCCTCAGAAGTTAGGATTATTGATCATCAAGACATATCAAATGCTGAACAGGTAGTAGTTGTAGAATGTATCAATCTAATAGAAATTACAAATATCAACATTCAAAATGAATACCCAAAAGCGTCGGGTGAGCTAGTAATAGATATTGGGCTACCTCCAACTGAAGATGAGCTTTTATCACTTGAAGCAGATATTAAAAGAGGCATTGGAAAATTGATAGAACAAGGCTTAGATATTGAATTACCAATATTTGAAATAGACTCAGCTAATAGAATTCTAAAACTTTGGGAACTGTCAGCAAAGTTGCCAATGGCTGATGAAACAAGGAATTATCTAGTTTCCGAAAGAGAAATTGTTAAAAGATTCTCAATATTAAAAAATTATGTTCAAAAAATAAATGACATAAATTTTTAAATATTTTTCCACTTTTTATATATTGAATTGATTTCAAACTTAAAATGTTCTGTATTAGTTATTAAATAATTCAAAGTTGAAGATACATCATAATCTACTAACTCTTTTCTACTTATGTCACTGTCATACCAGTCTTTAAAAAGAGTCTCAGTTACCTCCGGATGAAATTGTACGGCAATAGAATTTCGAATTGTAAAGATTTGAGGATATTTTGTAGAAGCAATAAGCTCTGCTGATGGAGGAAGGGTGAAGGTATCTCTATGCCATAAAAAGACTTTTGAATTTTTTAATCCCGAGAATATTTCAGTCTCTTTATGAAATTCTAACTCTTTAAATCCAAACTCAATCTCTTCAGAAAGAAATGCTGTGCCCCCCATTGAATCAGCAATAAGTTGTGCACCTAAGCAAATACCAAATACTTTAGTTCCGTTATTAATAACTTTATTAAGCCATTCCTTTTCTTTGAGCAAGTATGGATAGGTTTCTATCTCATATGCCCCCATGTGCCCACCCAATATGATGTATTCATGATGCTCTGAAAGCGATTCCCAATCAACGTCCCATGCATACTTTTCTTCTATATCACTATTTGATAACGATCCGAGAGTTACTTTCGGATCATTTATTATTGCAATTGTTTTTATAGTTTCCATACTTGTGCGCGGAAGAGGACTCGAACCTCCACGGGTTTTACCCCACAGGATCCTTAATCCTGCGCGTCTACCAGTTCCGCCACCCGCGCTAAATCAGTCAAGAAACCAAAAAAGTAATAACGTTGTTACAGAAAATAAAAGAGCAACCGCTGCGGTGATTCTACTCAAGTTTCTTTCAGCTAATGTTTGCCCGATATTTCCAGACGCACCTGGTCCACCCAACATATCCGATAGGCCACCACCTTTTCCACTATTTAATAATACAAGTCCAATAAGTGCTATCGAAATAACTATATGTACTGCAACTAAACTCGCTGTTAATGTATCCATAAAAATTACTCTTTCAATCTAGATTGTTGTTTAACTTCTTCTTCAAGTTCCTGTATCTTTTTTTCATTTCCAAGATACCCAATTCTAGTTATTTTATCATCATTAATGTTAAATGCGAGAGGAATTCCAGTCGGAATATTTATATCCACAATATCATTATCAGAGATTTTTTCTAGTATTTTTAGTATTGCTCTAATGCTGTTTCCATGAGCAACAACTAATACATTTCCTTCTTTTGTTTCTGACTTAATTAAATTAAGTGTCTCTTCAACTCTCACGACCACATCTTCTAATGACTCCCCTAAGGGTAATTTTTCTTTGATTTCTTTGTAAATTAAATCATTGTTTGGATTATATTTTGAATCTTTTTCAACTAGAGGTGGTTTTATTTTGTACCCTCTTCTCCATTGTTGAACCTGGTCTTCCCCATACTTATTTGCCGTATCAATCTTATCAAGTCCCTGAAGTGCTCCATAATGTCTTTCATTAAGCTGCCATAAATTCTTTATCGGAAATTCAATTGATTCATCTATAGGCAATTCTGATAAAATATGTTTAGCAGTATCTTTTGACCGAGTTAAATATGAGGTGTAACAAATGCTTGGCGCAAAACCGGCATTGAGTAATACTTTACCCGCTTCGATAGCTTCTAGTTTCCCTTTTTCAGAAAGTCCTACATCTACCCAACCAGTAAATTTATTTTCTTTATTCCATTCACTTTGTCCATGACGAATAAATATTAAGTTCATAATTTAACTGACTTAATAATTTGTACGAATTTATCTACATCTAAGGAAGCACCTCCAACGAGCACTCCATCAATTATTTTAGTATTAAGTAACTCAGATGCATTTGTGGGTGAGACGCTTCCACCATATATGAATCTTATTTTTTCTTCATCATAGAATGGCTTTGTTGAAATCTCTTGCTTTACAGAAGAGATAACTTCTATTGCATTTTCAACTGAAGCAACTTTGCCAGTACCTATTGCCCAAATTGGTTCATAAGCAAAGATAATTTCTTCTACTTTGTCTTTTCGAAGACCTTTTACCGCAATATTGACCTGATTTAAAATATAGGATAAATATGCATTACTGTCTCTCTGTTCTTCAGATTCGCCAAAACAAACAACAGGTATAAGTTTGTTATTTACCGCATTATGGACTTTTAGGTTAATTGTCTCATCGGTTTCATTGAAAACTGTTCTTCTCTCTGAATGTCCAATAATAGAGTGTGTAATATTTAGTTTACTCAATTGAAGAGCAGACACTTCACCAGTGTAAGCCCCTTCTATGTAAGCTGAAACATCCTGAGATGAAATTTTAATTTTTAGATTATCAGCATCAATAATTGTCTGAAGCGATCTTAAAGATGTATGTGAAGGAGCTATGACAATGTCAATTTTGTCTTCTATATTAACTTCGAGTGAATAATTGAGTTTTTGTAAAAGCTGTATAGCTTCTAAATGATCTAAATTAAGTTTCCAATTACCAATAATAATCTTTTTCATATTTTCAAAGTATAAGGGGTTTGTAGATATTTACACCGGGCAATTCATTGCCTTGTAAATATTTAAGTGATGCTCCACCTCCAGTAGATATATGATTAAATTTTGAAAGATCGGAAAAAATTCTTATTGCGCTAACAGAATCTCCCCCGCCCACAACAGTGTAAGCTTCTAAATTTGAAACGATTTCAGTTATCGATTGTGTACCTAATTTAAAATTATCAACTTCAAAAATACCCATTGGACCATTCCAAAATACAGTATTAGAAGTAACTAATATTGATGCAAATTCTTTCACCGTTCTTTCTGATATGTCAACGCCTATGTCATCATCTGAAAACTCAGAAATTTCTTTATCTAATCTTATCCCTGAATCTATAGATTTAGTTACTCCAAAATCTGTTGGTAGATGTATCTTCTTACCATTATCTGAATCAAGCAACTCTTTAGCTTCCTGTAGATAGTCCTCTTCATACAGAGATTTCCCAATATTGTTACCAAGTGCTTTTAGGAATGTAAAACACATGCCGCCACCTATAAGAAGATTGTCAACATTCGGCAAAAGATTATTGATCAACTGTAACTTATCAGATATCTTTGCACCACCAAGGATTACTGAGAATGGCTTTTTAGGTGAATTTGTGAGTAGTTCTAGGTTGTTGACTTCATTTGTCATTAACTTTCCTTGGTATGCTTCTAAAAAATTGCCAAAAGAAACTATAGATGCATGATTTCTGTGTGCTGCTCCAAAAGCATCTAAAATAAATGAGTCAAAGTTTTCCGTTACTTTTTTGGCAAAATTTAAATTATTTTCTGCTTCTTCGTCGTGAAATCTTAGATTCTCCAGAAGAAAAACCTTCCCAGGATTTTCATCAATATGATTCTTAACCTCTGGACCATGAAGAGAGTTAATAAACAGGACTTCCTCGTTCAACAATAATGACATTTCCTCTGCCACAGGTTTAAGAGAATAGTCAAGATTTATTCCCTCTGGCCGTCCAAGATGACTGAGAAATGTTACAGATTTTGAAATTTTACGAAGATCTACTAAATACTCAATAGCCTTAATAATTCTAAAATTATCTTTGACAACCTTTTCATGGATAGGAACATTTAGATCAGCTCGTATGAGGGTATTGCCAAGTTTTAATCCGGAAGACAATACTATTCTTTCATATCTCGGTGTAGAATCACTGCATCTTTACCTGCGTTAATCAACCAACCGCCAACTTCTTCTGTCATCACAACACTTCGATGCTTTCCACCAGTACAGCCTATTGCTATACCTACATAAGATTTTCCTTCAGATGTGAATCTAGGTAACAAAAAATCAATTAAGTCTTTTGTCTTCTCAAGAAAGATTTCTGCATCTTCGAACGACAGTACATAATTTCTCACCATTGGAGATTGCCCAGTAGAAGAACGTAATTCCTCTCTCCAATGAGGGTTTGGTAAAAACCTTACATCTAATACAATGTCTGCATCCCTGGGTGCACCATTTTTAAATCCAAATGATGTAACGGATATCTTTAGATCTTGATTTGTTGCTTCACCCTGGAATCCCTCAATAATTCTTTTTCTTAGTTCATGTACGTTCATGTCTGTAGTATCTATAACTAAGTCAGCAAGTTCTTTTATAGGCTTTAATTGATCTCTTTCATTTTTTACTGATTGAGATAATGAATCTAGACCCATCGGATGAGGTCTTCTATTCTCCTCATAACGCTCTATGAGGGTTTCATTATTTGCATCTAAAAATATTACTCTTGTCAAAACACCTGATTGACTTAACCTTTCAAGACTTTTGTTAAGTGCTTCTTGTGCTGTCCCATCTCTAGCATCAATTGTTAGAACAAGTTGTTTATTTGATTCAGCAACATCATTAGATTCAACAACAGACTCAACCAACTCAGGTGGTAAGTTTTCAATAACATAATACCCAAGGTCTTCAAAGACATTAGAGCTAGCAGAACGACCGGCACCAGACATACCTACCAGTAACAAAACTTCGGGTCTTTTAGAAACCATTTTTACCTTTCAAAGATATTGTAGTTGCGATGTAATGAGATGGAAGGCATTTTTAATAGGGTAATTCTCTATAAGCCATTAAAGTGTGTATAGATCTTTCTTGCTATGTTAGGGCTAACTATTTCCTCTAAGTCTTGATAAGTAGCCTTAGAAAGTTTTTCAATAGTTTTAAATTTATCTAATACTTTTTTTGAAGAGATGGTTCCAACCCCTTCAATGGTTAGTAGTGTTTGTTTATCAAAGTTCTTTATTCTTAATCTTCGATTTTCGTTAATTGCAAATCTATGTGCTTCATCTCTAATATTTTGCAATGTAAAAAGGGCTTCGGAGTTTTTATTTAACATAATTGATTCTTTTTTAAATGGTTTAAAAATTTCCTCTTCTCTTTTTGCTAGACCAACAATATCAATATCCAATTGAAGATGATCTATTACGCCCTTGGCAGATGATAGTTGTCCCTTTCCCCCATCAATTAATATTAAATCTGGTTTTCTTCTGAAACTTGGATCGTTTTCTGTATTCTTTGTTAACCTTTTAAGTCTTCTAAATAAAACTTCCTCCATTGATTTAAAATCATCCTGTCCTTGAAATGATTTGATGTGAAATTTTCTATACATTGATGGTTTTGATAAACCATCCTCCATTACAACCATTGAGCCGACTCTATAATCAGGCCCTAAATTTGAAATATCGTAGGCTTCTATGCGGTAAGGAATATTCTTCAAACCTAATTTATTTTTTAACTGTTCTAAAGATCTTGATCTAAATTCTAAATCTGTCCTTCTCCTAAAATTAACAACTCTACGTAACTCTTTTGCGTCAATAATTGCCGTGTCTAAGAGTTCCTTTTTCCATCCCTGCTTGGGAGTTTTTAATACAATTTTGCGACCCCATTTGTGTGTCAGTTGTTCTTGAATGAGATCTATATACGGAAAACTGTGGCTAACAAGGATTTCCTCAGATGGTTGATTTTCAGAAAATATTGATAAGATAATCTGAGGTAAGTATTCATCATGTTTTTTTGTATCTATAGGTTCAAATGTTTTCTTAACTTCCCCAATAATTCTTCCGTTTCGTATCAACAAACAAGATATAACTACGTCCAAATTGCTTACATCTATACCTATAACATCAACAGATTTAGTGTTTGATACCATTAATGTTTGAGTTGAACGTGCATTTTCTAGATGCTCTATTAACTTTTTAGCTTCATTAGCTTTTTCATATTCCTGATTAGAGGAATATTTTTTCATATCTGATACTTTATCATTCACGTATACATCTGATTTCCCAGAATAGAAATTTTCAATGTTATTCAACATTTCTTTATATTCATTACGTGGAACTGCATCTATACATGGTCCAGCACATTTTTTTATATCATAGAGCAAACATGGTTTATTTAGTTTTTGATGTCTTTCAAAGACATTTTTAGTACAAGTTCTTACAGGGAATATATTAATTAAATGATCTAAAGATCTTCTTGCAGCGCCAATAAATGGGAAAGGTCCAAAGTTAATATTATTTGAATTAATTTTTCTAGAAACATAAGCCCTTGGCCAATCATCATTTGTGAGTGTTACATAAGGATAGGATTTATCATCTTTCAGTCGAACATTATATTTCGGCTTGTATTGCTGAATGAAAGAATATTCAGCCAATAATGCATCCGCTTCATTTTTTGAAGTAACAAAACTTATTTGAGTTGCCTCTGAAGTTAATCTTTTTATCTTCCAAGTTGAGTTCTCACGAAAGTAGGAAGGCACTCTTTTACGAAGATTTTTTGCTTTACCTACATAAAGTGGGTCATTATATTTATCTTTAAATATATATATGCCAGGATTTTCTGGAATCTCATTTGTTTTTATTTTATCCATTTAAAGCAAAGATTTTAAATATTTACCAGTGAGTGAATTCTTATCTCTAACAATGCTTTCAGGCGTTCCAGAAGCTACAATCTTGCCACCATTCTCGCCCCCCTCAGGACCGAGGTCAATTACCCAATCAGAGTTTTTGACTACATCAAGATTATGCTCAATAACTACTACTGTATTGCCCTTGTCGACCAGCATATGCAATACTTCAAGTAATTTTTGGACGTCTGCAAAGTGAAGGCCTGTTGTGGGTTCATCGAGAATATACATTGTTTGACCTGTAGAACGTTTGCTTAACTCCTTAGCAAGCTTAACTCTTTGAGCTTCTCCCCCAGAAAGTGTTGTAGCTGCTTGACCTAAGGTAATATAAGAAAGCCCAACATCATCTAATGTTTTGATTATTTTAAAAATTGAGGGCTGATTTTCAAATATTTTCAATGAATTTTCAATAGTTGAGTTAAGAATATCAGCAATACTGTAGCCTTTCCATTTAATACTCAATGTTTCTGGATTGTATCTTGAGCCATCACAGTCTTCACATTTAACATATACATCAGGTAAGAAATACATTTCAACTTTAATAGTGCCGTCACCTCTACATACTTCACACCTACCACCAGGTACATTAAAAGAGAATCTACCTGGTTTATATCCTCTAATTTTAGATTCTTCAGTCATAGAATATAATTTACGAATCATATCGAAGACACCCGAATAAGTAGCTGGGTTTGATCGAGGTGTTCGTCCAATTGGTGATTGATCTATTTCAATTAACTTATCTAGGTAATTTAATCCTGAGATACTTTTATGTATACCAGGAGGTATCCAATTCTTTCTTGTAAATTCATTTTGAATAGCCTTAGATAAAATTTCGGTTACAAGTGTCGATTTGCCACTTCCGGATACTCCCGTAACGGAAATAAATTTACCAAGGGGAAACTCAACTGTAAGATTTTTTAAATTATTTTCTTGGGCGCCTCTTAAAACAATTTTTGACTTGTTTCCTTGCCTTCTTACTTTCGGATATGGAACTTTAACTTTTCCAGAAAGGTATCTACCTGTGATAGATTTCTTTACTTGAGCAACCTCTTCCCATGTTCCAGATGCGACAATATTGCCACCTTGTTCGCCAGCTCCCCAGCCAATATCAATTAGGTGATCTGATTGCTTCATGGTTTCTTCATCATGCTCCACTACTAGTACAGTATTACCTAGATTTCTCAGCCGTATTAATGTTTCTATTAATTTGTTATTATCCGATTGGTGTAAACCTATGGAAGGCTCGTCTAAAACATATAAGACTCCAGTCAAACCTGAGCCAATTTGTGTGGCTAATCTAATTCTTTGAGCTTCTCCACCTGATAGTGTTGCTGCTCCACGATTTAATTGAAGATAACCAAGTCCTACTTCGTTTAAAAAATTAAGTCTTTCTTTTATTTCTCTAAGAATAGCTTCTGCAATCTCTTTAGAGTTTCCGGTGAGTTTCAATTTATCAATAACCTCATAAGCCCTGGTTATTGATAGTTTATTGAACTGTCCTAACGTTAGTGACTTTACCTGCACCATCCTTGAACGTTCATTAAGTCTCTCACCTTCGCAACCACCACATGGAAGTTCACGCATAAATTGCATGTAGTAGTCACGTGCATGGTCTGATGTAGTTTCTTCGTAAAGTCTTTTAAACATTGGGATTATTCCAGGATAGGGTCTCTCCCAAGTTCTTGAATTACCAAATCTATTTGTGTATCTAATAGGAGTCTTAATTCCGTCACTTCCATTTAATAATATATGTTTATCGTTTTCGGATAAATCTTTATAAGAAATATCCATTGGTATCTCAAAAAATTCACAGACCCCGTAAATCTGTGCTCTAAAGTACTTTCTGGTAGACATATCGGGAAATACATTTTCACCTATGCTTAATTCTCTATTTTTAATCAATAGTTTTTCATCAATCTCATAATTTATTCCAAGCCCATTACAAGTATTACAAGCACCAAAAGGTGAGTTGAATGAAAAGTCTCGTGGCTCAAGTTTGTCATAAGAAGTTCCACACTCTAGGCATCCTAGATTTTGACTATAATTCTGAATATTTTCATTAAATCTTATATCAAGAGTTCCACCAGTAAGCTTTAATGCTGTTTCAATAGATTGAGGTAATCGTCTTCCTGGTGTTTTTTTGATTTTCACTCTATCAACAAGAACAGATATGTCATGATTGAAATATTTATCAAGTCTCTTTGCCTCATCAAGTCTTATTAGTTCTCCGTCTATATAAGCTCTTGTAAATCCATCTTTTAATAAATCCTTAAAAAGTGATTCAAACTCACCCTTTCTGGATTTAACTACTGGAGCTAGAATTTCTATATCAACGTTTTCACCAAGGGACATAACTTGATTTACAATAAAATCTACTGACTGTTTTTCAATTTTAGAACCACATATTGGACAGTAGGATATACCAATTCTCGCCCAGAGTAAACGAAGATAGTCGTGAACTTCTGTGACTGTGCCTACTGTTGATCTTGGGCTTCTTGAAGACGTTTTTTGGTCGATAGCTATTGCAGGTGACAATCCCTCAATACTTTCAACATCTGGTTTTTCCATTTGGCCTAAAAATTGTCGAGCATAAGCCGATAAACTTTCAACATACCTACGCTGTCCTTCTGCATATATTGTATCAAAAGCAAGTGAAGATTTGCCCGATCCTGACAGACCAGTGATTACTACGAATTTATTTTTTGGAATATCGAGTGAAATATTTTTTAAGTTATGTTCTTTTGCGCCTTTTACTTTTAAATAATCTTGAGACATTAGCTTGGTAACTCCATAATTTCTTTTTTAATCTCTTTAAGTTCGTCCCTTAATCTAGCAGCTAATTCAAACTCTAATAAATCAGCGGCAACCTTCATTTCCTTTTCAATATTTTTCGAGATTTTGTATAAATCTTGCTTTGAGGCATTACTCAAATCTATATTTGATTTGAAATCCATATCATCCCTAGATGGCCTATTTTTTTCAACCATTTCGAGAATGTCAGTTATCTCTTTTGATATTGTCGTAGGAGTAATACCGTATTTTTTGTTATGAGCAATTTGGATTTCCCTTCTTCGATCAGTTTCATAAACTGATTTTGCAATTGAGTCAGTCTTTCTGTCAGCATACATAATTACGTACCCATCCTTATTACGAGCAGCTCTACCTATTGTTTGTATAAGGCTTGTTTCTGATCTTAAGAATCCTTCTTTATCCGCATCCATAATTGCTACCAGTTCCACTTCTGGTAAATCTAATCCCTCACGTAAGAGGTTTATTCCAACTAAGACATCAAACTCACCTTTCCTTAAATCACGCAGTATTTCTATTCTTTCAAGGGTATCTATATCTGAATGAAGATACCTAGTCTTAATTCCCATCTTTAAAAAATAATCACTTAAAGCTTCACTCATTTTTTTTGTTAAAGTTGTCACTAAAACCCTATTTCCTTTATCAATAACTTGTTTAATTTCTTTTAACAAATCCTCAATTTGATTTTCAGTTGGCCTAATAATAATATTTGGATCAATTAGTCCTGTTGGTCTAATAATTTGCTCCACAAAGTTACTTGAATTTGCATTTTCCCACTTACCTGGGGTAGCTGATACAAGTACGGTATTTTTAATTTTTCCTTGCCATTCTTCAAATTTTAAAGGTCTATTATCTAAAGCAGCTGGGAGTCTAAAACCATAATCAACTAATGTTGTCTTCCTAGATTTATCACCTGCAAATTGTCCCCTTATTTGAGGTATAGCAATATGGCTCTCATCTACAACCATTAAAAATTCTTCTTGAAAAAAATCTAGTAGCGTATACGGTGGGTCTCCTGGTTTTCTTCCATCAAAATATCTGGAATAATTTTCTATTCCTGAACACACCCCTAACTCTCTCAACATCTCCAAATCAAACATAGTTCTTTGTTTAATTCTTTGAGCCTCTAATAATTTATCCTGTTTTTCAAACTTTTTAATCTGTTTATTCATATCTTTTTCAATTTGATTTAAAGCATTGTTCATGACATCCTCAGATGTTACGTAATGTGAAGCTGGAAGAATTGCAAGTTCTGTAAGTTTTTCTAATATTTCACCAGTAACAGGATCTATTCTCAGAATATTCTCAATTGTATCACCAAAATATTCAACTCTAAAAATTGTTTCCTCATACACAGGGAATATGTCTAGTGTGTCACCTTTAAGCCTAAATGTTCCTCTTGTGACTACAAGATCATTTCTTACGTACTGTTGTCGAATAAGTTCTTCTAATAGTTGGTCAAGCTCAAATTCTTCACCCTTAAAAAGAGGTATAATTTTATTTTTATACTCTTGGGGAGAACCCAGACCATATATACAAGATACTGATGAAACTACAATGACGTCTTTTCTTAGTAGCAATGCACTTGTGGCTGAATGTCTTAATCTGTCGATCTCTTCATTTATATTTGAATCTTTTTCTATAAAAGTATCGGTCCTTGGAACATAAGCTTCAGGTTGATAGTAATCGTAATATGATACAAAATATTCAACCCTATTTTCTGGAAAAAATTGCTTAAACTCATTTGCTAGTTGAGCAGCTAACGCTTTATTTGGTGCGAGTACAAGGGAGGGCATTTGCAACTCTTCAATAAGCCATGCTATTGTTGCTGACTTTCCAGAACCTGTAATACCCATTAACGTTTGGTAATCTAATCCATTTGTAACACCATTTTTTAGATTTTGTATTGCTTTTGGCTGATCTCCTTGTGGTGTAAAGTCAGATATTACTTTAAACTTATTCATTTTTCGAATCAAAGAAATTATCTAGTTGTGCTTGTAATTCTTTAACTGAAGTATTTTCTATCACCAACCCAAGTGATTTCCACCAAGATTCATCTTGTTGAGTTTTGATTCGATTGTCTATATCAGTTAATGACATACCTCTTTTTTTAAGTCTGTTTCTACGAGTTTGTTCGTCAGCAAAAATAACAACAGTAGGATAAAGTTTAGAAATATTTTTAGGGGCTGAAGCCTCTATGAATAAGTGTTCTTTGGTTTCCTGTATTACTACTAATACTCGTTCCGTTACTAAAGGATGTAAAAAGTTTTCTAGTAATCTAAGTTTTTCAGAATTTGTAAAAACAATATCTGCTAATAATTGTCTATCAACAGTATTTCCTTTTACACAATTGCTGAACTCTTCTTTTAAAAATGGTAAAGAATCTTGACTTTGTAAGATTTCGTTTGAAATTTGATCTAAATCAATTGTTTTAAAGTTTTTGTTCGCTAAATATTCACAAGCAGTGGACTTCCCACTTCCTATTGGGCCTGTAATAATTGTTACTCTTGAATCCATATGCTTAAGGATAAAGAATATTAGGAACTATTAGGAGTTTCCTATTCCTCTTTCTTTGAGTTCCTGAAGAATATTCTCTAAAGACTCATCTATACCTTCAACAGTTTGACGTTCTTGTTTTTGTTCTTGTTTTTCCTCAGATTGTGATGAGTGAGTTTTAGGAGCATTTTTCTTTTCTTCCACATCTTTCCAATTCGGATCAGCTTGTTTGATTGAAAGATTAACTCTCCTTTTAGGTATATCAAGTTCAGTAATTTTAATTTTGACTTTTTGCCCTATAGCGAGTGCTAATTCTGGAGAATCGACTTTATCAACTGAAATCTCTGAAACGTGAACTAGTCCCTCTACACCTTTTCCGATAGTGACAAATGCACCGAACGGTACTACTTTGGTAACTTCGCCATCAACAATGTCATCTTGTTTGTATTGTAATTCAAAATCTGCCCATGGATCTTCTGTTACTTGTTTAATAGATAATGATATTCTTTCTTTGTCGTTGTCTATTTCAAGAACTTTTACAGTAACGGTATCTCCAACTTTTACGACTTCATTCGGATTCTCTACATGTCTCCATGATAATTCTGAAACATGAACTAGGCCATCCATACCACCAATGTCAACGAATGCTCCAAAATTAACAATTGAAGATATCTTACCTTCTTTAATATTTCCAACTTCTAAATTTTCTAAGAAACTCTTTCTTTCTCCCGATTGTTCTTGCTCTAAGTGAGCTTTTCTTGAAAGTACGATGTTATTTCTTTGACGATCTAGTTCTAAAATTTTGGCTTCTATCTCTTCACCAATATAAGAAGTTAATTCCTTTACTCTCCTTACATCAATTAAGGAAGCGGGAAGAAAACCTCTTACACCAATGTCTACAATTAAACCACCTTTTACACTTTCAATTACTGTCCCTTTGACAGATTTGTCATTATCTGAGATTTCTTGAATATCCCCCCAGGCTTTTTCATAAATAGCCCTTTTAACAGAAAGAATAAGTCTTCCTTCATCATCTTCCTTATCTAGTACAAGAGCTTGAATCTTGTCGCCTTCATTTACAAGATCTTTAGGGTTTACTGATTTTCGAACTGATAATTCTCTGGATGGTATAACTCCTTCTGATTTGTAACCCACATCTACCATAACTTCATTTCGATCGATGCGAACAATAGTTCCTTCAATAACGTCACCATCATTAAATGTTATTAGAGTTTTTTCTAGTAAATCTGGGAAATCTTCAGGTTTGATGTCGTCTGGGAGTTCAACAACGTTTGAAGGTTCAATTACCTTCTCTTGATTATCTGTCATATAGTTTATTTATTTCCAATCATATTATTTTCGTCTTTTAGCATAACATATCTACAGTTTTTACAAACGAATATTAATTATTTGCTAAATTTTTATTATTTTTTATGTTAACAAATAACGGAACTTTAAGTTGGGTTGCGCTTTCCATTTCGGTACTTATGATGTTTGTGACCTCTTCAATGTTTGCAATAGGTGTCTGAACAATAATCTCATCATGGATCTGTAGCAATAAATCTGTAGACTCTAAATCTGATATTTTACTTTGCACCTTGAGCATTGCTATTTTCATAATATCTGCCGCTGTTCCTTGTATGGGAGCATTCATTGCAATTCTTTTTCCCATGGCTTTTAGTTGAAAGTTAGAAGAACCTAACTCTTTTATAATTCGTTTTCTTCCATAAAGTGTTTTTGTAAACCCATTTTTTTCAGCATCCGATACTATTGTGTCCAAAAAACCTTTTATTTTTGGAAACTGAGAAAAATATGCATCTATAAGTTCTTGAGCTTCATTTTTTTTAATATCAAGACTTTTAGAAAGTCCAAATGATTCCATTCCATAAATAAGACCGAAGTTAACTTCTTTAGCCTTTCTTCTCATATCTTTTGTTACTGAATCTAAACTGATGTTAAAAATTCTAGATGCAGTTTCAGTATGAATATCAGAATCAATAGAACTTAGTATTTCAATCATATTTTTATCAGAACTTAAATGGGCAAGTACTCGTAATTCAATTTGTGAATAGTCAGAAATAATAAAAGTATGATTGGTGTCAGCAATAAAGAATTCGCGTATTTTTTGGCCAATATCTGTTTTATTAGGAATATTTTGGAGATTTGGTTTTTCTGAAGATAACCGACCTGTTGTGGTTCCAAAAAGATTGTAAGTTGTATGAATTCTATTTTTAGCTGTAATTTCTGTTTTTAAACCATCAATATAGGTTGATCTTATTTTTTCATATTCTCGATATTTCAATATATATTTAGGAAGTTCGTAATCTTTGGAGAGTTCTTCAAGAACTGAACCATCCGTTGACGGGGCTCCTTTTGGAGTTTTTTTAATAACAGGAAGGTTCATGTCTTCAAATAGAACCTTAGCCAATTGTTTCGGAGAATTTAAATTAAACTCTTGCTTGGTTATCTCGATTATTTTTTCTCTATAATCAGAGATTTCTTGATTGATAATTTTTGAAAGAGTATCAATTTTTTTATTTGAAACTTTAACTCCTTTAATCTGCATAGAGTTAAGTACAGATACAATCGGGAAATCTAATTCTTCATAAAGTTTTATTAAAGTTTTATCAGATTTGAAATTCTTTAAATCATTTATTATTTGGTTGTAATTTAAATTAAAGAATTTAATAAAATCTTCAATTGTAGATTTTTTATTAAGAAGATTAGCTTGTTCAATATGTTTACAAACATTTAAGAGATTATCGGGTCTTTTATTGGGATCATGTAAAAATAAAAGACAATCGTAAGCCGTAACATACTTAGTATCCAGTTTAGGTAACGAAGTAAACAGTTTTTGAGTTGTTAGCGAAATGAAATCTTTATCAATGACTACATCATCAACTAATCTTCCTGCTATTTCATCATTAACAACATAAATATTATTCTCAAATTTAAAAAGTAATGAATTTAATGGAAAGTTTTTTGAGCTAATTTCATTTATAGTTAGGTCTGTAGTGTCAACTTCAGTAGTCTCTTGTTGAGATTTATACTTTCTTATATATTTATTAAGTTCAAGCTTTGTAACTTGATCTTGTGAATCTTTCAGAACATTATCAGAGTAAAATATAGTATCTTCAATTTTGATATCAGGTATCTTAAGTTCTAAATCAGTCCGAATTGTAGCTAGGTCTTTGCTCATCAATAGTATTTCTTTATTATCTTCAAATGAACCCTTTATTTTGGGAGTTAATTCATCTAGATTTTTATAAATAGTTTTAATATCTTTATGTTTTTGTAATAAATTAATAGCTGTTTTTTCACCAACACCTGGTAAACCTGGGATGTTATCAGAAGGATCACCCTTTAAGGCAAGATATTCAACATATTGCTTAGTGTTTATTCCAAATTTATTTACAAAGAATTTTTCATCGACCAAATCAACATCTGAGATACCACGTTTTGTATATAGTATTTTTGTCTTATTAGAAATCAATTGATATGTATCTCTATCACCTGTAACAATAAGAACTTCTTTATTTTTCTGATTTAGCATCACAGAGAGAGATCCTAAAACATCATCAGCTTCATAACCTTCTTTTGAAACTTGTGGAATGTTAAACGTATCTAACAGATTGTGTAATAGAGGTACTTGAATGTTAAAATTATCAGGTGCCGACGTTCGGTTGGCTTTGTAATCTGTGTATATATCATTTCTAAAAGTATTTCCTGGTAGATCCCAAGTTACGATTAATTGTTCTAATTTATAGTCTGATGTTATTTTATTGAGCATTGATAAAAAGCCATGGATAACATTTGTTGGAGTACCCTTGGATGTCATCAAAGTTTCAGGCAAAGCATAAAAGGCCCTGAAAGCAATGCTAAAACCATCAATGAGAACAATCATCCTTTCATTGTAAACTTAAATTATTTTTCTCTCTTTGGATTAAATATGAAATATAATCATAGAAGTAAAGCCCGGATGGCGGAATTGGCAGACGCGCTGGATTCAAAATCCAGTATCTTCGGATGTGGGGGTTCGACTCCCCCTCCGGGTACTTTTTATATACAAAAAAACTCTTTGTCTAGAATGGTTACTTGAAGAAGATACCTACTTTTAGTTTTACAGTTTTTATTGTATTGATTATTTCTTTAATTATTGTTTTCATAAATAGCGATGATACTTTTGGTCAGACTTTTATAGAACAGATCAGGGTTGCTGATAGTGATGACACATTAGATACTCTATCCGATGAACAACTTGTTTCATTAGGAAAAGCAGTATGTCAATCAAGTGCTGAATGGAAAGATGAAAATAACTCCTTGATAGTAATAAATAATATTGTTTCAGATTATGATATAAATACTTCTTTCAACGACAGAATTATACCAATTTTAAGATTCCAGTCATCTTATGAACTTTGTCCTGAGTATGTTGAAAGATTAGAAAGTCTATTCATTGAAGAATAGTAAAGAAATTCTCAATCGTATGCCTCAATTGCTTCTTGGTCTCTTTCTTTGTGGTTTTGGTCTAGCTTTTACAATTGAAGCTAACTTAGGTTTAAATTCTTGGGATGTTTTTCACGATGGGTTTAGCAAGCTTGTAAATGTGAAAATTGGATTTGCAGGTGTTATAACAGGTTTCATTTTGCTTCTTGGATGGATACCACTAAAGCAGGTACCATTCATAGGCACAATTATAAATATACTGACGATTGGTAACGTTATTGATTTAACCATGTTATATTTGCCTGCTCCTGAATTAATGTATGTTAGACATCTATATCTCTACTTTGGAACAATAGTATTTGCGATGGGAGTTGGTCTTTATATCGGTGCTGGATTGGGTCCCGGACCAAGGGATGGAATTATGACAGGAATTTCAAAACTAGGACCAAGCATTAGAGTTACAAGAATAGGAATTGACTTTTCAGCTTTTATGCTTGGAGTTTTACTTGGAGGTTCATATGGCTACGGAACAGTTGTAATGGTTCTCTCTGTAGGTCCAATTGTTCAGTACTCACTATCAAAATTTGATAGAGGCGCTATTTTCTCACTATAAATATTTCTACATTCAGATTTATCTCACTATTAGCTTTAATGAAGAGACTTCCTTTTTTATAAATTAATCTTCTTATCGCAGATACCGTATCAAATTTATCGTAATCTAGTTTATTGACAATCTCCTTAACAAGGATTCCATTTTTAACTACAGAAGTAACTGATTGTTCTAATTTAGATAAGTATTTTTTATTTTTATATTTTGTTCGGCATTTAGAAGAGCACAAAAAGTATTTTTCAGAAACATTTTTATAAAGAATCCTTCCGCAATAATCACATCTCTGCATTCTAGATTTTTATGAATTCTTGAAAATCTTTGTTAGATTGTAAAAGTCTTCTTGGTCTTCCTCTAAATTTGACACGGGAAGCTTGCTCTTGACCAAGAAAACAACCCTTATTAAAGTCAACCATAAAATCTAACCATTTAGTCTCATTTGGGAGGAGACCATCAAGGGTTATTTCTGGTAAAGGTAACTCGAGTATTAAGGACAAATCAGCCCAGTCAATGATATTTTTTTGATCTAAATTCTCAATAAATTTAAAATTATCTTCTTGTAATACGAGACCCAAATATTTTTCATCTTTAATAATTTCAAGAGAACATTTAGTTCTGATTTTATAAAAATCTAAACTTTCTTTGATACGGGTGAGCTCTTGTTCGCTCTGGTATAAAAATAATTTATCATTAACTCTTTTAATAACAAACCAGTGATTAACTTTTCCGTCTGGTTTAAGTAAAAATGATGTTTTAAATATATTGTCCATAGGGTCTATAGATATCAAGGATTCAATAAATTTAATTGCATCATCTCCTTCTATTTTTAAAGAATGGGTGCTTATTACAGTATTCATAATTAAATTGTACTCAACCAATCAAGGTTCATGAAAATAAGAAGATCTTGAAACATCGATGCCAAAATATACATTTTATCAGTAAATATCAAAAGACCGATAGAGATTAAAACTAAACCAGATATTTTTGAGGAATATTTTTGGAATGCAATAAATATCTTATTTTTAAAACTAAATTTTCCTGATAAAACAGAAATAAGAATAAATGGAATAGAAAGCCCTAACGAAAAGCTAATCAATAAGCCCACACCCCTATATAGAGTTGCTGAATTTGAAGTTAAAGTTAATAGAGCCCCCAAAACAGGTCCGATACATGGTGTGAAGCCAAAAGCAAAAGTTAAGCCTAAAACAAAATTTTTAAATGTTGAATATTTTTTTATATCAACATAGTTAGCTGAGTAAAAGTATCTCATGTTAAATGTAGGAAAAAGTAATAATAATCCAAAGCATATTATTATTAGCCCACTGACCATACCAAGTGTCGAGGAATTTCTTGTGAAGAAAGAACCTACTGAAGATGCTATGGCAGCAAGAGATATGAAAACTATTGAAAAGCCTAAACAAAATTCTAACGAACCTCTAAACCTATTTTGTATTGTGTTCTCAGCCCCTGAAAATATAGTGAGGTATCCAGGCACTAGCGGTAACACACAAGGTGAGAAAAAAGATAGCATTCCAAAAACAAACGATAGAAAAATATTTACTTCCATAGATTAAATATATATATGATTAGGTATTAAGAGATAAATAGTACTTACAAGAATTGTTAAAATCACAAACTTCACATAATGGTTTTTTTGCATCACAAATGTCTCTTCCAAATTGTACAAAACTCATTGAAAGATATCGCCAAAAGTCTTTAGGAAAAAGCAACTTTAATTCTTTTTCAGTTTGGATTGGATCGTGTCTTTTAGTTGACAGCCCAAGTCTGTGAGACACCCTCAGTACATGGGTATCCACAGCTATAGTTGGTTGATCAAATGTTTCTGCAAGAAAAACTGATGCTGTTTTTCTTCCAACGCCAGGAAGTTTTACAAGTTCTTCAATTGTCTTAGGAATCCTTGAGTTGTATTCGTTTACAAGTATTTTGGATAATGCATGTATGTTTTTAGATTTAACTTTATAAAAACCTGTAGAGAATACAAGTTTTTCAATACTTTTTAATTTTGCAGATGCCAATGATTTCGCATTTGGATATTCCTTAAACAGCCCTTTAGTAGCTTTATTTACATTTTCATCTGTTGTTTGAGCGGAAAGAACAATCGAAACAAGTAACTGAAACTGCGTTCTGTATTTGAGAATTGTTTTGATATCAGAGTATTCTTTACGAAGATATGCATGAAATTTTTTAGCTAGTTGATTTAATTCATTGCTCATATGTCTATTTTAATCTGTATATTAATCTTCATTAGACTGCATGATTAAAAATAAAAGAACATTGGCTATTACATCATTAATACTCTCTGCCTTATTTTTTGGTGGAACTTTCATAGTCGTTAAAAATTTACTTGATAACTTTTCTCCTATAAATATTGTTTTTTTAAGATATGCAATAGCCTCGTTCTTATTTTTGTTAACTGGAGGTATCCCATCTAAAAAAACGATTAAACCTGGAATTTTAATGGGACTATTTCTTTGGATTGGGTATGTAACCCAAACTCAAGGTTTACTTACAACATCAACAATTAATTCAGGAGTTGTTACAGGATTTTATATTGTACTTACTCCAATTTTTTCAAAAATTATCAATAAAACTAATCTTTCACCAAGAAGTTATATTTTTTCATTAGCTGGATTTATGGGAATATTTCTTATAGCTAGTAATAGTTACGATCAATTATTTGGCAACCTTTTTACGCTTGTATGTGCCACTGGATATGCATTACATATTGTTATGGTCGAAAGGTATATAAGAAATCAAAATATATCGCAGTTAATGTTTGTTCAATCTTTTGTAGGTGCTGCACTTTGTCTACCTTTTATAAACCCTTCGCAGTTTAGTTTCAAAATAGAATATGTTTTACCAATTTTGTTCTTAGGCTTCATAGTGAACTTTGCCGCATTTTATTTGCAACTATTTGGTCAAAAAGAAGTAAACGCTGCAACCGCTGCATTGCTACTGAGCTTGGAGGCAATCTTTGCTTTAATTATAGGAATACTTTACGTCGGTGAAGTATTGAACTTTACTAATTGGGCAGGTGTATGTCTGGTATTACTATCTATTTTTCTTATAATTAGAGAATAGAATTTTTACTTTGAAGAGAATTCATATATTTCATTATTAACCTCAACAGCAAAACAAGAAGAAAGAAAATACCTATCAAATAAATAAGAAGCTTTGGACCTTCTGATACCGGAATAATGCAGGTTGCTAAATCATTACATAATCCAAAACCATCCCCACCAGAGGCAATATTAAATACAATCAATAGTGGGTATGCAAGAATTAGAATTAATGAAAGTAAAATCAGAAAAACAATTACTCGTAATAAAAACATATTTTTTTTATTTTAATATAGTTACATAAATGAAGGTTAAATTAATTAGTTATTCCAAACCTACTGAAGAATTCTATTCAGATGGTATTACAGATGCCCAGGAATTGGTTGCTTTTTGTGCAAGGGTTTCAAATCCATCAAATCAGTTAAATACAGAAACTAGCGAGAAACTTATCAATTATTTAATCAAAAATGCACATTGGTCCCCACTTGAAATGGTTAGTGCTTGTTTGGAAATAGAGACAACGCGTGACATAGCCAGGCAGATTTTAAGACATAGGTCATTTAGTTTTCAGGAGTTTAGCCAAAGGTACGCAAACCCCGTTAAAGATTTAGAATTTAAAATTAGAGAGGCAAGACTACAGGATGATAAAAATAGACAAAATTCTGTTGAAACCGAGAATGAAGAAATTATATCCAAATGGAATGAACTACAAGAAGAAGTAATCGAAACTTCAAAGAATGCCTACAACTGGGCTATTGATGCTGGTATTGCTAAAGAACAAGCTAGATCTGTTTTGCCAGAAGGTAATACAGTTAGCAGATTGTATATGAATGGAACATTAAGAAGTTGGATACATTATATTCAACTGAGAGCAAGTAATGGGACTCAAAAAGAACACATGGAAATTGCAAAAGCATGCGCAGAAGTTATAAATATTATTTTTCCGATGGGTAAAGATTTAAACTAAGAATCTAGTTTGTATTTAAAAACTAAAAAATCTTCCGTGATTTCAAATTCTGAATCAGAAATTATCATATAATCTTGATAATCCTTTTCAGCTTGTTTTATAAAGGCTAATCTTTCATCTCCTCCAATTGGTGGCATAGGACGATTCTTTACAGCCTCGGCTCTTTCTTTAAATCGGTTTTGAAATTCTTCAATGTTAAATGTCATAGATTAATATTAATTAATTTTTCAATAATGTGTTAATTTCATTTCTTAACTGAGTCGTTTTTTTAACTTTTATATTTTTTAATTCAAGAAGCTTCACTCCTTCTTGGTTATTGACTTCCAATTCAACTTTTGATCCTCCTGGATGCCTTTCCAATAATTCTTTTAATAAGATTAAATTTTTCTTATCCATAATTTCTTCCTGTACTGAAATCTTCAATGGTGTAATATCTAAGTCAGTCAATAATTTCGATGGTTCTATTAGCTCGAAATCTCTAGCTCTAATATTATTTTCAGTTCCTCCAACATATGTACCAGAAACTTTCAGATACAATTCACCATCTAGCTGTGCATTATATTTTTCTACAAGTTTATTAAAAACAAGAACACCCAGGGAACCAGTAGATTCTTGTAGGTCAAATTGAATCCATGCATTTCCTCTTCTTGATACCCTTTTTTGAACATTGGATACTAAGCCAGTTATGGCAACGTTGACTTCTTCGTCTTCTTCTATATCCATAAGTTCAATAATCGAATGGGTAGATTCAGATCTAAATATCTCTCCATAACCTTCTAAGGGGTCCTCACTAACAAAAAAACCTAACATTTCTCGTTCTCTGTCAAGGAGTTCCTTTTTTTCCCATTCAACATTTTTTATAGTTGTGAGTTCGTTTGTTTGTTCGTCAAGGTCAAAGAGAGAGGCTTGAGAGTTGTCTTTTTCTTTCTTTAAACCTTTAGCATCTTCTATAAGGTCAATTATTGATTCATATAAACCTCTTCTAGGAAATCCAAACTGATCAAAAGCTCCACCTTGAATCATGGCTTCGACTCCCCTTTTGTTTAAAGATCTGGAATCTGTACGTGCTAAAAAATCCTGTACTGTCTCGTAATTTCCACTTTCCCTTTCTGCTACAATTTTTTCCGCTGTTACATCCCCGACATTTCTAATAGCTGATAACCCAAACAAAATTTCTCCATTGGCGACAGAAAAATCTTCAATACTTAAATTAATGTCAGGAGTCTTCACATTTACTCCAAGCTCCCTAGCTTCAGCCAGAAATATTGCGGTTCTGTCCTTATCTCTCTTAACAGCAGTTAAACATGCTGATAGATACTCTGCGGGATGATTAGCTTTAAGATAGGCTGTTTGATAAGCAATAAGAGCATAAGGAACTGAGTGACTCTTGTTAAATCCGTACCCAGCAAAAAATGCTATTTGATCGAAGAGTTCGATTGAAAACTGCTCTGAATAACCATTACTAATAGCTCCATCAGTAAATTTTTTTCTTTGTTGTTCCATAACTTTTGGTATTTTCTTACCCATTGCCTTTCGGAGATCATCAGCTTCGTCTAATTGGAATGCTGAGATTTTTTGAGCAATCTGCATAACTTGTTCTTGATATAAAATTACTCCATATGTTTCTTCTAATATCTCTTTGAGATCTGTATGTAAAAACTCTATCTCTTTTTTACCTGTGGCCCTATCTGCAAATTCAATATGCATATTTGCACCCAAGGGTCCAGGTCTTATTAAAGCAACTAAAGCAACGATTTCTTCAAACCTAGTAGGTTTCAAACTTCTTGCAGTAATTTGAGCTATTCTACTCTCAAGTTGGAAAACTCCAATCATGCGTCCTGTTGAAAATAATTCAAATGTTTTTTTGTCATCTAATGGTATTTCATCAATATTAAAATCTTCATTATTAATAAGTTCAACAGTTCTATCAATAATTGAAAGATTCCTGAGACCTAAAAAATCCATTTTTAACAACCCAAGTTGTTCTACTGTGTGCATTTCAAACTGAGTTACTAACTCTGCATCTTTTCCTTTTTTTTGTACCGGTAAATAATTTGTGATAGCTTCTGGAGATATAACTACAGCGGCAGCATGGATTCCATCTTGTCTTCTTAAGCCCTCTAGGCCAAGAGCTATATCAATTATTCTTTTAACCTCTTCATCATTTTTATATTGATTTCTTAATTCAGCTGATGCAGTATAAAACTCTTTACTGTAGCCACTATTATTTTCCTCATCTAACTGCAAACATTCGCTCAGTGTTGCAGTATTTCCTAATATCATAGGTGGCATGAGTTTTGCAACCTTGTCTCCTGCTGAAAATGGAAGACCTAATACTCTCGATGCATCGCGAATAGCTTGTTTTGCTTTAATGGTTGCAAAAGTAACTATGTGAGCAACTTTATCTTCTCCATATTTGCCAATAACATATTCGATAACATCTTTTCGATAACGTTCATCAATATCCATATCAATATCAGGTAGTTCTTTACGGCCTTTATTAAGGAACCTTTCAAAGAGCAACCCATATTTTAAAGGTTCTATTCCTGTTATCCCAAGACAATATGAGACAATAGATCCTGCAGCAGAACCCCTTCCTGCACCAGTTCTGATATTATTTTCTTTTGCATACTGAATAAGATCTCCAACGATTAAAAAATAAGAAGCAAATCCCATAGAATTAATTACTTCAAGCTCATACTCTATTCGTTCAGTGATCTCATCAGTTATTTCTTGGTATATAGACTTTGCACCTTCGTAGACAAGATTTTTAAGATAGTCTTCAACCGTTAAGTTTGGATCATCAATCGGAAAAGCTGGGAGATAATACTTCCCAGATTCAAAATTGTATTCAACTCTATCAGCTATTTCCAAAGTGTTATCACAAGCACCTGGGTACTCCGAATCGTTAAAAAGTGTTCTCATCTCCTCCGAAGATTTAACATAGTATCCTTCTCCTTCAAACTTAAATCTCGAATCATCATCAATAGTCGCGTTAGTTTGTACACAAAGCAACGCATCATGAGCAGAAGAATCTTCAGGGTTTACGTAGTGTGAATCATTTGTTGCAACTAATGGAGCTGAAAGCTCGTTTGATATTTTTAATAAGTCTGGAAGTATTATCTCTTGTTGTTTAATCCCATGGTTATGAAGTTCTATATAAAAATTTTCTTTACCAAAAATGCTTTGATACAAATCTGCCTTTTCTAGGGCTTTCTGATAACTTCTTTCACCTTGATTGTTACCCTCTTCTATAGAGCCGTCTGGAGCCAAATGCTGGGCAACCTCTCCTCCAAGGCAACCAGATAAAGCTATGATACCTTTTGAGTGGATTCTCAATAAGTCATAATCAAGCCTGGGCTTGTAGTAATAACCCTCTGTAAAGGCTTTGCTAGCAAGTTGTACCAGATTCCAGTACCCTTCATTATTTTCTGCTAAAAGTGTTAAATGGTAGCGTTTGTTTTTATTTCTATCTGGACGGTCAAATCTAGATTCTGTTGTGATGTAGGCTTCATATCCGATAATGGGTTTTACGCCATTTTTTTTGGCTATGTTATGAAATTCCAAAGCACCATAAAGATTTCCATGGTCAGTAATCGCAGCTGCAGGTTGGTGAAGCTCTTTTACTCGATCTATGTATGTTTGTATTTTTGCAGCTCCATCCAGCATTGAATACTCAGTGTGGGCATGTAGATGGACAAAGGATTTACTCATAAAAACATCTTAAAAGTATTTTTTAATAATTACACATCTATCACTCGATTAAAAAAAGAAGGTACCTCAGAGCTGAAAGAATATTTATCATTGTCTAGTGTAAATTTTAATACAGCAGAATGAAGCGCAATTGAATTCTCTGGAATTATATGATTTTTAGATGCGTTATAAAGTGTGTCGTTAAGTACCGGTGTTTTCATATATTCCATGTGTGCTCTAATTTGATGATTCCTGCCTGTTATAAGATCAAGTTCAATTTTAGAAATATTTAAATCTTCATAAAAATTTAGTACCTCATACTTAGTAGTTGAATTTCGTCCGTTAGTGTCAACGGTTCGTTTACTACGATTTTTCAATGAACGGGCTAATGGAAGGTTTAAAATTCCAGAATCTGAAGGGAGAGATCCCTCGATTAAAGCAACATAAGATTTTGTGATTTCTCTATTCTTGAATTTTCCTTTTAGAAGATTATAAGATTCCAAATTCAGAGCACAAACTATTAGTCCTGATGTGACTCTGTCTAATCTATGAACAATTCCCTCTCTATTTTCCTCACCCCAAGATAAAATGCTCGGATGCTCCTCCACGAGATAGTCTCGTAAAGTAAATTCTGTAGATTTATTAGTAGGATGAGTAAGCAAACCGTTAGGTTTATTAAAAATTATGAAATTATCATCTTCGTAGACTACTTTTAAGTTACTTATTTTTGAACTCCGAAAATAATAATATGGTGATTCCAATGCTTATTAAGGAATCAGCAAAGTTAAAACTTGGAATAAATAGTAGTTCTACAAAATCTGTTACTTTCCCACCGTTGTTAGTCACTAGATTCCAACCTCTTTCAGATAAGTTCCCTAGAGCACCTCCAAGTATTAAAATATAGGAATAAAGTTCAAGTGAACTATTTTTAGAATCTTTTATTTGGAACACCAACCACACTAGAACTAATAAAGAAACCACATATGTAGTATTTGTGTAATCGCTTAGAAATCCAAAAGCTATGCCGGTATTGTAAGTAAGGTCGATAGTTAAAAAGTTTTCTATTAAGACCAACTCTTGAATATTTTCAATTCTGACATAATACTTTGTTAAATTATCTATCAGAGCTAAAGAAATTACTGTAATAGTTGGGTAAAGGTACTTTTTAAGAGTCAATTAAAACGGCACAATCTTTACAATTTGACGAATAGGGTAAAGCCTCAAGTCTTGCTACCGGAATAGCAATTCCACAATTTTCACATATACCGTATTTTTTCTTCTTTATTAGAAAAAGTGCGTGCTCAACTTGATTCAAGAGATATTTTGTATTTTCATCCAAAGTTAACTCTTTTTCTAATTCAAAAGCCATTGAACCACCATCAGCCTCTGATGGATCTGGACTTCTTTCAGCTGATCCTTCAGAAAGCCTGACTTTTTCACGCTCTTCTTGGTGTCTTTCTAAAATGCCTTTAAGGTTTACTTGTTCTTGTTCAAGTTTTTTCTTGAATTTATTTACGGTATTAGCTGATAATTTTCTTGTCATATATATTTCCTATTAATTTAAATATCATAGTAAATTTCCACGAAAAGTTAAGTATTTTATAAACTTTTAAATAATCTCTATTAATGACATATTTAATTGAAAAAGCTTTAAAATTTTAAAGATATGTTCAAAAGAGTTAACAATAATATTAATCTTGCATCCCAAGAACAGAATATATCTGCTTACTGGGATGAAATAAACGCATTTGATAACTCAATGGAGAATCGGAAAGATCAAAAGGTTTTTAGATTCTACGATGGACCTCCATTTCCTACAGGAAGCCCACATTATGGCAACTTACTTGCAGGAGTAATAAAAGATATAGTTCCAAGGTACTGGACTATGCGAGGATATTATGTAGAAAGAAGATTCGGCTGGGATGTACATGGTTTGCCTATTGAAATGGAAGTACAGAAACAACTGGGGTTAGACGATCCTCAACAAATTAATGATTTTGGTATAGGTAAGTTTAATGAAGCATGTAGAAGCCAAGTGCAAACTAATACAGAAAATTGGGAACGAGTCACTAGAAAAATCGGTAGGTGGGTAGATTTTGAGAATGATTACAAAACTATGGATATTGACTTTATGGAAAGTGTCTGGTGGGTATTTAAAAACTTATGGGAAAATGACTTAATATATAAAGATTATAAAGTTTTACCATACTCTTGGTCGGCAGCCACACCATTATCAAATTTCGAAGCCAATATGGACTACAGGGATGTTGAAGACCCCTCAATATTTTTTACGCTTACAGCTCGTGGTGACTTTAATAAAATAAAAAAATCAGACAAATTTTTAGTCTGGACAACTACCCCATGGTGCATTCCAGGAAATTTAGCAATAGCCATTGGAAAAGAGATAGAATATCTGAGAATTCAAATAACAGATGACATATTTTGGATAGCTAAAAATCTTATTTCAGAGTTAAAGGAGTATGAATATAAAATTTTAGATGAGTCAATTGGTGCAGATATGATTGGTGCTGAATACATTCCAGCGTACAGTGAGTATGAGCATGAATACTCCAATGGAGCATTTCGATTAATTCATAGCGATGACACTAATACTGAAGCCGGCTCTGGTTTAGTTTCTCAAGCTCCTGCATATGGTGAGAGTGATTTTTATGCACTGAAAGATGCAAATATCGATGTGATTGTTGATCCCGTTACCCTATCGGGTAAATTTGATAATTCAATAAGCGGTATTGAGGGATTAAACGTAAAAGATGCAGACAAGGTAATAATGAACCAACTAAAAGAACGTGGTTCCCTTTTTAGTCAAAAGACAGAAATGCACTCTTACCCCTTCTGTTGGAGAACTGGTACTCCTCTAATATATAAAGCTATTCCTACTTGGTTTGTGAGAGTAGAGAAAATAAGAGATCGTATGGTTGAGTTAAATGAAGAAACCCATTGGGTACCTGGTTTCATAGGAGAGAAACGTTTCTCAAATTGGCTTGGTAACGCTCGTGACTGGGCGATTAGTAGAAACAGATACTGGGGAAGCTGTATTCCAGTCTGGATAAACACTGAAGATCCATCTGATCAGATCTGTATTGGATCTATTGAGGAACTTGAAGAGTTAAGCGGTGTTAAGGTAGACGATCTTCATAAACACTACTTAGACGATATTGAAATAGAAATAAAAGGTAAGAAATATGTAAGAACTTCAGAAGTTCTTGATTGTTGGTTTGAATCAGGTTCTATGCCGTATGGCCAACAGCATTATCCATTTGAAAATAAAGAAAATTTTTCGGATGGTTTTCCCGCAGACTTCATAGCTGAGGGACTAGATCAAACAAGAGGTTGGTTTTACACGCTTACAATTTTATCAGTTGCATTATTTGATTCCGTAGCTTTTAAAAATTGTATAACTACAGGAATGATTTTGGCTGAAGATGGCAGAAAGATGAGTAAAAGTTTAAAAAATTATCCAGATCCTGAAGAATTACTCAATAGCTATGGTGGAGATAGTTTGAGAGCTTATCTAATAAATTCACCAGTTGTAAGAGGTGAACCTCTTAAGTTTTCTGAAGATGGTGTGCAGCTAGTTACTAGAAATGTAATCTTGCCGCTATGGAATAGTTTTACATTTTTCTCCAACTACGCAAACGCAGATGAAATTACAATGGAAGAATTAAGTAAAGCTGACCCTGTTGAAAATAGGCCATTAATGGATCAATGGATTATTTCTACTTTACAATCACTTATTAAAACTGTGAACGAAAAAATGGAGAACTATTATTTATATGAAGTTATCCCACCACTAATAAGTTTTATCGACGAATTAACGAACTGGTATGTTAGATCAAACCGAAAAAGATTTTGGAAAGAAAAAGGCGTTGATGATCTTGATAAAATTAATGCATTTAAAACCTTGCATGAAGTTTTATTAGAATTTTCAAAGACAATGGCTCCTGTACTCCCCTTCATCTGTGAGCAAATTTATCAGGGCTTAGTTGAGGAGGAAGATACAAGTATCCATTATGAAAACTATCCCGTTGCAGATAACAATTTAATAAATACTCAATTAGAGAAAGAAATCTCAACTGCTAAAGATATTATAAGATCCGCACGAAATATAAGGCTTAATGTAGAGATGCCTAATAAGCAACCTTTAAGAAGTTTAAAAATTGTTACTAACGATACAAGCCTACAAAACGAATTAAAAAATGTAGAGCACATAATACTTAATGAACTAAACGTGAAAGAAATTATTTTTGAAAATAATATATCTGAGTGGGTTAAATATATTTGTAAACCAAACTATCAAGAATTGGGACCGAAACTAGGAAAAGATGTTAACAAACTTAAATCAGAGTTAGATTCACTAAATCAAGATGAAATTGCAGATATTATTGAAGCTGGATCTTTTACCTTTAGTAATCAAAAAATTGATTTACACAGTTTAGATTTACAGTTAGTTGCAACAGCTGATAGGCCGAATCAAGATATTGTTAATGATTTTCTAATCTCATTAAATACAGACATAGATGATGAATTGCTTGAAGAAAGAATCTCTAGAGAAATTGTTTCCCTCATACAAAAGTTGCGTAAAGAAAGTGATTATGACATAACTGATAGAATCATTACTACTATTTCTTCTGAAGATGAAATAGTGCTTTCGGCTATTAAATCTCACGTAAAATATATTCAAAATGAGACTCTCTCAGTAAGTTTTTCTACTGTTAAAAAACCTGGGATAGAAAATTTGTTGAACTACTCGATTTCAATACAAATTGAAAAATCTTAGCAAACAGCTCTTAGTAGATAAGGCTGTAATAGGTTAACTCCAAATATTAAAACGAGTGGTGATAAATCTAAACCAGCCATACCTATTCGAAGGGTAGGCATTCTTGAACGTATCGGTTCTAAAATTCTTGTAAAACCTTTATCTAATACATATTTCACTTGACCCAGAGGATGCTCAGGCGAAACTTGAACCCAACTTAAAATTATCCATGCGAATAGAGCATATGAGAAAAATCTGAAAAAGAGTATCAGTAAGCTACACATTAATATTGTAAAGACCCAAGTTTTGGAGCCTTTCTCTTTCGCTAGACGGCAGTGATGCTGATGCAGGAAGCAGTAAATATACTCCATCTTTATTAATTGATCTTATTTTTGCGTCGCTGATAAAAGCCATGCCAGTTACAAAATCTATAATTCTTCTACGGTCTGTTTGATCAGATATATCTCGAATATCCATTGCAACAATGTAGTCTTCTTTTACAACATTACCTAAACTATGGATATCATTAAATGACTTCAGTACTTTAATCTCTACTTCATCTTTCGGATTGTGAATTCTAACATCTCCAACTTGTTCATCTGTAGAAAATCTGTTTTCTGTCGAAGGTCTTACTGTTCTATTTTGTTGAGGTGAATCATCAAAACTTAGGTTTTGTGGTTGCTTGAGTCCAATTGCTATTAAGAATTTTTCTAACATTATAAAAATATTTTACTACCTACACGTATTATTGTAGCACCGTAATCTAGAGCAATCTCATAATCATCAGACATGCCCATAGATAATTCACCAGGATAGTTTTTATACTGAATTTTTATTTTTTCATTTAATTTTTGCATCGAAGAAAACACCTTTTTTCTATTAGATTCTATATTAGGTATACACATTAAACCTACTGGCTGTATACCAAGGGTTAGAGAATAATCAATAAAATCGTTTAAATTATCTCCACTAATACCACTCTTATTGGGATCATTATCGATATTTACCTGTATAAATATATTTTGATCAGAATAGGTTTTGGAAATTACATCAAGCTCCTTCTCTCTGGAGATCGAATGTAATGTCACACACTTGCTTAATATTTCCGAAATTTTTCTTGATTGCAATGGTGCAATAAAGTGATAATTACTATCTGGGAAATGTTGGTGGTGTAGATGAAGTTCATCTAACCTATTTTCACCCAGATCTTTGATTCCAAAATTAATCAACTTGTTTATGTCTTCTATATTCTGATTTTTAACGACAGGTAATAACCTCGCATTAAATTTTGAAATTTTATTAACTATTTTTTCTAAGTTTTTTATATCCATATAAAAGAATACTGTCTTTGTGCTGTTTTATTTTCTCTAAAGGACCAGAAATTATTATCACAAACAGTACAATTTTTTGATACTTGAATTTCTATGTCGTTTAATTGGCAAGAATTTACAATTTGTTTAGACAAGTTTAAATACATTTTATTTTTTCTTTTTAAAACACTTTCGGGAAATAATTTGGCTACATCATTTTGTATCTCGTAGCAACAACTTTGAGCATGAGGTCCAACTGAAACCTTAATGTTAGTACCGGCAATTTTCCTTAAAGCCAAGTCGAAAATATCATTTTGTAAGCCTTTCCAACCTACATGTAAGGCAGCAATTGATGCTTCTGTTTTAATTAGTACAGGCATGCAATCAGCAGTTTTAACGACTAATGATATATTTTTTGTTGATGTAACCAGTCCATCAGAAGGAAAAATACCTTCTGTCTCAATACACTCAATCTTATTGCTGTGGGTTTGATTCATCTGAGCAACATCAAGGAGCATTTCACCTGAAGGTTTTTGGCTCCTTAAAATGTCAGCTAAATCATTTCCATCAATTTTGTTACTAAAGTAACTTTGTTGAATAAATGAAGACTCAATCATCCCTTGATGAAGTCAGGAAGACCGTCACCTCCGGAGTCTTGATTTTCATCAAAATCTTTTGGCTTTCTTGTTGGTCTAGGCCCAAATCCGGCAGCAACTACGGTTACTTCAACAGCATCACCCAAGGTTTCATCCACTGTGTGTCCAAATATAATTTCAGCATTATCATCTGCACGTTCTGTAATTACTCTTGCAGCTTCATTCACCTCTTGAAGTTTTAAGTCTTCAGATCCTGCTATTGTAATCAAAACACCTTCAGCACCATCCATATTTGCTTCTAGTAGTGGCGAAGATATTGCAGCTTGTGCGGCATTTGGAGCTCTTTGTTCTCCTGTGGATCTACCTATACCAAGAACTGCGTTTCCTGCATCTTTAAGTATTGTTCTAACATCTGCAAAGTCAACATTTATAACACCCGGATTTGTTATTAGACCAGTAATGCCTTTGACACCATTAGCTAAGATTTCATCAGATTTAATGTAAGCTTCGCTGACTTTTATATCCTTATCACTTATTTGTAATAATCTATCGTTAGGAATCACAATTAGAGTATCTACTACATCTCTTAAAGCCTGAATTCCTTCTTCAGCCTGAACAGATCTTCTTCTTCCTTCGAAACCGAAAGGTCGAGTTACAACACCAACAGTTAAGGCACCCAATTCATGTGCAATATTTGCGATTACAGGTGAAGCTCCAGTACCAGTTCCCCCACCTTCACCAGCAGCAATAAATACCATATCTGAACCTTTAAGGGCTTCAATAATTAATTCTTCAGAATCAATAGCAGCTTGTCTGCCAACCTCAGGATTAGCACCCGCACCAAGGCCTCTTGTTGATTTTCTTCCAAGATCAAGTTTCATATCAGCTTTGGAGCCAAGTAGGCTTTGTGCGTCTGTATTACAAGCTACAAAATCTACTCCGCCAATATTCATTTTCATCATTCGATTGACAGCATTTGTACCCCCACCGCCAACACCCATGACTTTGATTACAGCTGTATAATTTTTAGGTCTCATGTTTAAATTAACTCCTTTTTGTTTAGTATTTTTTTTATTTTGTTTCATTAAAATCCTTTTTCAAAAAAAGAATATCATTAATACCGTCTTAAACAAATATATATTTTATATTTTATCTATACCTATAGTTTAGGTTTAGATTATGTACAATCCTCGATAGTTGATACTGATGTTAAAAATCTTACTGTACCATCACAACTATTATCAGAGAGGTAGGTTCCAAGTATTGAAGCCTTCTTTCCGAGGTCAACAGCTTCTCCAAGTTGAAAGGTGGTCTTACCGTAATAAGCGTTGAATGCTTCACCATCATATTTGATCTGTAAAGACTGTTTGGTGTATTGATAATTGTCCAGTGTCTTAAACAGGGATATCAACTCACCATTAAAACCACTTTCTACTGGGCCATTTTCAATCTTTACTATTGGTAATGTGTTCACAATTGTTGGTGTACTTACTACATATGAATTTTCATATAATACAGTGTAAGTTTCAACCGATGCCCTTAAATCTATGATGTTTGCCAGTTGTTGGTATAAATCAAACGAAATAATAAGCTTATTTGGTAATCTTTTAGTTATGTTTAAATTTTTAATATCAGGATTGTCTTCATAAATCTGGTCAAAAGAATTTTCATCAATAAACCAAATAGATTTTCCATATAATAAATTTAAACTTTCCATAGCAAGTTGATTCTCCATTGAATGCTCTATTTCAGAAACACGAAATTTTTGAGATGAGCTATTCATAATTATTAAGGAAATAGCTAATGTTACTAAGGCAAAGATTATGAACGATTTAAAAAAGCGGATTTGATTTAGGTTAAATTCGTTCATATTTAATTGAACTTACCTGCAAATATTATCTCTTCCGTTAGGGAAATATCAAATTTTTGATGAACTATTCCTTTTACATATTTTACTAATTCATACAAAGACTGAGCTTTTGAATCTTTCTGAGCCACAAAGAAATTAGCATGTTTTTGACTCACTTCTACCCCCCCTATTGAGAAACCTTTAAGACCAGCTTTTTCGATGAGGTAACCAGCTGATCCATTCTTAGGATTCTTGAAAACACTACCAGCATTGTATATTGCTGGAGGTTGTGTTTTTTTTCTACGATTAAGATATTCACTTATTTGACTTTGGATTACAGTAGGATCACCTTTTTCTACTATGAAATCAACAGAAACGACCATTTTACTATTTAGATTTTTTGCAGTTCTATATGAAAACTCAAAAAAATCTTTACTTTCTGATTCAATTTTATTCGTTTCAAAATTGTAAAAAGTTACTGATTTAATATGATCAGAAAACTCATATCCATATGCCCCAGCATTCATATGAACTGCACCGCCAACTGATCCTGGAATGCCGATCAGCCACTCAAGGCTACTAATTGAGTTATCTTTTGAAAAGCGTGCGATATCAGGAAGATAAGCAGAAGCACCCAGACTCAAAATATTCTTTTCTATATTTAATTCAATGAAATTAAAATCTGGTTTAATAATAGTGCCTTCATAACCTGCATCTGAAAAGACTATATTTGAACCCTTTCCAAGTATTAATAAGTCTTTATCTCGGGTATCAAACCCGATATTCTCTAACTGTTTTAATGAATTGATTTCAAAAAAATTATGACAATAACCACCGAATTTATAGGTTGTAACTTCTGAAAGTTTTACGCTAGTTTTTTTCATCTAAATACTTTAGTATCTGTGGTCCCAATAGTGTAATATCACCAGCACCTATTGTGAGGACTGCATCACCACTATTAACCTTACCTTTTAAATAACTTGGTACAGCCCGCATAGACTTGATGTATTTAATATTCTCATCCTCAAGATTTTTACTCGAAACTCCTGGGATGGGTAACTCACCAGATGGGTAAATGTCAACAACAATTGCCTCGTCCGCTTTTAATAATGATATTTTGAATTTATCTATATGTTCTTGTGTTCTTGTGTATCGGTGAGGTTGAAATACAACATATAACTTACCTTTAACGTAGCTTTTTAGTGCAGTAATTGTGGCATCAATCTCAGTAGGATGGTGACCATAATCATCATAAATGCTTATGCCAGAAGTAGATCCAAGAAACTCTGCTCTTCTTCTTACACCAGAAAAGTGTTTAATAGCTAGAAGTGAATCTTCAATGGAGATTCCATTTAAATAAGCAATACAAATGGCTCCAGCAATATTTGATTTAAAATGATCTCCAATCATACTTGTTTCAATTAGGAAGTTCGTACCCTCATGTGAAATAATCCCAGAATTTTTAATTGTAATTTCAGATTCATCTGAAGATGAATAACTATAAATCTTTTTAGATAGTTTTAATTTCTTTAATTCTAAATTATCTAAATTTAAGACTACATTGTTACTTGTATTTTCAATAACATTTTTAAACGCATTGATTAAATTTTCAAAATTTAAATAATAATCTAGGTGATCCTCATCTATGTTGGTCACTAATAAATCATCAATATGTAGACTATTAAAAGTATCGAATGCTTCATCTGCTTCTAAAATTAATACTTTATTATCAGCTCCATAGTGTCCCCCGATTCCATTAAAAGAAGTGACTCCCCCAAAAATATACGAAACATTGCGTTTATTGTAATGAAATATATGTGCAAGTAAGGCTGTTGTAGAAGTCTTTCCATGGGTTCCAGTTACTCCGATAACATAATTGTTTCTGGTTAGTTCCTGAAGAAACTCCGGCCGAGAAAGTACGTTTTTACTTTCAGTATTTGATGATAAGTTAGTTTTAGTTAAATTAAACGCTGTTGAGTAAATATATAAAGTATTTTTGTCATACATTATATCCTCAAGGTCAAAGTCGATGTTAATACTTTCTTGTTCAAGAGTATTTGTTATATAAGATTTCCTTTGATCATACCCTCCTACATTAAATCCTGCTTGGGACATGTATTTTGCTATTGAACTCATGCCAGTACCACCAATACCCAAAATGTATACATTTTTATAACTATTCATAATTACTTTCACTGATAATTCTAAATATATCATCATTTCCAACCTTGATTTGATGCGATGAAAAGTTTTCATCCAAGTAGGAAAATTTATATTTACAAATATTGTGTATTAATTCAGAAAATTCCTTGTATTCAAGTACTACTTTAGCATTTCCATTTTTTTCAAGATAGTTAGCATTAAGAGTCTGATGGCTTGCAGTGGTTCCATGTTTGAATGGTATTAACAACTGAGGAATATTTAGATACGCAGCTTCTAATATTCCACCACCAGCTCTGGAAATTTGGAAATCAACAGATTGATAGTAATCATTCATGTCATAGAAAAACTCAACTTGATGATAAAAAGACTTATCAAACTTAATAGTATTAGCTTTCTTTGGTCCAGTAATATGAAGAAACTCTACATCATAGTTATCAAATTCTTCAATAAATTTATAAATAAATTGGTTTATTTCTTCTGAACCTTGACTCCCCCCCTGTATCCCAATTGTAAAGTTTCTGTTTGTATTTTTTTCAATCACTTTTTTGGTATCTATATTTAAAATAGGTCCAGTAAAAATAGTATTTTTTCTATTTAGATTTTTTGTTTCAGGGAATGATTCAAAAACAGTACTTGGAAAATAGGATGCTACCCTATTGCCAAGCCCAGCATATTGATTTTGCTCTTGAACATAAAACTCTGAACGAAGTATTAAACTTATTAGCGCTGCATATGGAGCAATATATGCACCAGTAGTTACTATCGTATTTATTTTTTTAGTTTTAAGTTCCTTGTAAACTTCCCATACTGTCCCAATAAACTGACCAATATTAACTAAGTATCCAAATATTCCTCTTGTAGAAATAAAAAATTCTTTTTGAATAATCTCGACAGTCATATCTTCGAAATACTTAACCCCTCTTTTATCTGAAACAATGATGATATTTTCCTCAGGTACACCAGATTCCAATAATCTTTTTATTAGATTTTTAGCCGGAAAAATATGACCGCCTGTACCTACACAGAAAAAACAATATCTTTTATTCATTGTATAACGTTTCATTGTGGGCCAAAGATAGTCCAATAAAAATTGAAACCATTGCAGTTCCTCCATACGAAATGAAAGGGAGTACTATCCCTGTAATTGGAAGAAGCCCAACAGCACCTCCGAGATTGATAATGGTTTGTAAACCAACCCAGGTTCCAAGTCCAACTAGTATAAGTTTTTTAAAACTATTGTCTGTTGTTACAGCCATGCCATAGAAAGATATTATTAAAATTAAAAAAATTATTGTAAGTATTAATATACCAATAAATCCATATTCTTCCCCAGTAATAGAAACAATAAAATCAGTATATGCGTTTGGCAGCATCCCCCACCTAGCTCTAGATGTACCTGGTCCAAGTCCAGTCAGTCCTCCAGAACTAATTGCAATCCAACTTTGATTTAGCTGAAAACAATCTCCAAGTAAATCAACACCTTCCTGACATTTACCAGTTACAAAAGTTTCAATTCTCTGACGTCTGTAATCTGAAGCATTTGCGAATAAATAAAGGGGGAAAACTGATAGCGATAATATTGCTACTGGATATCTTGCTTTGATATCTGAAAATACGATCTGAACAAAAAAGATGCCTAATATTGTTAATGTTGTTCCATAATCAGGTTCTAAATAAATTAAGAAACAGCAGACAATAGGTAGCAGTATTGCGCGCTGTAAATAGTACCTGTGAGAGTGTTCATTTTTTAATTCAGATAATTTATGAGCAACCCATAAGATAATTATTGGTTTTGCAAACTCACTTGGCTGAAAATATACGGGCCCTAAGTCAATCCATCTCCTACTTCCACCTACTACTACACCATAAGCAAGTACTAAAAAAAGTGAAAGTGTTATAAGAACTATAAAAGTGTTAGAAAATTTTAAAATGAATTTATATGAGACGCTTTTCACTAAGTTGAAAATAATTATTCCGATTACCAAAGAGGCTACGTGACGCTTAATAAAATAAAAATTATCGTTGTATTGATTGAGGCCTTGTACTGAAGAAGCTGATATTTGTAAAAGTAGACCGAATGTAACTAGAAACCAAATTGCGTATAAATTCATTTTCTTAAAAAAAGTATTACTAATGTTAATCATTTGGAAGCCCCATGCTTAATATTAGATTTTTAAAATAATCTCCTCTTATTTTATAATTTTCGAAGTCATTAAAACTCGACCCTCCACAGGAAAATAAAATTATCTGATTACTACTTATCATTGATGGTAATAATTTTTTTAATTGGTAAATATCATCTATATAAATGATATCAGCATTATGACTACCGAGATTAACATTCATATCCTTTGGAATTACTATATGTTTAAAAGTTGGGTCAATATTTAACTTATTCTGTACCGTTTCCTTTGTGATGCCATGAAGTATTAAGATGCCTTCCTCATCACAGGCAGAAAATAGCTTAGTTCCTTCTGATACTGCGTGATAATTTGTTGCTTTAGAATCATTAATAAATGTAAGATTTTTACCTCTAACCCTCAAGAACTGCTCCATTCTATGTTCGTAGTGCATTTCGTTATATTTTATATAATCAATAAAACTTTCATACAAAACCCTTCCACCAATTTTCTTTACTGTTTCGGAGAGGGCTGAAAGTAGCTCCTTGTGAATTTTTAAATTATGATTATTTAAATTGGCATCATCAGAAAGATTTTGTTCGATTATTCCATAATTTGATCCAATTATTTTTCTATCCATCTTTTTATTATTCAAAAAACTTAATATTTTTACTTTTGAATTTGCATAGTCCTCAATATTTTGATGCCAATCAATATGATCTGGGAAAATATTAAGAATGACTGCTAAATCAAGATTTAAAATATTTGTGTAATGTAGCTGGTAACTAGAAAGCTCTAGAACCAAATAATCATATTTATTTTCTAAGATTTCTAGAGGAGACACTCCTATGTTGCCAGCAGGAAAAGAAGAAATACCATTAATATTTAAAAATTTTACAAGTTCACTTACAAAAGTTGTTTTACCATTTGTTCCTGTAACACCAATAACCTTACCGGTATAGTTCATAGCAAAAATGTCAATATCTGTCTTAATTGGAACTTTTATATCCAGAAATTGTTGTACAAGATGATGATCTGGCCTTAACCCGGGTGAGATTATTACCTCGTCAATAGAATTTAAATATTTTTTATTGAAGATTTTCGAGTTTTCTACTTTCTTGAGCTCATTCTCATCATCATCGTGTATGACATAGTTGGCACCTATTTTGTTTAAATAATTTTCTACTGATTTTCCAGTTACACCATAACCAAGAATTAAATATTTCAATTAGTTACCAAATAAAACCCAGTCACCATAAAAGAGACCGAGCGCTATAACAACAAAGATTCCATTTACTATCCAAAATCTAACTATTATTGTTGTTTCAGCCCAATTGTTCATCTCAAAGTGGTGATGTAATGGAGCCATCTTGAAAACCCTTTTTCCGCGAATCTTAAATGATGCTACTTGAATAATTACTGACAAAGCCTCTACTACATACAACATACAAATAAAAAATATGAGTGCATCTGCGCCGATTGCGAAAAAGATAATTGGAAACATGGCCCCAATAAAATGTGATCCAACATCTCCCATTATTATTTTTGCAGGATTTGTATTCCACCATAAGAAACCGAGACATGACCCTGCTATTGATGAGACTAAAATTGACAAGTCTAATGAAAGAAAAGCATCGTTCATAAAATTGGTATAGTAATTCTGATGTCTAAATATCCAGAAGGTCATAACTAGAACTCCGCCAAATGAAACAGTTGAAGTACCTGCAACTAATCCATCTAAACCATCAGTTAAGTTAACGGCATTTGTGAAGCCAACAATAAAAAGTACAATTATAAACCACTTAGCAATACCTATATCAACTCCAAAACCACTAAAAAGGTATAGAGTGGTGCTTAAATCCCAAGTGTAAAAATAATAACTAATTATTGATGCAACAATAATCTGTAAAATTATTTTGTTTTTAGCATTTAGGCCTAAATTTCTACCTTGTTGAACTTTTAGGAAATCGTCTATAAATCCTACTGATGCCATTAAAGTTCCAAACAGTAATAGAGAAAGTACTTCCGGGACTATGTAATCAATCTCCACTTTAAATCCTTGACCAATTGTCCAAAAATTAATATGTGCAATTAAAAAACCAAAAAAAGTACCAGCAGCAATAAAAACTCCTCCCATGGTCGGTGTCCCTTTTTTGTGATCATGGAAATTTAACTCTTCTTGAATTGACTGTCCTATATTTTTTGATTTAAATAAATTAGTACCTATTGCTGTAAATAATATAACAAACAAGAAACTCAATCCTCCAGAAACTATTGTTGCTATCATTTCATATCTTCAATTAAATTACTTATCATTACAGAATCATCGAAATCTACAAACCTGTCTTTAAGTTCTTGTTTACTTTCATGTCCTTTACCTAATACTAATAGAACAGATTTACCCCGAAGTGAATCCAGACCTTTCTTTAAAGCTGCCTTTCTATCTAGAACAATCTCTACTTTTTTATTTAAATCTACTCCTTCAAGAATTTCTTTTGCGATTAACATTGGATCTTCTTTTCTTGGATTGTCATTTGTAATGATTATATGATCTGCTTTGTTAGCGGCTTTTCCCATATTTACTCTTTTGTATGAATCCCTGTTTCCTCCCGCTCCAAAGACAATAATAATTTTTTCATATTTTTCTTGAACTACTTCAATTGCTTTATCTATTGCTTCAGGTGTATGTGCGTAATCAACATAGACATCATTATCTAAATAAGAAAATTTTTCGAATCTACCTTTTGGATTTTTAATATTAACGGTTTCTAGTAAAATTCTATCTAATGATAATGTACCTGAAAAATGTGCCATGCCAACCGCTAATAAATAATTCATTTCACAATTAGGACCTATAAAGGGAAGTATTACCCTGTAATCGTGATTATCAATCTTAAAGCTGACAAGAGTATTGGTTTCAGAACTTTTTATTTCCTTAATAAACATATCATTTTCTTTTTTAAAACCAATACTCCATGATTCTCCATTAACCTCTTTGTTCAGTCTTGTACCCCAATCTTCGTCTATGAATACATATTGTTTAGAAAGATTTTTATTAAATAGCTTTTTCTTAGCATCAAAGTAAGTGTCAATATTGTCGTGGTAATCAAAGTGATCCTGTGATAGGTTTGTAAATCCTGAAACTAGGAATTCCATTCCTTTAAGTCGATTTTGGTCTAATGCGTGTGACGAGACTTCTAAAACTATGTTATTAATATGCGTATATTCTTTTTTTCTCAATAATTTAAATATATTAAAAAGCTTTGGTGTTGTAAGGTGTTCTTCTCTCGTTATGTCCTTGAATAAATAGTCCTCTGTTGTTCCTATAAAGAGAGAGTCCTCGCCTAGTAGCTGGTTGAGAAAATACCCAGTGGTAGTTTTACCATTAGTGCCAGTAAGTCCAAAAAAGTTTTTATCCACATATTCTGGGTACATTTTTTTTATGACATGATTAAACACATCTTCATAATTTTCGAATTTAACAACCCTTTCAGATTCAACATTGCAATTTATAGAAGTAATAATTAATTTAGCTTTTTTATTAATAGCTTCAGTCACATATTTATCTAATTTTTTTTTATTGTTTAAATTAATAATTAAAATACAGTCTTCAAACACATCAAGAGTACTGTTTACTAAATTATCAAGATTTATATCCAAATCATTGAAAATTTGAATTTCTTTAGAAATATCCATCATTCACCTGGAACTAGATAACTCACGATAGTTTTAAAAATCGGAGCAGCTGTAGAACCTCCTGTAACATATTCAGAACGTGGAGAAATTGCAGCACCCCATAGTAAAACAGATCCAACTACAGGTCCTTCATCAGTTTCGATAAATCCAGTAAAAGATGTATTGAATCTAGAATTTGAATAACCAATCCCTTCGATGTGTGTCCTACTTGTACCGGTCTTACCGCCGATTGTATAATTATCCATTCTTAGGGACTTACCGGTACCATTTTTTCCTTCGACTACGTTAATTAATAATTCTTTGAGCTGCATTGCTGTTGATTCTGAAATAATCTCAGTTGAACTTTTATTATTACTTATTCCTCTAGTCAAAGTTAAGTCTACATTTTTTCCACCATTAGCAATAATGCTATAAGCTTTTACCATTTGATATTGAGAAACATCAATTGAGTATCCTATTGAAAGTGAGCCTAGACATGTTTTACAAGTATTATATTCCGTAAAGCCTCCCCTAGTTTCACCAGATAATTCAATTCCGGTTTTTTCAGAAAAGCCAAACCTTTTTAAAAATTCCTCAATATCTTTTATATCTGAACTTTGGGTTGCAAGAATTGTTCCAACGTTTGATGATCTCTCAATTATTTCCTTTACAGATAAAATATATTTCTCGTGCTTAAGAAAGTCATGAAAGCAACCTTTATCCTTTCCTTTGTAATTTATAGCACATGAACCATTGATAATTTCAATTTGATCATCAACTTCAAATGTTGTTGCTGCTTGAATTAGGTTATTTTCTATTGCTGAGCCTATTGTGAAGATTTTTAATGCTGATCCAGGTTCATAATTAGCCCTTCCGCTAATGAGATTTATATTAAATTTTTCAGTTTCAGGAGATTTCTTTTCTGCAGAGATAATTATCTCCCCACTTAGAGCATTAGCAAATACAACTGAACAATTGTATGCTTTTGTTTCGGATAATGCTTGGGCGCAAAGATTCTCACTTAAATACTGTAGATCGCCATCTATAGAAAGTATTATGTCATCACCATGGACAGGTTGTATTGTACTTATTTCTCCTTGAGGAATAATCGATCCATTAGGGGCAGCCTCATATCTTAACTCTCCATTTCTACCAGTAAGTAAAGTGTCGTAATATAGTTCGAGGCCCTCGATTCCGTTATTGTCTGGGTCTACTCTTCCAACAATATTCTGTAGCGATTTCGAGTGTAATATTCTTTTAGACGATAACTCTGGATAAAGCCCTTTATAGTTCCAACTTTTAATTTCTTTTCCTATTTCAAAATCAACATTTCTTTTAATATAAAAATATGAATTTCTAGATTCAAGTTCACTTAAAATTTTATTTTCTTCTATGTCTAAAAATAATGAAAGTACTTCAGATAGTTCTTCTTTCTCTGAGACCTCATTTGGCCGGATACCTATATCATAAGACTGGACACTACTAGAAATGACATTAAGGTTTCTGTCGTAAATAGATCCTCTTGCTGCTTCTAAAACCTCTACTCTTTCTCTGTATGACAAAGCTTGGTTCTGAAAATATTCAGATTTTGAAAATTGAAGATCGTAAACAGTTGATATAAAAAGTGCTGCACCAGTAAGGAAGGTTGCATTGACAAGTATGAATAATAGAATCTCCTTCACTTTTTTAAAGTTCATTTACCAAACCCTAAAACCGTTGTAGCTTCTCTATTTTCAGACATAGATTTATACGGCGCAAATAAATCTCTACTTGTTTGTTGGATATCTAGTCTGGTATATGCATTATTTTTAGAAAGTAAATCAATATTCTGTATTGAGTAATTTTCAATATAGAGCACGTGTGTAGTTTGTTTTTCTCTCTCTAGTTCAATTATTTCAAGATTTAACTGGTTAAGTTCCGAGGAAATGGAATTTATTTCTAAATTTAAATATAAATTAAAAATAACAGAAAATACAATAGCAATGAATGTACTACGAAAAATTAGTTTCCTACTCATAGCTTTATCACAGATCTCATAATTGCCGACTTTGATCGTGGGTTGGAAGATATCTCTTCTGGGCTAGGTGTATATTTTTTTTTCTTTAAATAACGAAATTCTTGTTCTATGTCACAGTTGCATATAGGAGCTTTTGGATCACAAATACAATCAATCGTTAAGTTTTGCATAAAATTTTTTACAATTTTGTCTTCAAGTGAATGATAGGAAATACATATAATTGCACCACCAGAGCTGATGTGTCCCTTTATGTCAGTTAAAGATTTTTTTATCTCTGATAACTCATCATTTACTTCAATCCTTAAACCTTGAAATATTCTTCTTATGGTTTTATTTGTGAATATTGGATTTTGTCGTGGAATTGCATCCTTGATTAAGCTAACTAACTCGATAGTTGTATCTACTGGGCGAAGTTCTACAATTTTCTCTGCTATTTTGAATGCATACTTCTCTTCGCTGTAATTATTGAACACATTCAATAACTCTTGTAATGTGTAATCGTTAATAACATCCTTGGCAGTTAAATGAGAATCTATATCCATTCTCATATCTAAATCTGCATTTTGCTGAAACGAAAAACCTCTTTCAGATTTATCAATTTGATGAGATGAAAGACCGAAATCATAAAAAATACCGCTTATAGGTGTTGATTCAGTGTCATTTAGGTAGCCTGAGATTTCAGAAAAATTCAGTTTAATTACATTATCATCATCTTTTTTTGCTGCAATAGCTTCTGGGTCTCTATCGAAAGCAAGTAAATCTAGACCTTTGTAATCTTTAAATGTTTGAAAATGTGAACCATAACCATAAGTAGCATCTATAAATAATCCTTTTGGGAGTGCCTTAACTATTGAAGTAACTTCTCCAACCATTACACCACTGTGTGGTAAATACTCTGCCCTGTTTGTATTCATACCCAGCTCTCTAGAACTGGCACCAATTGGAAAGTTGGGCGGAGTAAGGGTATTCCAATTTAGTTGTCTAGAGAGCTGGCTATGAACCTATCCTTTCACTTCATTTATATTCGCAAATGCATCATCAGAGTCACTTTGAATTTTCTTCCATGTTTTGGTTGCCCAAATTTCAATAACTGGACCGGATCCTGTCACAGTTACGTCATCATTTTCTTTGATAGCGCTATAAGCTCTTAAGTTTTCAGGTATTTGAATTCTTCCAGCAGAATCGAGAGAAGAATCCACAGCACCAGAAAATAATGCTCTTCTTAACTGTCTTGAAGTTTTGTCAGTTGATGGAAGGGAAGCCATCTTCTCAGATTCTTGATTCCAGTTTTTCTTTGTCAGAATTTGTAAGCAGTTGTCGAGTCCCTTAGTAACTACACAGCCCTGTTGAAGCTCTTTCCTGAACTTAGAAGGTATAACGACTCTACCCTTCGAATCCATTGTATGTTTATATTCACCAAGGAACACTTTTCCGCCTTTCGTGCCTTGAACCACTCTGTGACATTATATGACACTTTATGACATCTTGCAACACAAAATGATAAAAAAAATTATGTAAGGACTAAATACTCTTTCCAGTCCGGGTCAGGATTGTTACCAATAATTGTTTTGATCCAAAAGTTTCCCTCAGGTATTTTTGGAGTAACTTTAAGATTCAAACTAGTTTTATTCAATAATTTATCTGCTTTTAAAAGATTACATTTTTTACAGCATGCAACTACATTACTCCATTCATGAGAACCACCCTTAGACTTTGGAATTATATGATCTATTGACTCAGCATCATTACTACAGTATTGACAAGCATAAGAGTCGCGTATAAAAATATTTTCCCTATTTAGAGCTACTCTCCTCGCATATGGAGCTTTTACAAAATAAGTCAAAACAGCTACTTTTGGAATAGCAACAGATTGGCCAACAGATCTTAATTTTATATCGGATTCTTTAAGAACATTTATTTTTTTACTAAACAAAAGTGCAAGTGCTCGTTGTGGTGTAGCTAAAGAAAGTGGTTGAAAAGTAGAATTTAATATTAATGTCTTGTGAGTATTCACGTTACCCACGGTAAATAGCTCTCAGTGGATTAAGCTTGCATTTCTTGATTAATGACATCTTCTTCAACTTTAGTTAGTAAGTTTAAAAATCTTTCCTTATCAAGCTCAAATTTTGAGACATCTTCTTTTACTTCTTTGGCTATATCATCAATTGTTTCAAAGAATGCAAGTTGTCCAGACTTGAGTGCGTCAAAAACTTGGTCCTCTTCGACAGAGTAAATTGTCTCCCCATCGGAAACTAACTTTATTTCTGAAAGTTCAGAGATAAGATTTCCATTTTTAGATAAGTATTTCCATGCTCGCCTTACTCTTTGAATGCTCATTCCATTATCTAAGAGAGTTTTAACCACTCTTAGAGAAACTATGTCTCTGAATGAATAAAGTTTTGGAACACCGGGCTTGCCATTTGAAGACTGGATACTTGGTGACACAAGTTTAACTTTGTCCCAATATCTTAATTGGTGCGAAGTGCAACCAGTTAAATAACTTGCTTGCTTTGATGTAAAAGCATCTCTTTTCAAAACCTTACTCCTAAATAGTGATGTATATTAAATTTAATTAAATCTATTTAGTTTGTCTAGAAGTATCTTTATTTCTTATTACAGAATAAACCTGTTTGAAATTCCATTCATTTATATTCTCTGCTTTGAGCAATGCTTTGGTGTTTCTTACGAAGACATATCCAGATACTGCCATCAATGCAAAGCCAGCCATAGCAATAACCGGCTGTACGATGTAGCTTCCTAGCATTGTAAGTAATCCTAAAACAAAAGTACCAAAGGAAATAACAGATCTAGTTCTTGAAAAACTAGAAAGAGTTGATGTCTCTACTGTCTTAGCTAGATCCGGATCTTCTTTTGAAAGCTCCAGTTCAATCTGTTTTAATATTTCTTCTTCTTTTTTGTTTAATGCCATGTTTAGATTTTAATATAAATTGAAACTACCCTGTAATTATGAGCAATTTATTTTTAAGACATGGCGAGGTTCAAAATGTTAAAAATATTATGTATGGCGATATTCCAGGATACCGATTAAGTCTAGATGGAATCAAACAAGCGAGAAATGCTGGAAAATTTATCAACGAAAACTTTAAAATAGATAAAATTATCACCTCCCCTATTTTAAGAGCAAGAGAAACTTCAAAACTTGTATCTGAATTTTTAAAAGTTGAAATTGATATTTCTTATAATCTTTACGAATGGAGCGGAGTAACAGGTTGGTTGGGTACAACTTTTGATGAATTCTCTAAAACTAAGGACTACCCGAAATACTTAAATAATCCGCTTGAGGTTGAGAATACAACTGAAGATTTACAAATTGTTTTCGAAAGGGTTAATGTTGTTTATGAAAACTTCAATAATACATTATTTGTATCTCATCAAGATACGATCAGAGCTTTTACGTACTACAAAACTAAATCTGGTGTTTTCAATGAAAATAAACCGATGCATTGCGGAATACAAGAAATTAAAAATGGTGAACTATTAACTCATAATTATTGAGACATCGTTAGAAGATAATACAACAAAGTTAACGCTCCACCAAAAAACAATGAGAAACTAGAAATTCCAACCACAGGTTCAAGAAATTTAAAGAACTTAGATCTAAATATTTCTAAGTAGTTTTCAACTACAAACCTACTAAAAATAAATGCACCAAAACCCGCAACTATAAAATAAACGAAGCTCAATAATGTGATCCAAGGATTAACAATAACCATAATAAGCTAAACTTAATATCCTTATGAAATTTAGCAACAGATCTAAAGTAATTGTTTATCTTCTGACAACCTTTTTAGCTAGCTATATCGGCTACGTTTTAGGTAATGCCTTTTGTGCATCTGATTGTTTAACAGATATTTTATTAAATGTATTAATTTCAAATTCTGTTGCACTAGGTGGAGTTTTTGTTTTAGTTAATTTATCTGAAAAATCAATAACTGAATGGAATCAGATGTCAATGGAAGAAGAATAGTTAATAGCTTCAACTATAGAATCTACTTTATCAATCTCAACGTCTTTATGGAAAACTAATCTAATAATATCTTTTTTAATAAATCCAGAAATTATATTTTTTTCTTCCAATTTTTTTCTGAATATTTCAGCACTATCAGTTGTGTCAAATGAAAAAAATAACATATTAGTCCCTTTATAGGTGGCAGTATGAAAAGATCTATTATCTTTTTCAATTGAATTGTTTACATCAGATGCTTTCTTATGGTCTTCGAGAAGATGATCTCTATTCTCTATTGCATATCGTGCCGCAGAAGCAATAATACCGACTTGCCTCATCCCCCCTCCAAGTTTTTTTCTATACTCCCTAGCTTCATTAATAAAATTTTTATCACCCATAAGCATTGAGCCAATAGGCGCACCTAGTCCCTTTGAAAAACAAAAAGTTAAACTGTCGCAATATTTTCCATATTCTATAGATTGAGGATCGGTGAGTATCGCATGCCAAATTCTTGCACCGTCCATATGAAATTTCAATCCATTAGATTTCGAGATTTTAGATAAAGATTTAATGTGTTCAAAAGGAAGTATGCTTCCACCTGAAGCAAGGTGGGTATTTTCTGAAGCCAAAACTTTTATTAGCGGCTTGTTTACTTTCGACTCTTTTATTGTTTCTGAGAGGCTGTCCAGGTCATAAACTCCACTAGTGCTCTCAATGTCTCTAAATTGTGTTCTAGACAGGAAGGCCGCTGCACCATGCTCATAATTTTTGATATGTGAGTCTTTTGTAGTTATCACTTCTTCACCTGGATTACTGTGAATTAATAAGGAGATTTGATTTCCCATTAAACCTGAAGTTACAAAAAGACCACTTTCGAATCCCATAAGTTCAGAGCAGTACTCTTCAAGACTGTTTACAGTAGGATCCTCTTTATATTCATCATCACCTAGTTCAGCCTCTAATACTTTTTGTAACATTTCTTTAGAGGGCTTCGTAACAGTGTCAGAGCGTAAATCAATCATGATTATATTTTATCATCGAAAAAAATTTGCATGTTTTTCATAGCTTGTCTAATCCTTTGTTTATTTTCTACAAGTGCAATTCTGATATGCCCCTCCCCTTCGCTTCCAAATCCAATACCGGGAGAAATTGCGACATTTGATTTTTCTAAAACAGCTAACGAGAAATCCATAGATGTCTTTTTTGAAGCTAGCGGAATTTTTGCCCAGACAAACATTGTTGCGTTAGATTGGTAAACATCGAATCCAAGAGATTCTAGACTTTCAGTAACCAGTATTCTTCTTTCTCTGTAAATGTCTGAAACTTCTAATGGATATTCATCTAAGTCATTTATTGCAACTGTAGAAGCTATTTGAATTGGCTGAAATGTTCCATAATCAATATAGGACTTGAGTTTTGTTAATGCCTGTATAGCTTCCTTGTTTCCTATAGCAAACCCTACTCTCCAGCCAGCCATAGAATATCCCTTAGTAAGTGAGTACAACTCAACGGAGTTTGTTAATTCTTTATCTGATTGCAAAAGAGATGGGGGTCTTGGTCCGTCAAAATAAACATCCGAATATGCAAAATCATTTACTATAAGAAAATTGTGCTTTCGAGCAAGAAAAACTAGTTCCTCGTAAAAATCTTGTGTGACTGTAATTGTTGTAGGGTTATGAGGAAAAGATACTAAAACTACTTTTACATCTATTGTTGTCAGAACTTTTACTAACTCTGATAGAAAATCTTCAGGATTCAAGCATTTAATTTTTATGGGATTTCCTCCAGCAATCAGTGGAGCATAGTGATGTATCGGATAGCTTGGGTCGGGAACTACAATATTGTCACCCTTATCAAGAACAGACATGAGTAAATGTGTCAAACCTTCTTTGCTGCCAATAGTATTCACGATATTTTCACCCTCGTGCAAATCCACTTCATAGATTCTTTTGTACCTGTCTTTCATTGCGGTTCTTAAACCTAGTATTCCTTTTGAAACTGAATATTTATGATTTTTTTTATTCTGTGCCGATTCTATAAGCTTGTCAACAACTCTTGTATGGGTGGGAATATCTGGGTTACCATAACCTAGATCAATTACGTCTCTTCCATTTTTTCTCGCTTCTAGTTTCTGTTTATTAATTTCATTGAAAAGATACTCCGGAAAATTATTTACTAGTTTATTTGAAAAATTGCTCATGTGAAGATTTTATCTACCTCAGAGTAGAATTTCTTTGTATTTGTATCTTTTAATACAATTATCTTTTCAAAACTATCCGGTAGAATTGTACCAACATCACTAGGTTTTATACATTGACTAAATTTACCAAATATAGGGTCTTTTTTAGGAAGATCTTCCGAAAGGTTGATTAAATCTTGAGAATTTCCAAGCCATTGGTTAATTCCAATGGAGTATTTACTTACTAGTTCTATTTTTTTCTGTGAGGTACCTCCAAGAAATAAATTTCTTCCATCCAAGGAAAAGGTATATTCACTGATCAACTCAAAGATTATAGAATCTAAGTCATATGCATATTTTGGAGTTGTGTCTGTGTATTTATTGTCTCCAGTTCCTAGACCAAGTCTAAAATCTTGAATTTCCATAATTGGGTTAATAAAGTTAGAAAAAAATAAATCTTTTTTCCTACTATTAATATTAAGAACACAGAGACCTAGCTTGAAATTATTTTCGTGACTTTCTTGGAGTAATGACAATGCCTTTTTGATGTCATATACAGCCCTATTTTCGTCTACTGGGTTTACGGAATGATCAAACAAGTAAACACAGTCAACTTGATTTTTAGATAGATAACTTATTTTGTACTGATAATCTTTCTCGAAAAAACTTCCTGGAAGAAGTACGGAAATATTTTTATTCATTTTGAGCTATAAGTGCAGCACCAACTATCCCAGCTTCTCCTTTTTGAGTTGAGACTAATATTTGTGGAAAAACCCGTGATGGAAACTGAAATCTATTTTTGATATCTTGATTAATTAGAAGCACTAAATCATAAGGCTTGCCAGCCATAGAACCTCCGAGAATAAAAGCTTCATTGTCGAATATCTCAAAAAGACTGACTAAACCATTTGAAATATTTACAATTATTTTATCTCTTGTTGCTGACTCCTCACTGTTTAACTCGATTGATCTATCAAAAATTATTGATCCAAGCTTTTCTTCAGAAAATTTCATTGCTAGTTCTGATTCTGGGTATTTTTTAGACAACCTTTTACATTCGTTTGTCCAAGCAGCTGCAGAAGTACTGGCTTCGAAACACCCAGTTTTTCCACAGTTACATAAATATTCCTCGTCACCCTTTGAGGTGAGCATATGGCCAACTTCACCTGCACTCCCAGAACCCCTAATTAGTTTTCCTCCAGCAATTATTCCACCACCTATCCCCGTACCGAAGGTAAGCATTATTAAATTAGAAAATTTATTTGAATAGTGCAGTAAATACTCACTATATGCCGCAACATTCCCGTCGTTATCAATAGAAAATTTTGAAAAATCAAAGCCATTTATTTTTGTGAAATCTATAGCATATTTCAAATTTGCACCCCAGAGGTAACTTGAATCTTGTTTATTCACAAAACCTGGCATCGCGATTGAAATTTTATCAAAACTATTTTGATTTGTAGAGATAATTTTATTGACTGTTTCTAAGAAACTATTTTCATCCCCAGGGGTAGTAATACTCCCTTTTAACAAGACTTCTGAGTATTCATTTACTATTCCATACTTAATAGTGGTACCGCCAACATCAAATGCTAAAATATTCACTGTAACAAAGATGTTAATTCTAAATAATTACTATTGGCTCTAAAATAACCAACATTCATGCACTCCGTACGACCTAGTCTCCACCTAGATGCTTGAGGTTGGTGAACGTCTCCAAAAATAGAAAATCTAGGTTCTTTCTCTAAAATGTAATCTTTTAAGCTGCTCCATCCTTGCTCCTCCTTGTTTGTTATAACATCTGTTATAAGCTCGCTCACAAATGGTGGGGCATGCGTGCATATTATGTCTACATGGCCTAATTTATTTAGTTTTAGTGAAAAAGATTCCTCAGAAATTTCACCTCGTGCATTAATCGGTGTCGGAACACCACCTCCTGCAAAACCTATTTTTAGATTTTTATATTCAAGAACTTTGCCGTCCACATAATTAACATTACTTGACATTGTCTCTTTGATTATATCTACGGAGTCTACATTTCCGGGAATTATCCAAACTTCAAACTTCTTAAGAGCATTAAAAACTTCTTTATATTGCCTATAGATTGCTAGTTCTAATTTTTCCTGTATCAAATCTGGGTTTTCCTCAAACATAGAAGACCAGAGTTTTCGTCTATCTTTAAAGTTATGATCTTTTCTTAATTGAACTAATTTTATAACAATTTCTTTTCCAAATACATCTTCTGCAATTCCTTGACCAGTTCTGTAGTCAATCCAATTAATTAAATCACCAAGAATAACAACTGGTTCTTTAGTGTCTGGAATATTCTTTATTGAGGCTAGTCCGTGATGAACGTCAGAAATAAAAAACATTCAACTATCCTGTCACTGCCCCTTCATCAGCTCCTTTTACAAGCTTTGAATACTTGTGAAGTACTCCAGATGTATACCTTGGTTCTGGGAGTTTATAATTTTTAGCTCTAGATACTTTTTCCTCTTCGTTTACATTGAGATTTAATTCTCTTTTAGAAAGATTGAGTTCTATCTGATCTCCATTTTGACATAAAGCTATTGGCCCTTCCTCAACACTTTCTGGAGCAACATGGCCAATGCACAAACCTGTGGTTCCACCTGAAAATCTACCATCCGTAATAAGTAGCACATCTTTCCCAAGACCTGCACCTTTTATTGCAGCGGTAATCTGTAACATTTCTCTCATCCCCGGACCACCTTTAGGGCCCTCATTTCGTATAACAACAACATCACCTTTTTTAATCTGATTGTTAAATAAAGCTTCTAATGCTTCTTGTTCGCTTTCAAAAACATTGGCTGGACCTTTAAATGTATCAATTTCTATACCTGCTACTTTTACAACAGATCCATTAGGAGACAAGGAGCCATTTAGTATTGCAATCCCTCCCTCTTCTGAAATTGGATTATTTGGAAATGAAACGACATCTTGGTTTGTAGGGATTTCAACATTCTCAAGATTTTCACCAACAGTTTTTCCAGTTACTGTTAAGCAATTGCCGTCAATTAAATTATTTTCTAAAAGTATTTTTGAGACGACAGGAACTCCACCAATGTTGTCTAAATCGACCATGTGATATTTACCAAAAGGTTTCATGTCAGCTATGTGGGGAACACTTTTTCCAAGTTGGTCAAAGGTGTCTAAAGTTAAATCTACTTTTGCTTCATGGGCTATAGCCATTAAGTGTAATACGGCATTGGTGCTCCCCCCGAGAGCAAGTACAGTTGTTACAGCATTTTTAAATGCTTCAATGGTCATAATATCTCTAGGTTTAATATCATTTTTTAGAAGATAATTTAATTGTTTACCAGTTTTTTCAGCCTCAATCCGTAAACGTGAGTCTTCTGCTGGAAGTGAGGCTGTACCTGGTAAGCTCATTCCAATAGCTTCTCCAACTGAGGCCATTGTGTTGGCAGTAAACATTCCTGCGCAGGAGCCTTGCCCTGGACAAGCAGCACACTCTATCTCATATAGTTCATCCTCAGAAATTAGACCCTTTTCCATAGCTCCTATACCCTCAAATACATCAACTATTGAGATATCTTTACCTTTATAAGAACCGGGTAGGCTACTCCCGCCATATAAGAATATAGCTGGTCTGTTTATTCTTGCTGCAGCCATAAGCATCCCTGGAAGAGATTTATCACAGCCTGCAATGGTAACCATGCCATCAAATCTTTCAGCATGCATTACTAATTCCACAGAATCAGTAATGACCTCACGAGAAACGAGTGAGGCCCTCATGCCTTCATGTCCCATTGAGATACCGTCAGAAACTGCGATTGTAGAAAAGATTAAACCTGCAGAATCTGGCCCATTGACTCCAATTTTTGCTTTTAAAGAAAGCTCTGGACCTGTTACATTGCATGGCGTTACCTCGTTACCAGCAGATACTATCCCGACTTGAAATTTATTAAAATCATCATCGCTTAAACCCACTGCTCTAAGCATGGCTCTTGCAGCAGATCGACCTGGACCTTGTGTTACATCATCTGAAAATTTTGTCATAAATTAAGAATAGTTTAACTGTTGTATAAAATCATTTTATTAGCCTTAGATATTCGTTCTTTACAAGGTCGCTCGTTTCAAGATCAACATCATAATAATTTTCAATATCTTTAAATTGAGATATTTTCCAGATAGCCCATATTGCATAAAAGCGAATAATTTCAGAATCAGATTTTAAGAGAGTATAAATTGCTTTAAGTGCATCTTCATCTGGATTATTTGCAAGTGCTATTAATGCATTTCTTTTAAGAAAGTCGCCATTTCTTTTTGGGATATAAAACCATGAATATTTATCAACCAAATCTTCATTTGACATGGTTAGGATTTTTTTTAAATCGACAGTATTCGTTTTTGAGATATTAAGATCCTTGGTCTGACCTGGTGGGCATGAAGTTAGGCATTCATCGCAGCCATAGAATCTATTACCTATATTTATTCTCATATCTTCTGGAATGATATCTGGAGATTGTAACCAATATGAAAGACACTTATTAGAGTCAAGTCTATATTCCTCATCTAATGCTCCCGTTGGACATGAGATTTGACACATATTACAGGTTCCACATGAGAATGATTTTTTTTCAGTATCTTTAAATCGTTCCTCAGTGTAAAGATTGCCAATTAACTGCCACGGACCTATTCCCGGTGATAACATCATTGTACTTTTTCCCTGCCATCCCAGTCCTGATGAGTTAAAAAATATTCTGTCGTAGTGTTGTGGACTGTCAATGAATTGTTGTGATTGAATCCCTTCATTGTTAAATAGATTTGTAAGTTCATTTATAAACTTATTTAGTGGTTTGTAATGATCTTCTGAAGCAAATAAAGCTATAGCCCCATCACCAGCCCTAAAAGAATGGCTGTTTGACGATTCTGGAAAGTAGTTATATGAAATTACTACACAAGACTTTGCCCATTCAAATTTATCACCAAGTCCAGAATACTGGGGATTTGAGAATGTAAATTTCATGTTTGCATGTCTATTATTAGATTTTGCTTCTTGGATTAATACTGATTTATCTATTAATGAAGGTAGCGAAATTACAGCTAGATTTATATTTTCTGGAACGTCTATATTATGACTTTCGAGATAATTAAATAGGTTTTTTTCTTTCATTTTTATCAGCATTAACTATAGTTAGATTTAATGAAAAAACTATATGTCTTAATTACATTATTAGTGTTAGTGCTTATGTAGCGCTCACTTTTTTGTGATGAGCGCCTCCCAAAAAAAAGGGAGGTTTTTTTTTAAGGATGTTATGGAAGATAAATTATTGTCAGGCGCTGAGCTTGTTATTAGAGGTTTGGAACATTTAAAAGTTTCTACCATTTTTGGGGTACCCGGTGGTGCAATCCTTCCAGCGTATGATCCACTTTACGACAGCCCTATAAGACATATTTTAGCTAGACACGAACAAGGATCGGGTCACATGGCTGAAGGTTACGCTCAGGCAACTGGTGAGTTAGGTGTAGTGATTGCTACTTCTGGACCCGGCGCTACTAACTTAATCACTTCATTAAACAATGCTTTAATGGATTCAACCCCTCTTCTAGCTATAACAGGTCAAGTTGCTACTGAAGCTATTGGTAATGATGCTTTCCAAGAGGCATACACAGTTGGTCTCACAATGGCAGCAACAAAGCATAATTATCTGATAACTGACGCTAGTGAGATTCCTCAAGTACTACTTGAGGCAAAACATATTGCTACTACTGGAAGACCAGGACCAGTACTAGTAGATATACCAAAAGATATTCTTAATCAAAAAGCAAAATGGATTGAGCCAAAGTTAATTGATTTACCAGGATATAAACCTACTCTTGACGCAAATCCAAAAATGATTCAACAAGCAGTTAATTTAATCAAAGACTCTAAGAAACCTCTTTTATATGTCGGTGGAGGAATTATTCACTCAAAGGCAAATATTGAGTTATTTGATCTAGCTGAAAAGTTTAACATACCAGTGGTTACGACTCTTATGGGTAGAGGTGCGTTTCCTGATGGTCATGAACTATGTTTAGGAATGCCAGGTATGCATGGGAACTATACCGCTACAACTTCGATTCAGAACTCAGATTTATTAATTGCAATAGGTGTAAGGTTTGACGATCGAGTAACAGCAAATCCAAAGTTTTTTGCTCAAAATGCAAAAGTTATTCATGCTGATATAGATCCAGCTGAAATTGGAAAAGTAAGAGATGCAGAAGTACCTATAGTTGGAGATGCAAAAAGTGTTATAAAAGGTCTTATTGATAAGCTTGCAGATACCAAACTAGAAACTTCCAACTGGATTCAAGAAATTAATGAAATGAGAGAAAGCTATCCCCTCACCTTCACACAAGATGAAGATGGTCCATTAAAAGTTCCTTACGTACTTGAAGAACTTCAAAAAATGTCAGAAGATGACTCAATTGTAGTTTCTGGGGTTGGTCAGCATCAAATGTGGATATCTTTACATTGGAAATTTACAAAACCAAACACTTGGTTAAATTCTGGAGGATTAGGAACCATGGGATACTCCCTGCCAGCAGCTATAGGAGCAAAAGCAGCATATCCTGATAGACAGGTTCTTTCTTTAGATGGAGACGGTTGTTTTCAGATGACTTGTCAGGAACTAATAACAGCTTCTACGGAAAACATCCCTCTGAAAATAGTTGTTTTCAATAATGGAAATCATGGAATGGTGAGACAGTGGCAAAAAATATTTTATAAAAATCGTTTTTCAGCTTCTGAACTTACCCATCACACCCCTGACTATGTAAAACTTGCTGAAGCTATGGGAGCTGTCGGACTAAGAATGGAACAAAAGTCCGAAGTAAAAGATGTATTTGAAAAAATGCTTGAAATTAATGATAAGCCGGTACTTGTTGACTGTGTTGTTGATCCAGATGATATGGTTTTTCCTATGGTTCCTGCTGGGGGTAGTAATGATGTAATCATCCTAAATGAAGAGGATTTGAAAAAAATATGAGTGAAAGAATTTTGAGCGTGCTTGTTGAAGACAAACCGGGTGTATTAGCAAGAATTTCTTCAACAATTTCAAGGAGAGGCTTTAATATTAATTCACTTTCCGTAGGTCCAACAAATATTGATGGAAGATCAAAGATGACAATTGTTACAGAGCTTGAATCGGTAGAGCAAGTAAAAAAACAGTTAAACAAATTAATAAATGTCATAAAAATCGTAGAACTAGATCCTGACAACACGATTGAATCCGAAGTACTGTTAATGAAAGTCTCAATCAACAAAGATTCTCAAACATCGGTTATAGAAAAAGCAAATTTATCAGGCGCAAAATCTGTTGATGTAGGACAGGATTATGCAGTTTTTGAGCTAACTGGTACTTCTAAAGAATTGAAAAAGTTTGAAAACCTAATGAAACCGTTTGGAATTATTGAAATGATTCGTGGCGGAAGAATAGCTATTCAATCTAATTTATAAAAAGGAGAAATTATATGGATACAAAAATCATTTATGATGATCAAATTAATCAGGACTTAATAAAAGAAAAGAAAGTTGCAGTAATTGGTTTTGGAAGCCAAGGACACGCTCATGCATTAAATCTTCACGAATCAGGAGTAGACGTAACTGTTGGGTTAAGAGAAACTTCTGAAACTTTTACAAGAGCAAAAGAAATGGGTCTAAATGTATCCAATGTTGAAGATGCTGTCTCAAATTCAGAAGTAGTAATGTTGCTACTTCCTGATCAATTAATGGCTGATGTTTACAACGAAATAATAGCTCCAGTCATGAAAGAAAATTCAACTTTATTTTTTGCGCATGGTTTTAATATTCACTTTAATGAAATAAAACCAAGAGAAGATATTTCAGTTGCTATGGTAGCTCCAAAAGGACCTGGTCACTTATTAAGAAGAACTTATGAAGAAGGTTCAGGCATGCCCTGCTTAGTAGCAGTAGAGAATGATACTAACGGAAACACACATGAGCTTGCACTCTCATATGCATCGGCAATTGGTGGCGGAAGAGCTGGAATTCTAGATACAACTTTTAAAGAAGAGACTGAGACTGATTTATTTGGAGAACAAGTTGTACTTTGTGGTGGCCTTACTGAATTAATCAAAAATGGATTTGAAACATTAGTTGAAGCTGGATATCAGCCTGAAAGCGCATATTTTGAAACTTTACATGAAGTTAAATTAATTGTTGACCTTATGTACGAAGGCGGTTTTGAGTGGATGAGACATTCAATTTCGGACACTGCAGAATATGGTGATTTTTCAAGGGGACCACGTATTGTAAATCAAGATACAAAGAAAGAAATGAAAAAAGTTCTTGAAGAAATTCAATCTGGTTCATTTGCAAAGGAATTTATGGCTCAATCAAGAGAAGGTTCTCCATTTTTAAATCAAAAAAGAGAAGAGGCTTCGCAACATCAAATTGAATCCGTTGGTAAAGAACTCAGATCTATGATGCCATTCTTGAGCGCAAAGGATGTTAAAAAAGACAAATGAGTGAAGATCAACTAATTATTTTTGACACCACTCTTAGAGATGGTGAACAGAGTCCAGGGATAGCTCTTACTCCCTCTGAAAAATTATTAATTGCTCAACAATTAGAAAAATTGAAAGTTGACGTCATTGAAGCTGGATTTGCAGCATCATCCCCTGGCGATTGGGATGGTGTGAACTTAATCGCTAAAAATATTCAAAATTCAACAATAGCCTCTCTAGCTAGGTGTGTTCCTGATGATATCGAAAAAGCATGGGAAGCTATCAAGGTTGCTAACAAATCAAGAATTCACGTCTTTACTTCCACCTCTGACATACACATGGAACACATGCTAAGAAAAACTAAAGAAGAAGTCCTCCATGATGCAAAAGAGTCAGTACGTTATGCAAAAAATTTATGTGATGATATTGAATTCTCAGCGCAAGATGCAACACGAACTGATAAAGATTTTCTTATAGAAATACTTAAAGTAGCAGTTGAAGAAGGTGCGACTACAATTAATGTTCCCGACACAGTAGGCTACGCCACACCTTCTGATTACTTAGAGCTCCTCAAGGGTGTTTACGATAAAGTTAAAGGTAAAAATGAAGATATTATTATTTCTACCCATTGTCACAATGATTTAGGCCTTGCTGTTGCAAACTCTTTAACAGCGATTAAAGCTGGAGCAAGACAGATTGAAGGTGCTATTAATGGTATTGGTGAAAGAGCTGGTAATACTTCTACTGAGGAAATAATAATGGCAGTGAAAACTAGACAAGATCAATATGGAGTTGATATTAATGCCGAAACAACTGAAATCTTAGAAACTTCAAGACTGGTATCAAAATTAACGGGGTATCCAGTTCAATATAATAAAGCAGTAGTTGGGAAGAATGCATTTAGTCATGAATCTGGAATTCATCAACATGGATATTTAAGAAATAGTATGACATATGAAATTATGACTCCAGATTCTGTTGGTCAAGAGGCAAAAATTATTCTTGGTAAGCATTCTGGACGTGCTGGATTTAAAGATGCATTAGACAAATTGAATATAGAATTAGATGAGGAAGCATTTAATTCAAGTTTTGATACTTTCAAGAAGCTAGCTGATAGAAAAGGTGAAATTGTTGAAAATGAACTTCGTGCAATTGTGGGACAAGTTGAAACATCTTCTTCAGAGATAAAATTAGTATCAGTTTCCGTAAATAGTAAAGATCAATATGCATCTGCTAGAGTTACTCTAGATGTCCACGGCAAAGAATTGACTGAGGAAGCTGAAGGAGATGGAATGATACATGCAGCATTTACAGCGGTTAAAAAAATATTAGAAACAGATGCGACTCTTATTGATTATAGAGTTGAAAGCATAACCAAAGGAGCTGATGCTACAGCCGAAATCGTAACAATAATAAATGATGGTCACAATTTGAAACAAGGAAGAGCAGTGTCAACTGATGTTGTACAGGGTTCAGTTGAATCCTTTTTAAATGCTCTGAATAGATAATGAAAGAATATAATATATCTCTTTTAGCAGGTGACGGGACAGGTCCAGAAGTAGTCAATGAAGCTGTAAAAGTTCTACAAAAAACTCAAGCAGATTATGGTATCAGTTTTAACTTTACAGTAAATGATCTTGGTGGTGAAAGATATTTAAAGACACAGGAACTTGTCACTGATAAAGATATCGAAGAACTTGGGAGCAGTGATTCTATTCTTCTTGGAGCTATAGGACACCCTGATGTAAAGCCCGGAATATTAGAACAAGGAATCTTATTAAAGCTAAGAAAAGAATTTGATCAGTACATAAATTTGCGTCCAGTTGTCTTATATCCGGGAGTCGAGACTCCCCTAGCGAATAAAAAACCTGAAGATATAAACTTTACTGTAGTCCGTGAGAACACTGAAGGCCTCTATGCTGGAGCTGGAGGATATATCCATTATGGTACAGAGAGTGAAGTTGCTACTCAGGAGTCAATAAACACATACAAAGCTATTCACCGATGTATTTTGTATGCATTTGAGTATGCCAAAAATAACAATAGAAAGAAAATTACTCTATGTGCAAAAACCAATGTTTTGACATATGCACATGATTTGTGGGAGCGGATATTTTACGATATTGCGAAAGATTACCCTGAGATAGAAACAGATTATGGACATGTTGATGCAGTTTGTATGTGGATGGTGAAAAATCCGGAATGGTTTGATGTTATAGTTACCGACAATATGTTTGGAGACATCATAACTGATTTAGGGGCAATGATCCAGGGTGGAATGGGAATAGCTGCTGGAGGTAATATTAATCCAGAGGGCGTATCTATGTTTGAACCTATTGGTGGCTCTGCACCTAAATATACAGGTAAAAATATTATCAATCCCCTTGCTTGCATTGCGGCTGCTTCAATGATGGTCACTCAATTAGGTGAATCTGATTATGGTCAAGCTATCGAAGATGCAATAATTGCTACAGCACAAAACTTAGACTCTCTTTCAGCTGGAAAAATGGGTCTTACAACTTCTGAAGTTGGAGATGCTGTATTGGAATCAATAAAAAACAAATAGCCATGGTCAGTGAAGAAACTACTCTTCAATCCTTATTAAGAAATCGTAAAATTGTTAGAAACTATAAAGAAAGCAAATTAGAATTTCCTCAACTCTCAGAAGTTGCTGAACATGCAATTAAAATACCGACTGCAGGTTTTTCCAGAGGAATAGAGATAGTTCATATTTCAGAGAAGGAAAATATTATAACTATTGCAAAATATTCAAATGAAGATTCCTATGTTGCTAAAGGATTCGAAAAATGGATATCAAAATCACTTTCTTTATTTTTAATAATTATAAATACTGAAGCTTATCACGATAGATACAGACAGTTAGACAAAAAGCGTGCAACAAATTCAGAAGACTGGTCAATACCTTACTGGTTTGTTGATGCTGGAGCGTCAATGATGAATTGTATGTTACTTATTGAAGAAATCGGACTTAAGAGTGGGTTCTTGGGTTCCCATAATATGGATATAGATAATATTAAAAATCACCTCTCTATACCAGATGATTACTTAATATTAGGTTTTGTAACTGCTGGAGTAGAAAAATCAGCCAATGTTAAAAAAAAGAATATAGCAAGGAAAAAATTAATACATAATGAATATTTCACCAAATAAATCCATCAGTTCTTTGACTAATCCGGAATTGAAATTTTTAATTTCGCTTACCAAAAATAAAAATAGAAAATCAGAGAATAAATCTTTAGCAGAAGGTTATAGAGAGAATAGGTCACTAATCTCATCTGACTACGAAATAGATACCCTTTACATATGTGAAGAATTGTTTATTGGAGAAAACAACTATGACTTGATAAGTCTGTTTAATAAAAAGAATGTTCGCATTGTTACTCTTACTAAAAGGGTCTTCGAAGCAGTTTCCTATAGAGACAGACCTGATGGCATAATTTCTTTATTTATTCAGAAAAATTTAATGGTTAGCGAAGATACAGTCGAAGGACCAATTTTGATTGCAGATCAAATTGAGAAGCCTGGAAACTTAGGAACTATGATAAGAACTGCCAAGTCTTTAGGCATAGAGAATATATTTTGTAGTGATGAAATTACTGATTTTTATAATCCAAATGTTGTCAGAGCCTCAATTGGTCACATGTTCACACTAAATTTACTGAGCGATAGTACAGAAAATATAATCAAACTTCTTAAAAAACATAATTATCAAATTATTTTAATGGATCCAGATTCAGAAAAACTTATTAATAATTTCCAACCCGAAAATAATTTCGCATTGGTTATTGGCTCTGAGCAATATGGTATTTCCAAAAAATGGCATGAGACTGAATGTACCAAACTTAAAATAGATTCATTGAACGACGTAGATTCCATAAATGCATCAACTGCTGCGGCAATTTCAATGTGGGAGTTACTAAAATAAGAAATATGGATAATTCCATTTGCATACTTGACATAGAGACTACTGGATTTGAACCAGGTGAAGCTGAAATTATTGAACTATTTATTTTAAAGATTATAAATGAAGAAATTATTGATGAGTTTTATTCACTTTTCAAACCTACTATTTCAATTAAAAATTCCCACATTCATGGTATTACTGATGAAAAAGTTCAGAATTCCCCATCTATTGAGGACAAATCTAGCGACATCTTAAGCTTTATTGGAAAATCTGTATTACTTGGACACAACATAGATAATTTTGATTTAAAGTTCTTGAACTATTTTTTAAAAAAAGAACTTCCAAACCAAACAATTGATACCTTAAATATCAGTAGGTCGAAACTTGGAAATAAAGTTAAAAATCATAAATTAATGACATTAGCTGAGTACTTCAATGTAGTTAGCCCAACTCATACTGCTAGAGACGATGTAATGACAACTTTTGAGGTTTATAAAAAACTATCCTCAATACAATAATCTTGTGAGTATAAATTATTTAAATGTAAAAAACCTAACACTTGGTTACGGAAATAATATTGTTATTAATAATATTAATTTGTCACTTAAGAGCAATAAAAACTATCAAATAATTGGTGGTAACGGTGTGGGCAAATCTACACTATTAGGTTTTATTTCAAACAATTTTCAGGGAAATACGTTCAATTCAATCATCGAGTCTGAGCAAATACGAATATTAGAGATTTCCAATGAACCAACAGTAAATTTAACCTTATCTTTGCTGGAAAACTGTGTTTATTTTACTCAAGAAGCAATGCAAGAAGATAAAATTCAAAAACTCCTAAAAGAGTATGGGATGCACAGCTTCATGAATGATTTAGTTAAAAATTTTTCAAGTGGAATGGTGAAGCGTTCGGAGCTTGCCATAGCTAAAATGATCGATCCAGAAATACTATGTATTGATGAACCGTTAAATTATCTAGACAAAGAGGGAGTAGAGCTTTTAACAAAACTGCTAAAAAGCAGATTCGAAGTAGGTAAAAGCAACATTTTAGCCTCCCAAGATTCGTTAAATATTTTTGAAGATAACTATGAAACGATTGATTTGAATGTTTATTAATAATTTTTTAATTAAGAAGGAACTTCTAAATGAATATAGAAACAATACATCTTTATTTTTAATAACTCCCACTATTGTTGTTTTAGTTTTAGTTTTTCCTATTTTATCTGAGAACAGATTTGTCGTTGATGATGACTTCTTCATAATCAATCAATTATTGTTTTTGCTATTTTTCACCACATTATTTTCCATAAGAAATCCACTTAACCAAGCTAAGCTTCGTCGGGAATTAAATTTTGCAAATATAGAGCGACATTATTTTTTCAGATGTAAAACAATTTCAGAATTTATAATATATTTCCCACAAGCATTGATCTTATTGGCTTTATTTTCAGTGTTTACAAACACAGGTATAAAAAGTAACCCCATCTACTTTGTAGTCTCTATTGTTTTCTTTTCAGTAAATTCAATAATGATAAATATAATTTTTCAAATGTTTACAGCTTTTAGTAATAGATTTGTTCAATTCATACTTATGGTGCCTGTTTTTATGTCATTATCTTTCTTTGTTGCCCCAATCTGGTTAGGTATAAATCCAAATTTAACTAATATTTACTTAGTGATGTATTTAGGAATTACTTTATTAATTTCTGCTTACACTAACTGGATCTTACAGAAAGATTTGAAATGATATTTTATGGCTCTTTAATATTATGGGCTCTCACAGTGGCTTTTGGTCCATATGATGTAACTCAAGGTATTTCATCTAAGCTTCTTTATGTACACGTACCTACTGTTTGGATAGCATATTTAGGCTACTCACTCACTTTTGTTTACTCATTGCTGTATATAGTTAAAAAAGATCATAAATATGATGTACTAGCCTCTTCGAATGCAAAATCAGGAGTTTTATTTACAGTAACCACCTTGATTGCCGGTTCAGCTTGGGGAAAAGCAACATGGGGTACTTGGTGGGTTTGGGGGGATGCAAGATTAAATTTAACAGCAATACTTTTACTTGTATATTTAGGTTATTTAGCTTCTCGCAAATTCACTGATGACCTTGGTAAGACATCAAGAAACTCGGCTTTCATTGGTATATTTGGAATCATTCAGCTTCCAATATTACATTTTAGTGTAATTTGGTGGAGGTCCGTTCACCAACAAGCATCTATTTTAAGTCAGGAGGCTGTTTCTACAGGAAGCGCGCCGATGTCATCAGATATTCTCACTACCCTACTTATTTCAGTACTTTTAGTCACATTATTACATTTCTCACTTTTAAAAAGATTTAAAATTTCAGCCGACACTTTATGGAATGATTACCTGAATCCAAAGAACAGAGTTAAAATCTAATCAAGTGAACAAAAATTTTGTATTAATTCTATTAGGAATATCGTTAGTAACTTATTCAAGTATTCAAATAGCTTCGAATAATACTATTTTTTACTACACAACAAGTGAAGCATTTGAAAACATTGATGTTTCTCAATCTGAGAGAATAAAACTTGGAGGGTTCGTAGAGGTTAATTCAATATCAAAAACACCTAATGCCGAGACAAAGTTTACGATAACCGATGGAAATAAAAAAGTTGGTATAGTTTTTGATGGATTTATACCAGAACTTTTTCAAGAAGAAATGGGAGTAATCCTTGATGGATACTTCATAAATCAGGTTTTTTATTCTGATGATATGTTGGTGAAACATGACAATGAATACATTTCTGAAGATGGCCAGAGTTATGATGTTGAAAATTATTCAGAATGATTTCTAGTATAGGCCTTATCATAAGCTGGTTATGCTTACTAAATCTAATAATACTTTTAGTATCAAGTAACAAATTTCGTATTCAGTTATTAATAAGATTAAATCTACTCTTAAACTTTTTGCTATTTTGCATCTTAGAGATTGCATTGTTTATTGATGATTTTTCTATAAGTTATGTTGCCAATTATTCAGCAAAGAGTACACCTCCCGTTTACAAATTTGCTTCTTTGTGGGGTTCTTTAGATGGCTCCATTCTTCTATGGAATCTAGTTCTGGGAGCCTATTTTTTGATATACATAAAATACTATAAAAAGAATACCAATAATTCAGATATTAAAATATTTACAACAATCATTATCTTTTTTACAAGCTACACGATATTTAGTTCGTCTCCATTTGCAGGTTGTGTTGAATTAGCTTCAGTAGGTTGTCAGTCTTCATCACTACTGCCCTTTCAAGATCTAGTTTCTTCACTGGAGGGAAGGGGTCCTAACCCACTTCTGCAGAATCATCCCCTGATGGCAATTCACCCACCAATTTTATATTTTGGATATATCGGCTTAGTTTTACCTTTTGTAATTACGACAAGTTATTTTTTTAGAAAAGATACTTCAAGTAATTGGGTCCAACTAGCCTCCGACTCAACTTTTTATCCTTGGTTATTCTTAACTGCCGGAATAACACTTGGTGCAGCTTGGTCATATGAAGTTCTGGGATGGGGTGGATATTGGGCTTGGGATCCAGTAGAAAATGTTTCTTTCATTCCGTGGCTCCTTGCTACCGCCTTTCTTCACTCTTCTAAGACACAGGTGAATGAATCTGCTCTCTTAAATTGGAATTACTTCCTTGGTGGTTTAATGTTTTTATCAACAATTTTTGGTACATTCATTACTCGCTCAGGAGTATTGATTTCGGTTCATGCTTTTTCTAATGGAAATATAGGTGTTTTTCTTCTTTCTGGATTAGCCTTTTTTACGTTATTTTTTCTATACTCAGGATCTAAAAATATTAAATATTTTTCGACATCAAAAAAAATTAAATATATCTTTGGAAAATCTTCATTTTTTATAGCTAATAACATACTACTTTTTGTGTCTGCATTAATTGTTTTTATTGGAACCATTTATCCGATATTTTATGAAACTTTGTATCAAAGACAGCTGACGATAGGAAGAACCTTTTTTGATATCTTAATTGGACCTATTTTGATTATGTTAATTTTCCTAATGATATTTTCGACAAAAATTACCATAAAGAATATTAACTTTAATAGATGGCTCCAAACTAATCTTAAAATTATCAACTCATCATTGATATCGACTATTTTCTTCTCTTACGTATACCAACTAAATTATTTAAGTATATTGAGTCTGTTTGGATCAACTATGCTAGTTATCACAGTTCTTTTAAACCTCGTTCAAGAGAAAAGATTACATAAAATTAAGGGGTCTTACTGGTCCGGACAAATTGCACATTTAGGGATTGGTCTTTTTGCTGTAGGTTTGTTGCTAAATGTAAGTCAAAGCTACTCTGACGAATTCATAACTAGTGAAGGTTCAATAATAACTTTCGGAAATAATAATTACATGATTGAAAAGTCCTATGAGGTTAGAAGAGATGAAAAAGATGTTATAAATTTACCAATAAAGTCTAATGATAAATATAAAAATGCATCTTTGAATATATTTAGAAACTCATCTCAACAGGCCATAAGTTCACCAGCAATATTTCGCGATTTAGAATCTGATACCTACGTGACTATTAAATTTATTGATGCGAATAGCTATAAATTAATATTTAGAAAAAATTATGGAATATTAATAATGTGGATGGGGTTAGCTCTAAGCACTCTCTCTGTAATTCCAAGAATTAGGGCAAATGAAAAATAGATACACTCTTGGAATACTATTGATAGTTTTGCTGCTACTTCCAAATCTTTATGAAGATGCTGACTCAAGGTTTGAGGCTTGGAGTAAAAATTTACTATGCCCAGTATGCCAAGGTGAGACTATTTTTGACTCCCCATCGGAATATGCAGATGATATGCGATCAATCCTAAGGGAACAAATAGATAAAGATTTATCGGATGATGAAATCTTTACTTACTGGGTATCAAGATTTGGTGAAAGAATAATTACCAATCCTCAAAACAAAAATTTTGAAATAATTCTTATACCCTTAATATTATCAATATTTTTTGTAGCTATGTTCATAAAGAAGGTTCTTAAATGAACAAATGGGTATTTTCGTTAGTAGCTACCTTCAGTGTCTTTTTAATAATATTTATAAATCTAAATGACAATTCACAATCATCAATTAGGACAAACACTGAACTTGATAATGTTACAAATGAAGAAATGGAAATTGTTGTAGCAGATAATCCTGATATATTTGCTATGAGGATTGCTTTAGCAAATAGGTATTTTGATGAAGTTAACTATTCAAAAGCCCTACCCCACTTCATGTATGTCGCTGAAAATAGTGATGAGATTGAACTCAAAAGTTATGCTCTAGCCCAAATAGGTTGGATGGTCTACGAGTCAGGAAATAAAGAAGTTGCTATAAATTACTTCGATGAATCTTTAACTATTAATCCTAATTCTTTAATCTCTAAATCTTATCTTGGCGTTCTATATCTTCAGCAAGCAGAAACAGAGGACCTGGGAATGAAGTTAATTACAGATTTACTTCTACTCGATTCTCTCAGTGATGAAGATAGAAATTTTTTAAAAGAGATAGTATCAACCTATGAAAATTAAATTTTTAATCTTTTTTTTAATATTTACTTTTTGCTCGAGTTCAGAAATTACATCAGAAAGTATTGAAATCCAAGATTTTCAAATTCAAGAACTTACCTATTTAGAATCAAATAAAAATGCTGAGTTAGATAATGAATTTTTAATTATTAACTACTGGGCATCTTGGTGTTTGGAGTGTATTGAAGAACATGATCTATTAATTTCTCTTAACGAGATTAAATCTTTTGAGGGGAAGGTAGTGCTAATTAGTTTTCAAGATAATACTTCTAACTCAAAGGAATTTCTTAATAAATATGGATATGGCAATTTAATTTATTTAACTGATGTTAAAAGTAAGTTTGCTATTAATTCTGGTGTGTTTGGGGTTCCTGAAACACATATCATTCAAAATGGAGTAATTATTAGAAAATATCTAGGACCACTATCTTTTGGGGATGTTGAAGAAATAATATTTTTATATTCATAAGTAATAAATATTTGACTAGAGTTATTTTTGAGATGGATAATCGCGATTTATCGAGGAAAGTCCGGACACTATAGAGCAGAGAGCTGGGTAACTCCCAGGCAAGTAATTGACGGAAAGTGCAACAGAAAATATACCGCTTACGTAAGTAAGTAAGGGTGAAAAGGTGGTGTAAGAGACTACCAGTAATTTAAGTAATTAAATTAGCTTGTAAACCCCTCTCAGTGCAATATCAAGAAGCAATTAGCTTGCTCGGCTAATAATTGCGGGTAGATAGCTAGATGTATTTGGTAACAAATATACAAGATGGATGATTATCTTACATTAATTTGTAAACAGAATCCGGCTTACAATCTCAAAAACCAGGGTGTCTCTTTTAGAGGCACCCACCTAAAATTAATTATTTGTTAACCTAAAGTGATGACAAAATTTGCATATTTTTTAGGATCAGAACAGTGGCAACCAGAAATATTAATTGACCATGCAAAACTAGCACAAGAAGTTGGTTTTGATATGGTAACAATATCAGAACATTTTCATCCATGGGTTGATGATTATTCGGCATCAAACTTCACATGGTCTACATTGGGTGCTCTAGCTAATAGCACTCCTGAGTTAGATTTAGGTACTGGAGTAACCACACCACTATGGAGAATGCATCCAGGAGTTGTTGCACAAGCATCTGCAACTGTCGACAGATTATCCAATTCGACTTTTCATCTAGGAGTAGGAACAGGTGAAAATATGAACGAAGGACCATTAGGATATAATTTTCCAAAATACGATGAAAGAGCTTCAAGAATGAAAGAGGCTTTAACTATTATTAGGAGACTACTAAATGGTGAAAAACTTGACTTTGAGGGTGAATTCTATAACACTAAGGGTGCCAAATTATACTCCCCTCCTTTAAAAGATGTTCCAATTTGGCTTGCTGCTGGTGGTCCAAAGTCTTCTCATCTCGCTGCTGAGTATGCTGATGGACTCATGATTAGTGTAAAAAATCCAGAAGATGCATATGAAAGAGTTATCAATCCAGCAAAAATAAAAACTGACGAACTTGGAAAATCAGATCTAAGAATTCACACATATAGGTGGACAATGTTTGCAGATAATGACGAGGATGCATGGGAATCTTTGAAGTCATGGAGAGGACTAAGGGCACCAAATAGACTTCAAGAAATTGATCCACAAGCTCTTAGGGAGCAGGCTGATGCATTACCAAAAGAAGAAATCATGTCCAAATTTTCCCGAGCAGGAAGTGTAGAAGAATTAATTGATATATATGCACCTCTTGTAGATGATTTTGGTTCAGAAATAGTTACCATTCAAATATCGTCCGTTAATCAAGAAGAGACAATCAAATTGCTTGGTAAAGAATTATTGCCAAGGCTCAAGAAATAAATTGTTACCATTATTTATAATTGGATCAATTGGTGGTTTTCTTTCTGGAGTATTAGGTATTGGTGGAGGCGTAGTATTCGTCCCTCTCTTAACTTACTTTACAGACCAAGATTTTAAAATAAATACAGGAATCTCATCAATGGCAGTAGTATTCGTTGCTACTACAAGCAGTATTACTTATATCTCGAATGGTCAGTCATTTTCTATTTATATTTTATATTTAATTTTTGGTGGGATATTGGGTGGCTATCTTGGAAGTAAACTCACATTTCAATTAGATACAAAGACATTGCAAAGAATATTTGCGGTGTTACTTTTAGTTGTGTCATATAGGATGATATCTACGTCAGGCTACTCTTCGCAATATGAGGAGAATATTTTCTTATACTTACTTATAGGTGTATTTTCTGGAATACTATCAGGTCTACTTGGTATCGGTGGAGGAATAGTAAGGATTCCTTTGTTAATCTTTTTTGGTGGTTTAGGAAATTTACCAGCACAAGGCTTTTCATTAATAGCAACTGTTCCCACTGCACTTACGGCAGCATATACAAAACTGAAAAATGATCGAGAATTCGCAAAAAGAGGTTGTATTGTTGGAATTTCCGGCATATTGGGATCGGTGTTTGGAGGTAATTTAGCATTTGAATTACCACAAGAATTTCTGAACACATCATTCGCAATATTTTTATTATTGGTGAGTATAAATATGCTCGTTAAAACTTCTAAATAATTCCACTTCTTATAAAAGTTTTGAATGAGTTATCTTTCATTTTGTAAATGACATATGCGACACCTATTACTTCCTGAATGATAGTTAACTCGATACTCTTGTTGAACATTTCATTGCTTTCAAAAGGAAGGGGGAATAAAAAAGTAGATTGATCTAGCCACATGAAATCTAAAAACAAATGTAGGTAAGTACCTATTGAAAATAGTAATAAGTTTTTTCTAGTTTTTGAACCCCTCTTAGTTAAAAGCATTATCGAAAACATAGTGAAAACTGAGAGTAATAATGAATGCGTTACAAATTTTTGGTCTTTACCAATAGGCTGGACAGCCAAAAGAATATCCATAACATCTAAAATCAAAAGACCTACAATTAAAAACCTTAAGTCAGCATTCTTATCTTTAAAAATATATTTAAAAATGATAACTCCAACACCAATAAACCAAAAAAACATTATTTATCCAGTGCTAAGTTAGCTAGTTCATCTGCTCTTTTATTGTTTTCTCTGTATACATGCTCTATTGTAAAATTCTCTATTTTAAAAATTAAGGCTTTGGCACGCCCATGTAATTCCTTTAGATGTTCTGACTTTACTTTAAAATTACCAACTATTTGCTCCACCACTAGTTTTGAGTCTAGGTAAAACCTAGCTGATTGAATATTGTTATCAGTGCAATATTGTAAACCATCTATTAAAGCCTGATATTCGGCCACATTATTAGTAGCTATTCCTATTTTTCTAGAAATAACTTTAATTTCAAGATTCTCATGACTAATCGAAACTCCCACTGAAGCTTCTCCTGGATTAGATCTTGAAGCACCGTCACAATATACATCTAGTATCAAACTAGAACACCATCACAATAAGGGCACTGCTGAAACTCTGTTGCAGATATTGCATCTAACTCACTAGTAGTTAAATCTACACCGCAACAGCCACACTGATTATTTTCAAGTTTATAAGCAGCCACGACATCTACTCCTCTAGTTTTTAGTTCATCGTAAAGTTCTTGTATTTTCAATGGAAAATTAGTAATAAATTCTTTTTTTTCTAATTCGTATAAGCTAAGCTTTTCATCAATAGCCGTCCACTCATCTTTAACTAATTTAGAAGTTTTTACTAAATCCTGTTTAACATCATTTAATGATTCATTTAATAACTGCATTTCCTTAATTTCATCTTCATTATTTCTATCATGAATAATTTTTTTCTTTTCTAATTGAGATACTTGTGATTGACTTGACTCTTTCTGTTTTGTATAGTTCAAAAGTTCGTTTGCATCTAAAGATTTATCTTCAAGTTTAATATTTATACTAGAAATCTTTTGAAGAATAGAGTCGCTAGTTTTTGAAATTTCTTCAATATCTTTAAAGTAACTTCCCATAATGTTCTTTTGTGTTTCAATTTTTTTATTAACTTCATTAAACTCAGACTCTAAAGCCATTAATCTCTCAACATTTTCACTCCCCTTTTTATCAACTTCGAGTTTGTATATCTTGTTATCAATTTCTTGAAGCTCTATGAGATTACTGAGTAAAAATGGTTCATTCATAATATTTGTTGTATAAATATTTTATGTCTATTTTTAGAACTTTGCTTAGTTTGTCAGTAAAACCTTGCATGCCAGGTTTCTCTGTTGATATGTGATTTAATTGTATAAATCCCATGTTGTATTCATCTGTCAGTAGGAAATGATGGTGTGAAGCATCCCCAGTTATAAAAACGTCTGTTTTGCCTAATATTTCATCTAAAAATTGTGTGCCTGAACCCGGAACAAAAGCAATTTTTTCAATATTCTTTAGGTTATGATAATGGTTGTTTGTTCTAACAATTTTTGTATGAAGTTCATTTTCTATCAGGGCGGTTAGAGAATTTGCATCATGATTTTTAATTTTGCCAATTTTTCCTACTCCTTTTCCTGGTGAGGTTTCTCCAAAAATTTGGACATCTGTTAAATTAAATATTTTTGTTAAAGTGTCACTATTTCCACCTATGCAAACATCTTGAGCTGTGTGTATCGATATGACATTGATATTTTCTTTGTAATAATCAAGAGATAGCTTTGAAAGCATTAAATCTTCATTTAGATTATCAAATTTTTTGTATGTTGCTGGATGGTATGAAATGACTGTATTTATATTCTTTTCTTTGCAGTAATCAAGAGTAGATTTTTCTAAATCGTGACTAACAATGATTCCAGAAACATCGTTTGTCCCAGATCCAATAAGTAGACCTACTTTATCATCATCAAATGCATCCTTAAAAGGACAGATCTTGTTGACTACATCGAGTAAATCAAATACTTTCACTCAATTAATAGTAATAACTAAATCTATAAAGATTTAGCAGTTTTTTTATTATGATAATTGGCCCACAAAACAAGTAGCGTAGGGAGAATTAGAATTGAGGCAACTAATGCAAATCCTATAGAAACTAATACAACTTGACCCATTTGTTGAAATGGTTTTAGTGTTGAGGTTGTCAGAATTCCGAATCCAGCCATTGTTGTAAATGCTGAACCAAATAATGAACCTCCTGTTGTTTTAAGAGTTGATGTAATTGCAGATACAGGATTTGAGTCTTTAGTCAAAGCTTCTCTGAATCGATTAGTGACATGTATTACAAATGGAACCCCGATTCCAATTGCTATACCTGTTAAAGTTGCTGTTACCGGATTTAAAGGTATTTCTAATAAGCCCATTCCTAAATATGTACCCATAACGATAGCTATAACAGGAAATATAGTAACTACACCTAAAAATGGTCTCCTCAAGTCAATCCAATAATAGATTATTAAAAACAGCATAGAGGAAAGTATTGCAAAAATTAATGACTGGAATTGTGAGGCTGATATTAAATCGCTCACACTGTTTGTTACAATACTGTCATTTGTTGCAGCTACGTCGACTCCAAGATCTGTAACTTGAGCAAAAGCACTGTATATATCTTCGGTAAGCTGTCTAGAACCTTCTGAACCAGCTGAAGTTGTAATTTTTATTTGTTGTGCAGTAAATATTCCCTCATCGTTTAAATAGAGAGAACCACCAAAAGTTGCTGGGTCCATAGTCAAAAGAGATTTGTAAAGTGAATCAACATCACCAGTAGTTGATACTTTAAGTGCATCCATTCCTTCCCCAGTCATGAGTTGAACGCCGTATGACATTAATCCTGAAATAAGATTCATATCAGGTGCTTGAGGAGGTGCACCTGGTGTAGCATCTTGGGGTGCTAACATTGCTCCAAGGGATGCCACTACAGATTCATTTGCAACATTTTCACCAAAAACTACCACATTGTCAGCAGTAGCTAAATTATTAATTGCATCAATAATTGCATTATGGATTTCTGGAGTAGCTAAATCTTGGCCTTCAAGTAAAACCGTAGTAGTCTCTCCAAACCCACCACCAAATTCATCAGTCAAGACTGCAAGTGTAGCCACAACTGGATCATCTTCAGGAAGAAAATCAGTGAAATTAAATACTGTATCCAAATTAGTAAAACTAACATAACCGTAACTGGAGATACCCAAGAGTAAAGCTATGCTAATAAGTTTTAATTTTCTAGGAATAATAGAGCTTGCACCGGCAACTTTATTAAGGACACTTTCACCCGATGAGGAGAAAGCTTCCCTATTTATAGAATCTTTTTTCTCAGCCTTTTTGTCTAATAAAGACCTAATTGCAGGAACAAAGGTCATGACTAGTAGTAAGGCAAATAAAATCCCAAACGAAACAGTTATTCCAAAATCTTTAAATTCAGGTAGTGGTGATACAACATTTGAAAGGAAACCAACAATTGTAGCTAAGGTAGCAAGCGTCAAGGCTATACCAACAGAACTTAAAGTATTCTTTGTAGAGTCTTTTACAGATAAACCCTCTCCCAGTTCTTCTCGATATCTTCCTGTAAAGTGAATTGCATAATCAACTCCTAAACCAATTAAAAGAATAGGTGCTATTTGTGATATCTGATTTGGGGGTCCAATTATATTAAGGAATCCGGGACCTAAAAGTGTTCCAATTCCCTGCATCCATAAAATTGAGAGAAGTATAGTCCCAAGACTTAATAACAAATCACTTAAAGTTCTTCTGGATGATTTAAAAAATCCGTAGCCTTTTCTTGGTCTAATGAAAAATATATATGCTAAAACACCAAGGATGATTAAGAAAGCTTTACCAAATAAAATACCTATTTCAGTCAAGAAGTCTCCACCGTCATTACCTAGTAAAAGTCCAAAAGAAAATCCACTTACCTCAATATTTTCAAAATTACTACTTATTAAACTTAGTTCTTCGCTTAGTTGAACTTCCATACGTGGTTGCTCGATGAATGCGCCATCACTACCACCAAAGTTTTGTGCGATTTTAGCTGAATCAATTGTAATTATGGCAAGGCCGGCTGTGGAAGTTACTTCATCTGCATCATAGTTTTCAGAAAGTAATGCAGATGCAAAAGCCTGAAACTCTGGAGGCATTTGTGCTGAAGCTGATTTGTACGCTTGTTTAAATTGCTCATCATTCATTTGATCAATGCTAAACATTGGATTGAAAGCTCTGGCAAAATCAATTGGTCCAAAAAATCCTTGTAGCGCCCCTTGGCCGGGTTGGCTAACAAGATACTCGGAAATTTCACTTGTTGCCACAACTTGTTGAATTTCAAGCCAGGCTTTATAACCATCTACAGTTAAAACATCATCACCAGTAATTATTACTTGAAAAACACTTTGACCACCTGAAGAAGCAAAGTAATCACCTAATTTTGATTGTGCTTGAATTTCTGGTGTGTCAAGTTCGCCACCAAAACTTGTACTGAGTTCTTCCGCTTGAGAAGACATGTATCCAAAAAAACCTGTTAGTAAAAGAACCACCAAAATAGTTACGATTGGTCTTTTAGTAGCGGCAGAACCAAAAAAGTTTGTTAGCAACTTCATTAAATTTTCTCCATTTATTAAACTTTTTTTATCTTAATAATTCTCTTGTTTAATCAGTACCTTAGGGTAAAAAAATTATCAGAAGCTTCACAGGTAATCTCTAGAACGTATAGTTTCTACTTACTGTAAAATTATATTTATGAAAAAATACTTCTGGTTTATGTTATTGACTGCAGTTTGTATTCCTTCTGTTGCAAATGCACATGAAGAAATCAATAGGGAGCCAAAGAATCGTATTGATAATTATCAGACAATTACTATTTCTCAATCAGGAAGTTTGTTTTACAGTGTAACTAATGAAATAATTCAAGGTGTTAATAATCTCAACTCTAATTTAAGTTTTATAGGTAGAGCAAATGTTGGCTTAGAGAAAATAACTGATAATTTTGGTAATGAAAAAATTACAACTAAAAATGATTACCTTTATAGTATTTCGGTCAAAACAGTTGAAAAAGATTTTGTAAATTATATATACCCAAATGATATCTCGAACAAAATAATTTCAGATTTTATAATTATCTCTGAACTCACAGCAAATCTGTACTCTATTGAAGTTGAAGACATAATTCACTTAGTAGGACTTAATGGAGAATCTTTAGAAATAGTTGTTGGAGATATTGTTCCAGATTCAAAATTGGGATGGTTTGAAGCAGTGGTTAGTAAAGAAACAGGGTTCAAGCTAGGTATTTTTAGAAATATTCAGGCAATAATATGGGATAATAAGATTACTGAAAATCATCTGATTGAAATTTATAGAAATATAAAATATAAAAAAATCAAAGTCTCTGATAAAAGCTCTAAGCCTAACAAAAATTGGGTACTCCCAAATGCACTAGTCAAAGAAATGTTTGGAGATTTCCAAATTAAAGAAAGAGACGGTACCTGGATTATTACGGAACCAAAGTGGAGAGAAGAAAATATTCAAACAATTAAAATGCCAATTATTGGTAGAACTACATGTCATAGATTAATGTGGGAACCACTCAGAGGAGCATTAAACCAGGTCAAGGAAGAAGGTTTGGCAAATACACTTTACCTAGATGAGTTTAAAACTTCGGGTGGATGTTACGCTCCTAGGAGAATTTCACGCTTTGATGCAGGGGGTTCTTTATCAAGACATGCATGGGGTATAGCAATAGATATCAATACAAAGTCTGGATATGTTCCACGAGTGGTTGAAATCTTTAATTCCTGGGGCTTCGCTTGGGGTGGTACTTGGACATCACCAGATGAAATGCATTTTGAACTTAGGGACTTATCAGCCAGTATTTCGAAGACCGGCGGCTAATCCATTTATTGATAAAAGCAGAGATGTTTTTTCTTCTTCGGTTATTTCTTTATCTGAGAGCTTCTTCATTAAAAGTATCTGTATCAATGAAAGAGGATCTAAATAAGCATTTCTAATTTTTAGTGTATTTTTTAGAATTGGATTATCTTCTAATAGCTCAACATTGTTAGTAACAAGTCTTATAGCCTTATTGACTTTCTTCAATTCTTTAGATATTTCATCAAACAAATACTTGTACTCTTCATCTAAAAGTTCTTGAACATACATTTTTGATATCAACAAATCTGACTTCACAACTGTCATTTCAATGTTGCTGATAAGATTTTGTAAAAATGATGAGTTCCTGTAAGCGGATTGAATTTTTCTGATACCATTTTTTTCAATAATATCTAATAAGGCTGTTCCTGCTCCATACCAACCAGTAATAGTATGTCTGGTCTGTGCCCAACCAAAAACCCACGGAATTGCCCTATAGCTGTCTATTGTGCTCTCAGAGGTTCTTTTAGAGGGCCTAGAGCCTATATTTAGAGTCGATAGAAGATTTACTGGTGTAACTTTTTCAAAATAAATCATAAGATTATGATCTGTGATTAATTCTTGATATTTTTTAAATGATAATTTCGATAGTTCCTCAATCAGTAAATATTCATCTTTATTATTTTTTAAAGTCGTAGAACTAGCCGAGAGAAAAGCGTCTAAACCTAATTTTAAGTTCTCTTTTGCTAGATTAGCTGTTGAGTACTTATCAGAAATAACCTCACCTTGCTCTGTGTAGCGTATTTGATTAGATATTGTTCCACTGGGTTGAGAAAGTATAGAGTTATATGTAGGTCCACCGCCACGACTAATGGTCCCCCCTCTACCATGAAAGAAAACTATATTACAATTATGATCTTTTCCTTTTTTAAATAGGGCAATCTGTGCTTTATAAACATTCCACTGGGAAGATATAATTCCACCATCTTTATTGGAATCTGAGTATCCAAGCATTATTTCCTGAGTAGAGTCTTGATATTTTATAATGTGAGTTTTATAAGCTTTATTTGATAACAGGTTGTCTAGAAAATAATCTGAATTTTGTAAATCATCAATCTCTTCAAGTAACGGTACAATCATTGGAATATCTTTTTGAGAAGTTATATATTTCTTGCAAAGTTTATATAAATTTAATATGTCTGATTCATTTTTTGTCATAGAGACTATAAGTGAATTTATAACATTACTTCCATAAATAGCTTTCCAATCTGAAATGCAAGCCAAAACTTTTATAAACTCTCCATATTGTTGTTTGTTTGATTGTGGGTTATTTATTACTTTAGAATTTTCTCTTATATCTAGAGTGACACCATGAAATTGAAAAGATTCAACATATTTGAGGAATTCAGAAAAGCCATGTATCGAATCGTTTAATTTTAGAGTTTGCTTTAGTGAATCGTTGACAAGTTCCATATCTTTATGAAACTCTTCATAAGTTTTATATCCTATATTATTTTCTTGAAAATTTTCCAAACGATGGAAAACTAATGAAAGAAAAATCCTAAAAGGCTCATCAAAATTGACTTTTGCATAATGGTTATATTCTTTTTTAAGTATTTTTCTATATTCTTGAATTTTATTTTCTAACTTTTTTGGAGTAGTTAAGTAACTTGTTGAAAAGCTAAACTCTTCAGAGAAATCTTTTATCTTATCCATGTAAATATTGATTATTTGTTTTGAATATATTTTCAGAGACTGATCTGTAATTTTTTTAGTTACAAATGGATTTCCATCTCTATCACCACCGACCCAGGAACCAAGAGTAAGGATGGGCTCTGTTTGTATGGTTTTACTTTGAGTTTCTTTTTCAATATCTAGGAACACATCTTTATAAATTATGTCTAAATAATACAAGAGTGACTTAACTTCATCTAGAGGATTTGGCTTTTTTGATCTTATCTCCCTTGTGTACCAAAGTTCTGTAATAATAGTATTAATTTCTGGAAGTGAATCAATATCATTTTTGCTAACAATTTCACCAATCTTATATATCTTATTCAAAGTCGACTGTCTTGCACTTTCAGTAGGGTGTGCTGTAAATACTGGCGAAAATTTGTACCCGGTATTACCCCTTTGTACTATTTTCTCTTTTTTTATACCAGTAAAAGCTTCTCTAAAAACTTGTTCAGAAATATTAGCTAAATAGAAAAAGAGTGTGAATGCTTTAGCAACAATTAGTATTTCCTTGGAGTTCAATTTACTTAATTCGCTGAATGCTTCTTCTAAATATTTTGGATTGTTAGAAGCTCTATACTTTTTTGAATTTAATCTTATATCTTCTACTATATTGAAATATTTTTCTCCAGCTTGCTTCTTTATCACTTGCCCAAGTTCACTGGCTAATAAATTAATAGTTTTTGATAAGGTAGAGAAGTCGTTAGAAATAGCTATATCCTCTCAGCATTCTTAAAGTGATCACTACCAGTTGCATCGAATATAGGAACTGAAACTTTGCTAAAGTCAAAGTTTTCAAAATCGGTATGTGCCGTATGAACTAAAACTAAATCATATTTATTAATGTTGTCAAAACTGTCTTCTTTTTCAACATAGTTTGTGTTTACTAAAAGGCTATCAACAAACGGATCATAGTACTTAACATTGACTCCCCGTTCGAAAAGGTTTTCAATAATTCCAATAGCTGGTGACTCTCTGACATCCCCTATGTCTTTTTTGTAAGCCACTCCAAGAATCAAGATATTTGAATTTTTAAATGGCTTTTCTAAAAGATTCATCTTTTCTAAAAGTCTACTGACAACGTAGCTTGGCATGGAATTATTAATTTCTTGGGCGAGTTCAACAAACCTTACCGGTTTTCCTATTTGTCTGGTTTTAAAAGATAGGTAATTAGGGTCTACTGGAATGCAATGCCCTCCAACACCTGGCCCAGGCCTAAAGGACTCAAATCCAAATGGTTTAGTTTTTGCAGCATTTACAACCTCCCATATATCTATTTCGAGCATATTACATAAGATTGCTAGTTCATTTATTAATGCAATATTTACATGTCTATAAGTATTTTCTAAGAGTTTCACCATCTCAGCTTCTTTTGTACCACTGACTCTTACTACCGAATCTATAATTTGTTCGTAGAAATTTTCGATTTTTGAAAGTGACTCATCGTTAATTCCGCTTATAACTTTTGGTGTATTTTTAAAATTCCATGTATCATTTCCTGGATCAATTCTCTCTGGAGAATAGCCCACAAAAAAATCAACACCTGCTTTAAGATTTGAGATTTCTTCAATAGCAGGTATCAAAACCTCTACAGTTGTTCCGGGATATGTTGTTGACTCAAGAATTATGATCTGATTTTTAGTAATATTTTTAGCAATAGTTTCAGCTGCAGCCTTTACATAACTAAGATCTGGTTGATAATCAGTTAATGGTGTTGGTACGCTTATAACTATAGTTTCTGACTCAGATAAATATTTTGGATCAGATGATAAGAAAAGACCTTTCTCTAAGGACGCTTCAAGTTGTTTATCTGAGATATCTTCTATGGTTGATTTTCCTAAATTGTAATTAGAAATTTTATTTTCATCTATATCGTAACCGTAAACTTTCAAGTTTGAACTAGTAGCTTGAATAGCTAAAGGCAAGCCTACGTAACCAAGCCCTATTACCGCTACATCGTATTTAAAATTACTCATATACCTCTAATACAAAACATCATAAATTCTTGATGATGTGAGACCATCCCAATTTTTAATATTAATTTCATTTGGTAGTTTACTGCCTAATGAACTATTTATTTCATTAATTATTACTTCTGTATTTATACCGATAACTTTATTTGTTCCTTCAAAAACAGTAATTGGTCGTTCTGTTTCTTCTCTTAAAGTTAGACATCTTATATTAAGATACGTTGTCTCTTCTTGGAGACCTCCAGAATCGGTTAATACTAATTTTGCACCTGAAACTAAACCTAAGAATTTAATGTAAGGCAGTGGATCGATAAAAATAAAATTTTCGAATTGTAAGTCATTTTTTTCAATAAATTGAGATAACCTTGGATGGGCTGGTATTAATATTTTATAGTCTTTCTTGAATGAATCTAATGCAGTAAAGATGCCACTTAATGCTTCATTAGATAGATTTGACGGCCTGTGGATAGTCATAACGAAGTATGGTTCATTGATGCCTAATTCATCAATAACGCTGTTTTTTGAATTCTGAATTTTATCTAAGTTAGCCTTAAGAGTATCAATCATTATGTTTCCAACATTAAATATTTTTTCTTTTCCAATATTTTCATCAAGTAGATTTTTAACAGCATCATCAGATGGTGTAAATAAGTAATCACTTATTGTGTCAACAGCTAGCCTATTTCTTTCTTCGGGCATATTCAGATTTCTGGATCTTAAACCTGACTCAACATGAAATAATTCTAAATCTCTGTTTTTTGTAACTAAAGAAGCTGCAAGAGTTGACGTTACGTCACCAAAAACGCCTACTCTTGGAACAATGCATTTACTTAACGTTGTATCTAAGCTCTTAATCATATAGCTCAATTGATGATTCATTCCATCAAGGGGGGTTTCTAGGTTTATATCAGGTTCCCTTAATTCAAGATCTGTAAATATATTTCCTGAAAGATTCTTATCCCAGTGTTGGCCAGTGTGAATAAATAAGACATCTAAATTATTACTCTCAAAATATTTCACTAAAGGAGCAGCTTTTATAAAATTTGGTCTCGTACCGACAACTAAAGCAACATCATAACTATTTTTAACCACATAATGATTTTAGTCATACAATTAGTTGTTAATAAGGAACTATTATTGAATTAATGGATAAGAGTATTGTACTTAATATATGTGGTGTAAAATCGCTTGGTGGACAAGTTGTAGTTAAAAGTGCATTAAATTTTATTGAAAAGTCAAATTACAAAATAATACTTCTACACGATAATTATTTATTAGATGATTTAGATATAGACTCAAATGTGCAAAAAATAGAAACAAGTTTAAATAGATATTTTCATCCCTATCTCAATATTTTCTTAAGTAAAAAAGATATGAATATGATTAACGAATCTGAAGCAATAATCCATTTTGGCAATTTTGGCTTTAAAACTAAAAATAAATCATATACTCTGATTCAGAACTTGCTTCCACTAAAAGTTAAAGACCTGAAGAATCTAATTTTAAGATACTTTATAAATAAATCATTTAAAGATAGTGATCATATAATTTACCAACTTGACCATGTTGCTGAAGAAATACACAATCAATTCGGTAACAAATTAATAAAAATTGGTGTGATTGAGAAGTTTGCAAATGACATAAATTCTGAAACTGGAGTAATAAGCATACAGAGCCTAATTAAAAATAAAAATTCAAGCTTTATGGATGCTGTACTTAGGAAACTGAAGGTTGATAATCCTAATCTAAAAATAACAAAGTTTATGTCAGAAGAAAATCAAAAAAAATCAGAAAATAAATCAACTTTACTACTTGAAGAATTGCCTAGTCACAGTATCTACTTACATACAAGCCATTATGAAACTGTTGGACTACCTTTATATGAAGCAAGCTCCGCAGGTTTGTTTGTGGTGGCTCCTGATTCTCTTTATATGGAGCATTTTGATATTTCTAATTCAATTAAATATATACCCGGGGATATTGAATCTGCCACTACATCTATTAAAGATGCATTAGACGCTAAAAAAGAACCCTTTTACAGTTTGAAATATATAGAAGACTGGAATCCTGTTCTAAAAAGTATCTAGTTTCTCAATCAATGCTGAGGGTGAATAAAGTTTATTGAACTTTTTGCTATCAAAATTATCAATTTCCGAGAAAAACTTATTTAGATCTTTTTTAAAAATATTTATATCTGTATTTTTTGTAACAATAAACAGGTTATCAAACTCATCTGCAATATGAATTACTGGATCATCATTAATTTCAGCAAAGTGAATAACGGGTTTACCAGTTGCTATATATTCGATAACTTTACTTGGTATTTGATTTGGGTTCAAATTTCCAATGGAAACGAGGCAGTGGAATGCCTTAGTCATTAACTGTAGTGCTTCATCTCTCGCAACATGAGAATTAAAAATATGCTTGCTGCTATTAAGATTATTCTTTTGCAATATACTCTCCGAATCTGAATTTATATACCAGTGCATTTCATAATTTTGAAACTTGTCTAAAAAATTAATAAAATTTACAGGCGTCCTAACGCCATGAGTGAAAATACCAAAATATCCAAATTTTATATCATTATTTGTATAGTTATAGTTCTTAGTTTGTTCATATAAATGTTCTCGAAATTTGCTGATAGGCTGTCCTACAGCTGTAATAGAGGGGTTGATATGAAACTCTTTGATATGAATTTTTCTAGCATCATCATGTGTAAATAAGACTTTAGAAGCTTGTTTGTAAAATTTCATTTCATAGTGTTTATTTAATCGTCCATATAGAAAACTATTGTTTTCAGGGGCTGTTGTTTTTAATGTAAAGGGGTCACCAACGTCCATAATCCAAGGCTTCCCTATTTTTTTATTAATCAAATATCCAGCAATATGTGACGAGAAGGGCAAACTAACGGTAACAAGAACATCGTATTCTAAATTTAATTTTTTTCTTACTCTAAAAACAGAAATGAGCCAGAACATTGTATAGTCAGGCCAAGCAAAATTTCTAATTACAAATCGGTAAACTTTTTTTAATAATTTAAAAATTATACTTTTAATTCTATTCTCTGAATCCAAACTATTAGATTGATTTCGTAAGCTAACAACAACATTACTTGCTCTTGAATTTCCTACAAAAATTGTCTCAATATTGCTGTCTTGACTGTGTTGTTTTGTGCCAGTTAGAACTGTCACCTCGTGACCTAATGAAACCAGCTCATCAACTAAAAGCTTCCACCTAGTTGTTCTAGGACTTACATGGGGTAAAAACTGATGAGTTACAATTAGGTACTTACTCATTTTTATGACTTTCTAGAATTATTAATCCAACAGATACACCCAATAGAGTGCTCAACTCCTCAGCTTGGAAGAAAAACATTAATAGAATCGAAAAAAGCTGAATCGCTAAATAATAATTAATAATTTCTGTATTTTTAAATAGGTAAAACATGTATTTAAACAATATAAATAAAAACCAGATGAGACCAATTAAGCCACTTGAAAAATAAATATTCGCATATAGGTTGTTAAAAGAAACAATCTGTCCTGGATTTCTAAATACTATCTCTCCTGATTTAACTTGAGCTGTTTGTTTTTCAAAATTATAGGAGTAAATAATATTTGAACTTCCAAGACCATCACCAAATATCTTTATATTTTCATTAAGTATATGGTTTGTTAAATATGAAAAGTTTCCAAATCCATCTACTCCTCCCCCAACTATTAATGTAGCTCTAGAGAAAATACTTTCAGCGATGTTCTCTGAATTTTTAGCTTCATCGAGGGAATCATCGTAAATACTACAGTCACATTTATCTGCAGAGTTAGGCGGACACATGGAAGGATCTAAGGGAGGAAATTTAAAACTTATGTTGTTGGCGATTAACGATACAAAAAGGATCATAATTATTGGATATACAAAATTTAATTCAAGTTTTTTAGTTTTAAGTAAGTAAACAAACAATACTACAAGACATGCAACTAATACTGATATTACCCCGGTGAGACTTCTTGTAAGTATTAGTGATAATATTGGAAGTATTGATAAAAAATACCACTTATTATTTTTTCTAGCTAAGTAAAAATTTAAAGGTATAAAAGGTACTGTCCATACTGCTAAAAAACTAGGTTCACGAAATGTTCCATAGTTTCTTAAAACTGAGCAAGCTCTCTGGATAGGCTGGGACCAGCCCCCCGATCCAGCTCTGGTTCGATTAAAATCTGGAAAATCGAGAAAAAATGAGAAATATGAATACAGCGACAAGACTGAAATGATAACTCCAATATAAGCAATATACTCAATGATTTGATCTTTAGTTAAATACGAGGCCAGAAACTGTATTATCCACACGACAATAAAAAAACTTATAATTTTCGTAACTCTCAAACTGATGAATTGAGAATAAGTACTAGTAGCATATTGAGGCATTTCAAGATCAAAAGAAATAGCTTTAATAATTGTTACAGTGACTACGTATAAAATCCAGTATTTTAATGAACCCAAGTTTAAAGAAGTTAAATCAAAGTTAAAAACATAATATGCAGGAATTATTAGTAATAATATGGATACGCCAAACCATGGAAATGGAACTGCAAATATAGAGAAAGCATCTAAGCCCTCTAGGAAAATACTAGAAAGTAAAATAGATAGAACTATATTTTGCTCTTTAATCTTCAACTAAATCTTTTATACCCTTCTGAAAATTGATTTTTGATACCACTAGTTTTTTCTCCCCAAGAGTCGTATGGTTGTAATTTTTGTAATTTTGAAAAGTCTTGAATTGAAAGTATTCCATCGTCTAGTTTTATTTCCCTATATATCTTACTTCCATTAAATTCAACTACCCCAAGAAAATTTTCCATATTAAAAGTTAACACATTTCCATCAGTCATATTATTTATTTTGAAGCAATCAAATTCATCTTCTTTTTTAAACTTAATATTGAGATTAGGGCCCCAGTGATATTCCAAAGATTTAAATTTATTTCTAGTAGAAATATCATCTGTGTAGGTACCTGTTCCTGGATCTCTAGCTATCCACTTATTATCTGTAAAACATTCAATAGACAACTGATCATAATGTGAATGACCTCCCACTCCATTTTGTCCAATGGGTCCACATCTAATACTTAAATATTCAGAATCATTCCTCCAAATAAAAATCCCAAACTCTGGGTATGCGTATGATTGATAATCTTTTGAAAATAGTTTTATTTCTGGATGCTTCACACGTTTGTAGTCTTTTAAATTTGGAATTTCTTTCGACACTTCATTCATATTATTATTTTTATTAATAATTAGATTTTCATTGATTTCAAGACTTTCAATCATTTTTATTAACCAAGTAAGCTTTAGAGGTTTTTCTTCTTCAAATGCAAAATAAAATATTCTTCCAGAATCATTATCTCCAATTTGTGACAATTCACCATCAATAATTAACAATTCTAAAAATTTCTTATTTAGTAAAATTAATTTATCTATCACTGGTGAAAAATCTGAAGTTTGATCTAGATCTTGCATGGAAATTTTGCATAGTATCAATGCTTCAGTTACGAAAGCAGCATAATGTGTAGAACCTTCAAAATTTGTTCCTTCTTCGTTAAACTGATTAGTTATTTCATTTTCTAATTCTGAAAGTACGAATTCAGTATCAATCACACTATTTTTAGTTTCATAGTTAGCAAGAAAAAATAACATGGCTGAAAGTTCTATTAGGTAATGGTTACCAACAACATTGCCCTCATTCTCTAGGTTATCTTTTACATATTGATAATTCTGGGAAATATAAGCATCAAGTAACTCTTCACTATTGTCAAAAATTATAGATCTATTACTTTTATGAGCAAGAAACTGTCTGTGAATTATTAAATTAATTAGGCGGATCGCAACATCCATGGGACTATTCCAGTAAATTAAAGGAAATTTATCTACTTTAACTACAAAAGCTTGGGAATCTAGTGCCTTCATAGCATCAATAGAGCTAATTAAATTCTGTTTTTGTAGGTGTTGTAACCTCGAAGCTTCGTAGGGCACTTTTACATCTGCAATATTGAAAAAGGCAGGCTTTAATTTTCTATTGGAGAAGTCGTAGCCTTTAAAAAAGTCTGTACCTACAATCCAACTATTATTTACAGATTCTCCAAATATTTTCATATCAATAAGATTTAAATCTTGGGTTAAATCTTTAGCTATTGTCCCTAATAAATCATAAACTTGTGATTTATCTTTCCATTTTCCTTGATCAAAGTTATCAGGTATAAATGGAGGTTTTCTAAAACGATTATTAATTTCGTATTTAAATTTTCTTAAGTATCTTCTCATTTGTAAGAATTCCTGAAACTATAAGATGTAAGAGCTGAAATTGTTATTTGAGATAAGATGATAGAAACTACAGCCGAGTTTTGAAGAAGTTGATTAGTAATAAAATAAATTGAAAGTGAAATCATTGAAGCGAAAAATATAATTTTTGAAAGATTAATCTCAAAATTTAAGGCTCTTGCGAAAATTATATTTATTCTTGACCACACCATAAGAGGTAGACAAAACAAGATATAAGAAGTGTACTCAGCAACAGTTGAAAATTCATCACCTAAAAGGAGAACAAAGATGCTGCTCGCAAAGTTCCTAAGGAAATAAAATGAAATTGGGATTATGAAAGATGCAAAGAATACTTTCTTCAATGTATTTCTTATATTCATAACTTCTTCTCTGGTCTTAACCTTAGAAAGTTGTGGAAAAAGTATATCTAGGCTTGCAGCTACAAGTTGAAAAAGTATTTCAAGTATTCTTCGAGCCCAAGATAGTACACCTAGTAAGGGTCCCCCGAAAAATAAACCTAGTAAAACTATATCCAACTCTGAAACAAGAGCGCTTGAAAAGGTCGTTAGCACCATTTTTTGTCCAGATTTTGATAGCTTATTTCTAACATCTTTCTTGTCATGATTTTTAGGATTTTTATTTTCATCAGGTATTGAAAAATGTGCAACTCCAAAGAAAATAGCTAATACAAAAACTTGGTATACAATCACCCAGACTATTGGGTAGCCAGCCATGACTATAATCCAGGCACCTATTCCGTATAGTATTGTCCGAATAGCAATTTGCTTTGAACTAGTAACAAAATCACCATTGGCTTGATAAAATGCAAGTGCAACATGTATTAACTCATTAATTACAAAACCTATTAAAAATAATGAAGTCAAAGTAAAATCTCTTTTAAAAATTACAGTCAAAGGATAGAGGAAGATAAAGGCAATTAGTAGGTTCCGTACGATTAAGAAATAGGAATTTGAAAAAACAAAATCTGAGATACTCTCATTTCGAGCCCTTAATTTAGTTACTACTAAAGCTAGGGATAAAACTAAAGCTGTCCCAATAAGAACTGCCAAACTTTTTGATGAAGCATACTCACCGTAAATAGATGGACCATATTCCCTACTAATGATTGTGATTAATAGTAAATTCACAATTAATAGCGATATTTGTGTGAAAGAAATATATACACTATTTTTTTTCCAATTGTTAATCATTGAACTTTCCTTGAGGCATGCCATTGAGAGAGATTAATTAAATACCATTTTTTTTGATAATCGGAACCATTTAGAACCTTATTTAGTTCATTGGTGTTGAATAAATTTACTTCTTCATTGAAACTTTTTACGGAATCGTAGAAGTAGTCAATATCTTTTTTGATCCATTCACCAATTGGTGCTCTGAATCCTTGTTTTGGCCGATCTATAATCTTATTTGGTATATGATTTCGAGCAATATTTTTTAATAATGGTTTTGTAGTTGATTTATTTAATAGTATTTTTTCTGGAACTGTAAGTACAAATTCAACTAATTTGTGATCAAGAAAAGGTACTCTAGTTTCGACTCCTGATTGCATAACTAGCTTGTCCATTCTCATTAATAGCAACTCAGGAAGACGAATATCTAAATCTACTAGTGTCATCCATTTAGATAATTCTGCATCAGATCTTGAGAAGTAGTCATCCCACTTGCTATCAACATAATGTAACGAAGATGGGTTCTCTGAAATGCCTCCTTCAACAAGTCTATTGATCTCTGATAAATTGAAACCTAAAGCTCCACCCGGAAAAGATGTTCGATTAAATATAATGTTTGATAACAAATTTAACCTATGGTTTGAAAATCCTGAAACTCTAGAATTATTTTTCATAATCGGCTTAATGAATCTATTTAGTTTTAGATATCTAAGCCAATGTTCGTAACCATAAAATAATTCATCAGCCCCTTCTCCAACTTGAACAACTGTAATTCCTTTCGACCTTGCAGATTTTCCAAGAAAATAAAGAGGAATGCCAACTTCGTCACCATTTAAATCATCTTGGTAGTTTGAGTAATTATTTAATAATGTTTTAAAATCTCTATATGCTATTTTTTCTTTAATTAACTCTATATCAATATTTGAGGATGCGTATTCAGCCTCAGATACTTCCCCTTTGTAGCCATCAAAGTGTTCCTCATAATCGATATTAAAACCTTTAAGTTTACTTTGACTACCTGCCTTCATGAGTTTCCCTATTAATGAGGAGTCCAATCCACCAGAAAGGAATAGTCCAACTTCAACGTCACTTACTTTTCTATACTCCACTGATTCAATAAGTAGTCTTTCTAATTCGTCACTTGCATCACTCTCACTCATCTCATAATCTATTTCAAAACTAAACGGATCCCAGTATTTATATGTTTTAATTTCACCACTTTTAGAAAAAGTAACATATTCTCCTGGTCTAACTTTGGAAATATTTTTATTACCAGTACTACTTCCTGGGATACATAAATGTCTCATGTAAGTCATGTATGATTCTGTATCCGGAATGAATGGTATTAATTTTGAGGATTCAATAGTTTTCATTTCAGATCCGAAAACTATCCATTCTTTATATTTTGAAAAATATAAAGGTTTTATTCCAATCCTATCTCTAGCTAAAAATGTAGTTTTTTCAATTGAATCATATATAGCAAAAGCGAATTGCCCTCTGAGCTTATCTAGAATTTTTTCTTTGTAACATATAAACCCCTTTAGCAAAACCTCAGTGTCTCCAGATGTATGAAAGCTGTACCCTTTGTTTTCCAGTTCTTCTCTAATTTCTTTGTAATTGTAAATTTCTCCATTGAAAACTATCCAATAACGATTGTCGTCGGAATGAAATGGTTGATTTGATCTATCCTCTATATCAATGATGGCTAATCTTGTGTGGACCAATGAGACAGTTTCTGAAATGTGTTTTATTGAAGAGTTGTCTGGCCCTCTATGTTCTAGTGAGGTTTTAATATTATTGGCAATTTCTGGGTCAATTTTAGAATTATTAATGTTAATAATTCCACCTATTCCACACATTTCTTTAACTCTACTGTTATATTTTTTATTTAAAGTACATTAATTTGAATAGTTTAAAGTAAATATTGTATGAAAAAACTATTAGACATTACAATAACCCTATTATTTTCTCCGGTTCTACTAGTAATTTATCCACTTATTTTGATAGTAATCTACATATCTGATGGTTCTCCTGGTTTATACAAACAACAAAGAGTGGGTGAAAATGGAAAATCATTTCTTTTGTATAAATTTAGAACAATGGATGCTCTATCTAGTGACACTGTCCATCAAGAGCATTATGAGGAACTTTCAAAAAAAGAGACGATTGAACCTTCATTAACTCCGAGTAAACCTATAAGAATTGAAAATGATGATCGTATTACTAATATTGGTAATTTTCTCAGAAAAACGTCCTTAGACGAATTACCAAACCTTATTAATGTCTTACGAGGAGAGATGTCAATTGTGGGGCCAAGGCCACTTGTAAAATATGAATCAGATCTCTATGGAGATCATCAAAAAATAAGGAATACCGTAAAACCAGGTATTACAGGCTTAGCTCAAATACAAGGCCGGTTGGATCTAAGCTTACAAGAAAGACTTTATTGGGATTTAGAATATGTTAAAACTAGATCCATATTTGTGGATGTGAAAATAATATTTTTAACTTTTTATTATGTAGTTACCAGGAAAGGTGCAAGCTAAATCAAGGTTAAATACTGTTTAACTATCTCTGATTTTTTGATCTGGTTCTTATTAATATTGCTTACATTTAACAATGTTTCAGATAAAAATTGTTGCGAAGATAATTTTTCAAATGCATCTAAAAATGATTTCACAGAATCAGGCTCTATATTCACACCAAGGCTATATTTCTCTATAAACTTTGCAACAGCGGAATCCTTATTTGAAATTGATAGCAAAACCTTATTCATTGATAAATAGTCGAATGTTTTACCAGGAAATCCCTCAATAGTTATACGTTCATCAAGAGAAATTAAAGCTACGGGTATGTCAGAGATTTTTTCTATTAATTCATTCCGTTCAATATGTTTATTAAGATTTATTTCAGCATTTACATACTTTTCAATATTTACGTACTCGGTCCCAGCACCATAGATATCAAACTCCCACTTAACATCATGTTCAATAGACATTTGAATGAACTTTTCTAAATTTTGTGGCTTACCAAGATTCCCTGCATAAAACATCTTTTTTAAATCTAGATTGGGATAATTTTCGCTTAATGGATAAGGGGAAAAGTGCGTAATAACTTCAATATTTTTTTTTGACAAATCTCTATTTGTTATTAAATAATTTCGGAGCTCAGGAGAATTGACAACTAAATTATCAGTATTCTTCATTGAATATGTGTCTAGCTTTTTAAATATCCTTGTAAGTAACTTTGATTTAAATAGACTTAAGTTATTAGCTATCTCTGGATAAAGCTCCCAAACTGAATAGGTAACTTTAAGTTTTAATATTTTATAAACGAAAATACTTACTAAATTCATTGTTGGCGGATAGCTAAAAATAAAGATATGTTCGTAAGTTTTTCTTGCCTTGTATAAAAAACGTAGCGAGTAATAATGAAATCGCATCCACTGAAATATCCTTCTAGATTCTTTAAAACTTCTTGTTTTTGAATTTACATGATAGATTTTTACGCCTTTGTATTCAGATTGTGAGTACTGCTTATCTATGATGGATAAATTGTTTGGCTTTGACTTTTCAAAATTGTACTGTGGTGTGCTGGCAAGTATTTCTACTTTAATGTTATTTTCATTAAATCCAGCTGCTAACTCTGCTACCAACATCCCAGTAGAAACATTATCGGGAGGTATTGTAAGAGAGTGGAATAGTATCCTTTTCATCCTTTAAGAGAATTACTTATATCAAATGGATAATCACTTGGCGCATGTTTTTTGAATGAATCTGTGTCTGAAAGATTAACTAAATCTTGTACAATTTTATCAGAAGCTGTTCCATCTCCGAATGGTTGTTCCCAATTTGTATTTTTCAAACTTTCAACACTAGAAATAAACGATTCATATTCAGTATGTTTTTCAGAAGGATCAAACTTAACTGAAGACTTGACATCATAAACCTCTGGTCTTTCAGTTGAAAATCTTAATTGGATACTTGCTGTTCCCAATATACAAGCCTCTTCGACAACAGTACCTGAATCAGATAATACATAATCTGATCTACCAAGTAAATGCATAAACTCAAGATAACCAATTGGATCACAGACATAGACATTCGAATTAAGATTCAAATTAAATTCCTTCATTTTCTTCTGAGTTGTGTACCCCATTGGAAAAATTACATTTTTATCTGTTTTATTTATTAGATTTACTATTTCTTTTAAACTCGATTCCTCAAGTACATTCTCTCGACGGTGTACAGTTGCAAGAAGGAAATCATCCTTTTCTATTAATTTTGAAATTTCTTGAGATAGAAACTGATCTCCAGATTCAAATAAATTTTTGTTTTCATTAATAATGTCAACAATAGGATTTCCTGTAACTTTGATTATTTGTTCAGATATACCTTCTTTCAGACCTTGATTTTTATATCCATCAAGATATGCATATATCCTGTCAGATAAATGATCTATGGTTGTTCTATATTTTTCCTCTGGCATTCTCCAGTCGTAAGACCTCATACATCCTTCAATGTGAACAATTGGGATATTATGTTGAGCAACAGCAATTGAGCCCATAACTGTATTTGTATCCCCTAGAAAGATTACGGCTTTATATTTATTTTTTTCTAAATGATTATATATATTCTTAATAACTGAACTGACAATTGCTGCGTCATTTCCTTTCTCAATTTCAAACTCTACGTTTGGCTTTGGAACATTTAATTGTTCAAAGAATACATCTTTCATATTTTCTGAATAGTGCTGGCCAGACCAAATAAAATCATATGTTAAATTGTTACTGCTCTCCAGTAGCTTGAGAATTTTACTAGCACGAATAACGTCCGGCCTAATACCTAAAATGATAGCTATATCTTTCATTGCTTAACCAATAATTCCTGAGTTAAGCTGTATCTTGAAAGTTCTTCAATATTTTCTTCAACACTGGGTATTTTGCCATACCCACCAAATTTCCAAAATATTTCGTTTTGTTGAGGATTGAGTGTGGTCAGTGTTCTGTTTATTACGGTATCAGCCTCGCTTTTATTTATACCTATGTCCTTTTTAAAGTATTTTGCGAAGAGGTGTAATAATTCATATTTAGTAACAACATCTGATGGTATTAAATGCTGGATTAAACCTGCATCATAATTATTTTCTATGATTCCATTAATAACATTTGCAAAATTTAGTGTTGTAACACCATTCCATAAATGGTTGTTAAATCCATTTACTGAGTCAGACTGTTCATGGTAAAACCAATTAAGTAGAGACCTACCTGTGCCGGACTCTGGACCAATAATACTTGATCTAATAACAGTTTTATTTTTAACCATAATCTCACCTGCAATTTTGGTTTTTCCATATACGTCTATAGCATCCGTATTAGATTCTTCGTTATACATACCTTTTTCACCGTTAAAAACACAATCAGTACCAATTTGTAAATATTTAAAGTTAAATTCATTTGTAGATTTAGCAATATTTAAAGGTAAAAAAGAATTAATAGTTTGTGCATTAATAACAGATTTCCGATCGCTTTCTTTAATAAGTGGCTTAATTGCACCGATACAATTTATGACAAAATCTGGTTGGACCGTGGATACAAGGTTTGTAAATCCCATTGATAAAGCATCAAAGTTAATAATCTCACCATTTAAATATTCATTAACAGGCTCATCTCTACGAGATGTGAAAAAGAGCTTTCCAGATGATTTTTGTGAAAAGACATTCGCAAGCATATTTCCAAGCATGCCGTCTATACCTAAAATTAAAATATTACTCATAAAAGTTTGGATTATGTTTTTCCCAGGGGTTCCAAAATTGTGCATCAATTCTAAAATCATCACTTGAAGATTCGCCTAAACTTGCTGAAGAAAAATATCTAATTTCATTTTCATCTGTAAGATTCATTGCTCCATTCGCGTATCCACCTGGGATGAACAAAACACTATTTTCAGAATTTAATACATACTCTTTAACTTCTGCATTCATATCGGGATTATCAAAACTATCTACTTTTACAACACAGACCAAGAATTCACCTTTTTGTACAGTTACCCATTTTTTTTCATTTTGATGTCCATGCCAGGCTCTTACAGTTTTGACTAATGTATTTGTAACTACATAGCTCCTTTTTACATCAGTCATGTCAAAGTCATTTACAAATGTAACCTGTCCCCTCTCATCTACTGAACTATTGATAGGGTATGAGATTGGTTCCATTATTTTACTCCATATAAATTAAGAAAATTTTGATTTGAATATCTGGGATCACTAATGTCTTTTATTCTGTTCTTAGATATCAACTCATAAATCTCATCTATACCTACCTTTAGATCTACTTCAGCCTTGAATCCAGTCTCTTTATGAAGCTTTTCACTTGTTACTTGATAATTTCTTGCATCTTGGAACTCCAATGGCGTTTTGATAATTTCCGCTGTAGTTATTTTTTTTTCAATTTCCTCAGCTATTTCTATAATTTTGAAATTTTGATAGTGTAAGTTAAATATTCCATTTACTTTGGTCTCTATAGTTACATCAATCGCATTTGCAACATCATTTACGTGTAAAAGAGGTCTCCATTGATCCCCGCCAAAAACGCTCATCTTATTTTCCATCAGTGCTTTGGTTACAAGTATGTTAACGACTAAATCAAGTCTAATTCTTGAATACTGATCACTTATTCCAAATAGTGTTCCAAGGCGAAAAATTATAACGTTTGAATCTTCTAAATACTTTTCTGCAATTAGTTTTGAACTGGCATATTCTGAAAGTGGATTTGTGGAAGAGTCTTCAGATAATACTCCTTCTTGTGCTCCGTAAACAGAGCAAGTTGAGAGAAAAACGATTCTTCCTGAGTAGTTTTTGGTCAAGTTTTTTACACTCTCTGCGTTTATTTCTTGAGTGAGGCTCGGGTTGATACTACAAGCTCCGTCTCCAACAAGGGCAGCTAGCCAAATTACAGAGTCATAATTGTTTAAAATAGAATTAAGTTTTTTATGATCTCTTATATCTCCATAAATAAAATCAACGTCTTTCCTATAAGAAGTCTCATATACAAGTGAGTCATAGACTGTTACCTCATGGTTAGGAACTAATTTGTCAACGATACCTCCGCCAACATAACCTGCGCCACCAACTACTAATATTTTCATCTATTCAATAGTATATGTTTCAATTCGCTAATAAAGGTGTATTTAAACATCGAAAGAATCTTTATTTTTGATTTCTCTCATTAAAAGAAAGCTTGATAAGTATAAATACCAAGAAATACTGTGATTCTGTAATAGATCACTAGAAAAACTTAAAACAAAAAAAGCAGCTACTACATAAAAATGTGGTGATAGGTTAAATAAAGTTTTTAATCTAAGTGTGTAAGTAATTATATTTTTAAATATCAATAAATACAAAATCAATCCAAAGACTCCATAATTTAAAATAATGAATAAAAAAGAATTATGCGGACCATAAGATACTGTATTTTGATCGAACTTATTACTGTTGATTATTTCATCTCCACTGACAATAAAACTATCGTGGCCCCTACCAATGAGATTATTAAGAAGTGTATCATTAAGTAAATACTCCACAGCTCCTACACTCATATCAACTCTATCCTGGATACCTGAATTATCATCATTGCTAAATCTCTCAATTAATCCAAAATTGGCACAAACTAAGATGGAGGCAAAAATAATGCCTAAACTTAACATTTTATTTTGGGTGCTTAAAGCTCTGAGAATAATAAAAATAATTAATACAATTAGTGAAAATCTTGAGTATGTAAAGAAACATCCCAAAATTGCAAGACTTGAAATGTATGGAAAATAATTATCTTCTAATTTAAAAATTGTATAGATTCCAGTTACAGCAATTAGATCAGCATAACTATTGGGACCTCCTGCTTGGAAACCGTTAACCCTGCCTTTGATGTAGTCAATATCACTAAGATTTAGGCCTATATTCCAATTGTTGTAAAGATCTGTCCCTAAATTAATGGAAAAGAAATATGCAATAATTGAAAAACTACTACAGAAGATAAAAAGATATACAGGTAAATATTCATAGAAACTTTCCATTTTATTTCCTAGGATAAAAAAGAAAATAATTGCATAAAATGTAAACCTTAGTATTTCGGTATTAAGAAAACTATTTCCAAGATAAATATTCTGAATTAACAGGTACAAAATAAAAAAATCAATAAGCAGGTACCCTTTAATTGGTTTGAAGTTATCAAATAAAGACATAATTCTGGTTAAAAACAAGATAAGAAATAGCAATACAGGTATGTCATCAGTATGGAGAACGTCTTCGATAATGTTAAAGTGTGGTATTAATGGTATAAAAAATAGAATATTTAATGGTGAAAGACTTTTAATGTTTTTAAGTAATAATTGCACTAATAAAATTCTACTTTTTAAAATTAAATAAATACTATTTAAATCTTTTTAAAGAATTAAATATATTTTTGGTAGCATGATTGTTGTGAATAACAAAGTAATCATTTCGGGTAGTGCAGGATTTATAGGCTTTCATCTTGCAAAAAAACTTATAAATATGGGATTTGAAGTAATAGGTGTTGATTCCCTTAATGACGCTTACGATGTAAGATTAAAAAATTTACGATTAAGTCAACTTAGTAATAATAAGAATTATGAATTTCATGAATTAAATTTATCAGATCCAAATTCTATTTCACAACTTCAAACATTAAACACTCAAGCACAAACTTTTTATCATATGGCGGCTCGCGCAGGTGTAAGGCAGAGCTTTTTAGAGCCTTACGGCTATGTACTTGACAATACAGTTGCAACTACAAATGTTGCTAATTTTTGCAAAGTAACAGGAGTGTCATCATTAATACTTGCTTCCACATCCTCAATTTATGGTGATAGCGGAGAAAATTTAATGCAAGAAAACAAAGATGAGAGAATCCAACCCCCCTCCGTTTATGCCAGTACAAAACTTTCAGGAGAAATTTTGGCTAAAACAATACTTGATGAATCAGATACAAAAGTTTTAATACCAAGATTTTTTACAGTCTACGGCCCGTATGGAAGACCAGATATGTCTATTTTACGATTTATTCACTGGATAATTAATAGAGAGGAAGTACAAGTTTTTGGAAATGGAGAACAGAGGAGATCATTTACTTATGTGGATGATGTAATTTCAGCTTTAGTTAAAGTGATGAACCATAATTCTTCTGACACCTTTAACATAGGTTCAAACAATACTGTTTCTCTAAATCGTGTTATTGAAATAATAGAAGAAAATACTGATACAAAGTCTATTGTCGTTAATAAAGAAAGAGCTATAAAAGACCCAGATGTAGTGAAGCCAGATTTAAGCCATATTAAACAAACACTCGACTGGGAACCGACAACCTTAATAGACCAGGGTGTACAAAAAACCGTAGAATGGTACCTTGAAAATATAGAGTTGCTAAAATCATTAAATTACATAAACAAATAATATGAAAAAAATAATAATTACTGGTGGGGCTGGCTTTATTGGTTCCCACTTAATAGAAAAGTTAATCAAGACTGAAGTTGAGGAAATACTAGTTATAGATGACCTATCGACAGGTAAAAGTGCTAATCTTTCAAAATTTAACGATAGTAACAAAGTTAAATTTATTAATAAGAAAGTTGAAGATGTTCAAAACTTAGATGAGACCTTTGAGGGATATGATTTTTGCTATCATTTAGCGGCTGGCGTTGGAGTTCAGTATATTATGGAAAATTTAAGTAAGTCATTACTCACAAATATCTTGGCGACTCACGAAGTGTTTGAAGCTTGTAAGAAAAATAATATTCCAGTATTAGTTACTTCAACATCTGAAGTTTATGGTGTCTCCGAAGATAAAGAGTGGACAGAAGAATCAAGGAGTTTAATTGGCCCAACAACAAAATTACGATGGTCATATGCTGCATCAAAAATGATTGATGAATTTTTAGCACTATCTGAATACGAAGAAGGAAAGCTTAATCCGATAATCGTAAGACTCTTTAACATTATTGGGCCGAATCAACTATCAGAATATGGAATGGTAGTTCCTAAGTTTATTGATGCTGCCCTCAATAATAATGATATTATCATCCATGGTGATGGAAGCCAATCTCGATCTTTTACATGGGTAGATGATGTGACTAGTTATTTCATTAAACTCGCTGAAATGAAGGCTTATGGTGAAGTATTTAATATTGGCCAGACACAAGAAATAACAATTAAAGATTTAGCTGAACTTGTAATTAAGACATGTGATTCAGAATCACAAATAAATTACATTCAACATGAAGAAGTATTCGGGAATAAATTTGAAGATCCAACTAGAAGAACTCCAAACATAGATAAAATAGTTAATTTTACTGGTATGACTCCGACTAAAGATATTAATTCTATGATTAAAGAGATAGTTGCACACAAAAAAAAATAACTTAATAGAATTTAAACTATGAACATTTTAATAACTGTAGGAATATTTCCTCCAGATATTGGCGGACCGGCAAGTTTTGTTCCTAAAATTTCTAATTTCTTGGTAGAGAATGGTCACAATGTAAAAATTATTTGTTTATCTGAAGTGGGTAATAATCATATTGAAGATAATTTAGATGTAATAAGAATTAGAAGATCAAACAATCTGCCTATTCGCTGGTTAAAAACAATTTACCAAATCGTCAAAAATGGAAGAAATAGTGATCTGATTTTTGTTAATGGGCTCGGAGTTGAGTCAGCCATAGCAGCACTCATGCTCAAGAAAAAACTAATCAGAAAGATCGTAGGCGATCCTGTCTGGGAAAGAGCTTACAACCAAAAAAAAACGAGTGAGTCTTTTGATGAGTTTCAGAACAACAAACACTCTTTTCTAATTGAAGTTCAAAAATTACTGAGAAACTGGAGTGTCAATTCTGCTGAAGTAGTAATTACTCCGTCTGATCATTTAAAAAATTTTGTATCTGAATTAGGGTTTAACAATGAAATTTTAAAAATAAATAACGGAGTTGATATTACAGATATTAAAAGAACAAATGTACATAAAGCTGATATCAACTTATTGATTATTTCAAGATTAGTGATTCAGAAAAATATAAATATAGTTATAGAAGCAATGGAATTACTAGATAATAAGAACGTAAAACTTAGCATAATTGGTGAAGGTGGTGAGTTCAATAAATTAGAAGGGGTAATACATGAATTGAATTTACAAAATCGAGTTCAACTTTTAGGTAAAATTGATAATAATAAAATCTCTCAGTTTCTACTTACTGCAGATATCTTCATACAAGCATCTGATTATGAAGGTCTACCCCATTCGGTACTGGAAGCAATTAATTATGAGATTCCTATATTAAGTACCGAAGTTGGTGGCTGTAAAGACTTGTTGAATGACGGTGAGCGTGGATTTATTATCCCTATACCACCAGATAAGAAAATTATTGCTGAGAATATCACCTATATTATTGATAATAAAGATGAAGCAACTAAAAGAGCTGATGCAGCAAAAGTGTTCATTAGTAAAGAATATAGTTTTTTAGTACAGGCAAACCAATATATGAAAATTTTCCAACAAAATGAAAAATAGAATTATGAAAAAAGAGAAAATATTAATTTTTAATATATCTACAGACTCAAACAATACTTCACTTGGATTTGCGATAAATTGGCTAAATCAATTATCTGAATATTACACAGAAATTGATGTTGTGACATTAAATGAAGGTGCAACCCATATCTTAAATGACAATATAAATGTATATAGTCATGATTCTGTAAATACAAATAAGATAACAAAATTCATCTCACTGAGAAAAATTATCAAAAACCTATTAAAAAATAATGAATATAGATTCTGTCTCTCACATATGACAACCTCTTTAACATTAGTAAGTTCAAGTATATTTAGATTTCAAAATCTGCAGTCTATCCTTTGGTACACACATAAGGGTCCCACTACTTTTATAAAGAAAATTGTTCTCTATTTGGGCGCATTATTTTCAGATAGAATAATTACAGCTTCAGAGAATTCATTTCCTTTAAAGTTTAAAAAAGTAACTTCTATTGGACATGCCATTAACTATGAAGATTTTTATAGAAGTAGAGTCAATACGGAATCGAAAGATTTTCTCATCTTAAGTAGAATTTCCAAATCAAAAAATATTGAGGAATCTATTGAAGGTTTTTTAAATAGTGTTTATGGGGAGTCACAGAGTATCACAATCGTGGGAGGCCCTCTAACAAAACAAGATGTTGATTATGAAAGTTATTTAAAAAATAAATATTCTGAATATCGCAATATAAGTTTTGCCGGTTCTGTCCCTCATCCCAGTTTAAGTACATATATAGATAAAACTGGATTCCACATCAACAACACTCCAAAAGGTTTTTATGATAAGAGTGTCCTTGAAACGTTATCTGGTGGAATTATTAATTTTTATATGAATTCAGAATATGACAAAAATATTCATCCTGAATATCTCAACATTCTGAAGTTTGATGGCACAAAAGATGCCTTAACGAAAAGTATAAATTTAATTTCAGAACTAGAAAAAGATTTTCTTATAGAAATTATCCAATTTTCACAGGAAAAAGTTAAAGAGGAATCACTGAAGACTTTACACGATAGGATATTAAAAGTTATTTAGATAACTCTTTTTTTATCCATTCAATAGTTGTATTCAACCCAGTTTCTAAGTCTACTTTTGGTTCCCAGTTAAGTTTTTCTTTGGCTTTACTAATGTCTGGTCTCCTTTGTTGGGGATCATCATTTGGTAATGGTTTATAAATTATTTCAGACTTTGAGTTTGTAAGTTTTAATATTGTCTCTGCTAATTCTTTAACAGTCATTTCATAAGGGTTACCGATATTAAAGACTTCATAATGATTTGATTCCATCATTGCAATTATTCCTGCCACTGTATCGGACACATAGGAAAAACTTCTAGTTTGAGAGCCGTCTCCATAGATAGTTAAATCTTCATCATTAAGTGCCTGTACTATAAGATTTGTGACTACCCTGCCATCGTTTAGTTGCATATTTGGTCCATAGGTATTGAATATCCTAATTATTTTGGTCTTTAGGTCATAGCTTCTTGCATATGTTGCTGTTGCAGCCTCTGCAAATCTTTTTGCCTCATCATACATACTTCTTTCCCCATTTGGATTGACGTTACCCCAATATTCTTCATTTTGTGGAGTAATTAAAGGGTCTCCGTAAACCTCAGATGTTGAGGCTAAGAAATATTCAGCACCATGTTTCCTAGCTAAACCTAGAGTGTTTATTGTTCCAAGGCTTCCAGCTTTTAAAGTATTCACTGGATTTTCTGTATATGCAACTGGTGATGCGGCACTTGCTAAATGAAATACATAATCAACTTTTTCATCTATTTCTATGTGGTCTTGTACGTCATGTTGGATAAATGTTGCATTTTCATGATCTAGTAAATCTTGAATATTATTTAGATTTCCAGTTAGTAGATTATCTACAACAATTAACTTGTTTTCACCATTTTTGAGTAGCTCCTTAGAGAGATGTGAACCTATAAAACCTGATCCACCTGTTAAAACAATATTCATCTTATTACCACGGTGTATACAAAATGGAGTTAGTGTCAGTTATGATACTCTCGATTCTTTCCATAAGTGTTTTCTTGATCGGATACATCAGCACTACTAGAGTTTTCTCAGAAATGTCATCAAGATTATCTACTGAATTATATTCATCCAGTTCAACCATTTCGTCATAGATAAAAGTATTTATATCTTTTTGGTGTAGCATTTTATAAATATCTAGGGTTGGTGAATTTCTCAAATCGTCGGTATCTTCTTTAAAGGCAGCCCCAATCAACAATACTGAATTTATATTTTCGTTTATGAGTATTGATGTTAATTTATCAACTGTCCATTTAGTTTGAATATTATTTGATTCAATTATATTTGAGATTATAGGCAGCATAACTTCACCTTCTTTATAGAAATTATTGACTTCAATCAAATCCTTTGGAAAACAAGAACCTCCCCAAGCTGGTGATGGTCTAAAGTAATGCGAACCAATTCTTGAATCTAAACCAACCCCCCTAAGAACATCAACCTGATTACCATTAGAATGATCAATTAATCTTGCTGCTTCGTTTACAAATGAAAGCCTTAAAGGTAAATATGTGTTTGCTAAATATTTAATAAGTTGTGAACTAATCGGATCAGTCTCTATAAGTTCTGCATCAAAGCCTTTGTATAATTCTCTTAGAATGGAAAGTTTTTTGGGATCATTCCCTCCTAATACAATTCTGTCAGGTTGAAAAAAATCTTCAATAGCTGTGCCTTCTCTGAGGAATTCAGGATTAAATGTAATTTCGTTTTTATCCATCCCTACCTTATTACAAACTTTCTCAATTTCATAAGGAGGAATAGTAGATTTTACCGTAACAACTAATTTTGGGTTATTGAGGTTATTTATCTCTGTAATTGCCGATTCAAGAAATCTGGTATCAACAGAATTGGTCTCAAGATTATTTGGGGTTTGTACACAGATAAATGCCACATCTGTATCTTCCCAGTCGATTTCTTCATATGAAGATGTGAAAGACATTCTTGAAAATGTTTCATTATCCTGAAAATGTTCTTCAAGACCAGGTTCATAGAATGGGACTTGTTTGTCTTTAAGTTTTGAAACTTTATTTTCATCTAAATCAACAAAGCTCACACTGTTGCCAAGACTTGCAAAGCCAACCCCTGTAACTAAGCCTACATAACCTGTTCCTATGACGACTAAATTCATATTAGGCAATGTTAACAAATTTAAGACTTAAAATGGTGTTAATGATAACTTATTTATCTCATTGGGATTGGATTTTATACAAATCTAGAAAAGATTTAGTTAAGTATATAAAATCTGAAGAAATCCATGCAATGTGTCCAAATGGTGTTCACATGGAGGAAATAGAATCAATCTACAAGGGTGTGTCATCGTGGGAAATAAACAGAAATAAAATATTGGATATAAAAGCAATATTCTCACTAAGAAGTCACTTAAAAAATGTAGATAGCAAATTTCATTGCTTTACATTAAAAACTGGAATACTTTTCTGTTTAGCTAATCTCTTTCTGAAAAATAAAAATAAAGCAGTGCTGTCAATCACAGGACTTGGTTTTTTGTTTAGCAGAAGCTCAAAAGCAAAATTATTAAGATACCTATTGAAACCTTTTATAAGTTACCTCTTTAATAATGCTATCAACGTGATTATATTTCAAAATACTTCAGACAAAGATATATTTCTTAATTTTTCTAATTTCACAAATACGACAGAAGTAATTCCTAGTTCAGGGATTGAAAGTGCCAATTTTAAAATAAAAGATCTACCATCAAGTAACCCAGCAAAAAAGAAGGTCATCCTTGTTTCAAGACTTTTATATGATAAAGGAATTATGGATTATCTGAGTATTGTTAATCAAGTCAATATGGTAAATATTGAATTTTACCTAGCTGGTGAGCGTGATGAAGGTAATCCACAAAATATTTCCGACAAGGACATGGAAATAGTTTTAAATGAAGAAAAACTAAATTATTTAGGAAAGATTGATATAGAAACACAGCTGTCTGAATTTGATATTTCACTTGTAATGTCGTCACATGAAGGGTTTTCAAGAATTCTTCTTGAATCTTTATACGTTGGTCTCTATTGCATAGCCTATAAGATTCAGGGCACTGAAGTGATGAGAGAATTTAATAATCTTGAATTAATTGAATTGAATCAAATTGACAAATTTGTGAAGTCTATTGAAAAATATGAGGAAATAATTGATAATTCAAAAAATAGACAATTAATTGATGAGTTTTATACCTCTAAAGTTGTAGCTTCACAATTTGAGAAAATTTATAAAGAATTGGATGTACTGAATTGATTCGGTTTCAACTCTCAGTAACTGCTGCGGCATTTATAGCTTTTATATTCTCGGCTTTACTAAACAAAAGTTTTATGCATTTTACGAAACAATTCAAGAAAAAAAATAATAAAAGTGAGAAAAGGTTGAGCAATAAAAACATATCTCCTTTTGGAGGAATAGCAACCTCGGTTGCTTTTTTGATAACTACCTTTTTCCTAGGTAGAGCTGACCAAGATTTTGTAATAATTGGAATATGCGCAGTTATGATTTCAATAATTGGATTACTTGATGACATATTCAATCTGGACTGGAAAACTAAAATTACAGGACAAATTATTATCATCCTGTACCCACTTTTAAAACTTGATGCATTTTTAAATATTGAGGCTTACCTAAAAGTAGATCTTCAGAATTATGTAAATCTCCTTTTTTCACTTTTATGGGTACTTTTAATTATCAACTCTATAAATTTTATTGATAACATGGATGGCCTAACAGTTGTTGTCTCTGGAAGCATCTGTTTGCAAATTGCATTTTTGACCAATTATTCAAACTTATATAAAGTCACAGATATTTCATTACTCCTCTTTGCGTCACTACTAGGGTTCTTTATATACAACTATCCTCCAGCAAAGTTATATTTTGGAGATTCGGGAACTCTATTTGTTGGATACGTATTGGGATTTATTTCTATTATTTTTGACTGGATACCAAAAGTAGATGGCGTATTAGTTTCTCCATTTAGCCCAATTTTGTTCATATTCACAGTTCCAATACTAGATTTTTTAATAGTTACTTCTGATAGAATTAGTAATAATAAATCACCAACAATTGGTGGAACTGACCATATTTCACATAGACTGTTAAATCTAGGCTATTCGGAAAGAAAAGTATTATTAAGCTTTCTATTTTTGAGTTTCTTTTCTTACGTATTATTGATTGGAACTATATTCTTTAATGGAGCACTGAGTTACATTTTCGCAATGGGATATTTTGTATTTTTTATATACAATTTTGCTAAATATAAAAAAATGGAACCATTAAGTTAACTTTTTTTCTAATTCTATGATTCTATCTGGTGTTCCTGCGTCAATCCACCATCCTTCTATAGTTACATTTTTACATTTACCGTCTTGTATATATAAATTGTTTAGATCTGTTACTTCATACTCCCCACGAGCAGAAGGCTGTAAAGTTGTAATTTTTTCCATAACAGTATCGTCATAGATATAAACGCCGACAACTGCTTGATTAGACTTTGGTTTATCAGGTTTTTCTTCAATTGAAATAACATTATTATTAGAATCTAATTCGGCTACTCCAAATTCTTCAGGATTATCAACTTTGTAAGAAAATATATAAGCTCCTTTATTACTTCCAATATTTTCTAAATTTAAATTTGCTGTAGGACTGTGTTCAAAGAAATTATCTCCTAAAATAAAAAAAACTGTATCTCCAGGGTAGATGTATTCTTTAGCACACATTAAGGCATGGGAAATACCTTTTTGTTCATGTTGTATTGAATAACTAATATTTTTTTCAGGAAAATAGGATCTAGTAACATCTTTTATCAATTTATCAAAAGAAGGATTAGTAATTATGATGAAATCGTTTAACCCCCAATTGGAAAGCTGTTCAATTTGACGAATAATCATAGGAGATCCGTCAACCTCTAAAAGAATTTTAGTTGAGTCATTTCCTCTAAAGCCCTGAAGGCGAGTTCCTAGACCTCCAGCAGCTATTACTGTTTTAATTTTATTCACAAAATTTATTATAGAGTTATACTTAGTTTTTGGTTTATCATGAAAGCATTAAATAAATACATATACTTGTTTATAGGATTACTAGTAGCAGCAGTTGTAGTAGTTTTTACGATTATTCCAAGATTTGAAAAACAAGCATTTGATCCAGATAGAGTGGAAAATATATCAGAGGGTCTTACCCCTACTACAAGTCTTCTTGTTGAAGATAATATCGAGGAAAATGAAACTAAACCTCCGGAACCTGAAATAATTCAAATTCAGAAATCAGAAATTGAAAAATTACTTATAAACAACAGTGCTAAGAGTGACATAGAGGGATATAAATCTTATCTTTTGATTGGTAGCGATGAAAGGGATGAAAATTCTTCTGAATCAAGAGGTTTTGTTGAAGGTCAAAGAGCAGATGTTATCATCATAGGGCTTATTGATGAAACTGAAGGAAACCACTATCTACTGTCTATCCCTAGAGACACATTGATACTTAACTCATGTACAGAAAATCTTGAAAGGATAAATGCAGCTTATTCGGAAAATAAGTGTGGGAACAATGCTGAAAACCTTGCGGCTGCAGTAAAAAACTTAACAGGCATTAGAGTAGATCACTTTGCAAGTTTTAATTTTGAGGGTTTTGAGGATATTATAAACTCTTTTGATGGAATTGAAATCTGTGTAGATAGTGCACAAAAAGAAGGGTACTCTTTCGAATTGCAAAAAGGGTGTCAAGTTGTAAACGGATCTACAGCCTTGAATTGGATCGTATCCAGAAATACTGAAATATTAGTTGGTGAAAAAATAATAGACGAAAAAGGTGAAGATGCCTCAGAATGGAAAAAGATGGATGGCGTCAGTGACTTGTCCAGAAATGAGCGACAACAGTATGTTATATTGCAACTATTGAAAAAACTGAACGACTTTGAATCACTTACTGAATTAAATAGTTTTATTAACGCTCTAGAGGATTCATTTATCATTGATGAAAATCTTACTTTAAGCTCTGCTATAAATACACTGTGGAATTTTAGAAATATAGACTTTAGTAATATCAATAGAGTTGCAATACCAACTTCACCATATGAACTTGAAGATGGAAGACAGATACTAATAATTTCGGAAAACTTTTCTACTTATGCAAAACGAATTGGATTAATTAATTCTTAATCTTTTTTTAAGAATAAATAGCTAGGAATTATCCAAAAATAAATTGCTACATCTGGAGAATATATTAAATCATTAGTTAGGTTTTGAGTTAATAAAGCTACAAACAGAGCGATTAAAAAATGATTTTTGTAATTTACACTTTTGACAACTAGAAATAATATGCTTAATACGATAAGCACTACGGGAAATATTCCATATTCGACTGCCATTGTCAAGAATCCATTATGAGAAGTAGTTATTTCATCATATTGGGAAAGTGAAAAGTCGGAACTAATAGAATCGAACTGTCCATTATTAGCAACTAATCTTCCAGACCTAAGACTTTGGCCACCAAGGTAATTTGAATACCCGCTAATGATATCTTCTACCCAAAAGAAATACATTCTTCCATCTATAATTGACCATTTCCATGACTGGTTGTTGGTATTATCTGAAAAACTAATAATTGAACTTTGGCTAAATATTGTTTCATTTCCCCTGGGAATGTTATTAAGTTTAAGTTGAATTACTACTTCAAAGTCTTCTTGAGATATATTATCTTCGTTTGGGATTGCTACCCAATAACTTCTTGGTCTTTTTAACTTGAGACCATCTTCAGTGTAAACTAATTTTCCATCATTTCTATTATCATAAAATTCTGTGGTCGTAGGCAGGTATACAAAGTAGTCTATATCTCTATTCTTTTCCATAAATTGGTAATTGTAATTACTATCAAGATAACTAATATGTATTTGCTTAACAAAACCATCAAGATATGAATCTCCTGGAGATTGACCATCTCCCCAACCTCCTACTTCAAAGAAAGAATCATTCTTCATAAGTTCAATAACTGATCCATTGGTATGTTCAGAACCAATCTGTGACCAGGCTATACCGTTTTGAGAGTGATAGAATGTAATTACAGACCTTGGTAATAAACCATCTTTGTAATCAAATTTGAGCTTTAAGTACCCCTCAGCTGGATCAATATCTTTTTCTGGAATATTCGTACTTAGGTTTTCTTTGTCTTTTTCATTGTAAACTATATTAAATTTATCTAAAATTTCTTCATCATCAAGCCCTACAAGATAATCTTTATAGACCTCTTTAATATAATTACCGCCTCCACTACCTTCGAATAACTCCAAATTATTGATAGCAAGATTGTTTAGGAAGGTTCTATTTGATTGCTTTAAAAAGATTGAAGGAAAAATATAGATAACTATCACTGAAAAAGATATTGAAATAATTAAAAAGTATATTTTGAATTGTAATGTAAACGCTTTTGTATAAATTAGTAGTACTAACAAACCAGTACATAAAGCTAAATATGAACCTCTAGAATATGTGATATAAAGATTGAAAATGGAAATAATAAGTAACAAGGTATTGAACTTGTCAGTACGAATATATCTAAAAAAATTATCAGAATTTAAAACATTATATACGCATAACAGTACATAAAGTGTACAAATCACTCCAATAACATTTGGACCACCACCTTGAAATCCTCCTAGTCTTCCTGATGTGAAGAGATTAGTACTACCTGAATTATTTAGTATCCACCCATCGATAGTTCCAGGAAGCTGGACTTGAAATAGTACAACTAAAAAGTTTGCAATCATGACATAAGAGAGTGGTTCAAAAACTGTAATTAAGTTTTCCTTATTTGCTCTAATTACATCAACGCAAAGATAACTGAGAATAAAATAGAAATAGAATCTTAAATTTGTTTGATTGAATATTTCAAAATTCTGAGTAAATATATTTGAATATAGGATAAATGAAAATATAAATGTTAAAAATACTTTATCGATGTTTGAAATAGGATCGTGATTAGTTATTTTTTTATAAAATAGAAATAAAAAAAGAACCACTATGGGCAAGTCTTCGAAGTTCAATCCTAAAATATTTAATCCGTAATTTGATGGTATTAATAGTGTTGATGCAAATACTAATCCAATTGTTCGAGCATTTATATTTTTAATGTTCATAAATGTTTTCAAGTGGGCCCGGCAGGACTCGAACCTGCGACCGACGGATTATGAGTCCGT